>SKZO01000309.1 GCA_007127335.1 Spirochaetales bacterium | reverse complement strand
GAGCCGCCAGTCACTCATCAAGCTGTGGATATGGGAACGACTTCAGGAAGAACGGAAAGCGAGGGCCTGACGATGCAACTGCTCGGAGCCCCTTTCCGCGCGCCACGTGGTACAGTACGAGTGCGGAGGGGCGGTGCACGAGCTTGCGGTCACGAACAGGATTCTCCGTACCGTGCTCAGCCACGCACGGCGGAACCGGGCGCATCGCGTTCACCGGGTTCTGCTGGTCGTGAGCGAGATCGCGGATCTGCAGCCGCTGTGGCTGCAGCACTACTTCGACAAGCTCGCCGCGGGCACCCGCGCCGAGGGCGCGCGGCTGGAGGTGGAGCGGGTGGCCCCGGAGTTCGTCTGCGAGGATTGTCGTGGGCGCTTCGCGATGCTGATGAGCGAGGTCGACCGGATCGCGTGTCCCGCCTGCGGAAGCCGACGGTGCGGTATGGTAGGCACGGCGGACTACACCGTGGAGGAGATCGAGGTCAGCTGATGAAAGAGACCCGCGTGATACGGATTCGCGAGAGCATCCTTGCGGAGAACTCGGCCCGCGCTCTGGACCTCCGGGAGCGTCTCTCCTCGCACGAAGTGACCCTCCTGAACCTGATGTCGTCGCCGGGATCGGGAAAGACAAGTCTCATCCTCCGGACGATCGAGGCGCTCCGCGACCGGTATTCGATCGCCGTGGTCGAAGCCGACATCGACTCGACCGTGGACGCGGACAGGATCGCGGCCGAAGGGATTCCGGCGGTCCAGATCGAAACCGGCGGCTTCTGCCACGTCGAGGCGGCGATGCTGGAGGTGGCGGTAACCGGCATGGACCTGGACGCGCTGGACCTGATCATCCTGGAGAACGTGGGGAACCTCATCTGCACCGCGCAGCACGATACTGGCGCCCACCTTTCCGTCGCGATTCTGAGCCTTCCGGAAGGCGACGACAAGCCGCTGAAGTACCCGATCATGTTCCGCGCCGCCGATGCGGTCATCGTGAACAAGACCGACTACGGCGATCTGGCGGACTTCGACCTGGAAGCGGCACGACGGCGCGTCGAGGTGCTGAACCCGGGCGTACCGCTCATCCCGCTGTCGTGTCGAACGGCAGCGGGGGTGGACGCGTGGATCGCGTGGCTCGAGCCCTGGATCAGATCTTCTTCCCCAGGAGCTTGCGAAGGCCGACGCTGAGTACGCGAAGCGGCCCGCCGCGGTCGAAGTACATCCGAAGGTACATCCAGGTGTTGGTCCGCGGCGGCCGCCGGGCCCCCCGACGTCGCACGAGCGAGATCGCGTCCTCCGGACAGCTCGTCGCGCACAGGCCGCAGCCGATGCAGCGCGACGCGTCGACCCGCGCTCGCCGGTCCGAGAGCGCGATCGCGTCCATCGGACACCGCTTGACGCAGACGCCGCATCCGGTGCAGCGCTCGATCCGTACCTGCGCGAGGTGGGCGGTCGCAAGAGCATCCGCCGGACGAGGGAGTTTGCGCGCATTACGCAGGATCTCGCAGCAGTCCCGGCAGCAGCAGCAGATGAAGGCAGGACGCCGCGAGTTCTGCGGCTGGAGAACATGTCCTTCGGCCTGGGCCCTGTCGAGGATCGACACGACCTGCTCGCCCGAGAGTTCGCGACCGATCGGGTTCACGTGACCGATCATGAGGCACGTCTCGTGCGTCGAGCTCGTGGTGCACGCCTGGCCGACGAGCGACGCGCTCTGCCTGCATACGCAGTTTATGACCGAGAACGGTCCCGGATGGCGGCGGACATACCCCCGGATGTCGTCGTACGAACCTACCGCCCGCCCGGCGGTGAGCTCCTTGCGTACCGGCACCGTGCGCAACTGGCCGGTCTTCACGCCCACGACCGACTCCCGAAAGCCATCGTCGAGATACTGGTGGAAATCGCGCACGTATTCGGGCGTGAGCCGATCGACCTGGAACTCGAACATTCCGACCACAAGCGGCGCGAGCCCGTACGTCCGCACCGGACGGTACCCGCCGGCGCCTCGAACCCGGACAACGCCGCTCGCGATCGCGCCCTTCCGGACGAGCCCGTCGAGGAGCCCGGCGAGACGTACCTGCTCGACATGGATCCCGGCTCGCGTAAGCCGCCGGTGGATCGCTGCGACCGGCTCGGCCACCGCGCTGAGCTCGAGCGCGACCGTCGCCTCCTCCTGGTCGAAGAGTGCCCGCAGGAGCCTGATCTCCGCCCCCGAGTCCGACCGGGGAAACGGCACGGGCAGCTCGTCGATCCGCTGCTGGAGGCGCCGGTATACCTGGCTCGCCGGCGAGATCTCGTTGACTGGTTCGCTCATGGGGCCCTCCTCCGGGACGCAGGTTGCATCCGGAGTATCTCACACGAGCCGCCGGGCAACCACCGGTGCGGGCGGGGTGGGCGAGAAGCGGGAGATGAACATGCCTGGCCAGTGCTGTCCCAGAGCGTCGTTCCGTCGGGAAGTGACGAGAGGACCGACGGGTCCGGCAGGACGAACTCCTCGCCACGCCCCCGCTCGTCGGTTGGGCCTTCTACAAAGCCGAGAATCGTTGGCTCGTGGTCTGGAGACGATTCACCCGATCGGGCATCGCATGCCGATCCCTGCGCGTGACCGAGCAAGTCCGCGCAGAGCTCGCGGCCGGTCGCATCCGCGGGTATTCCGAGCTCGAGGTGGTGGAGCAAGCACTCGCCGCGGGTTCGATCCTCCCCGCCGAACCGATGACGATGCCGGAAAACGAGCTCTTCGTCGAACTCCTTCGCATCCTCGGTCCCGGCGAGGCCTCCTGCGTGGCGCTCGCCGGTGCGGAGGATCAGCGATCTCCTGTGAGCGGCTCGCGCCAGAAGTGAAGCAGGACGGCATCTTCCGGCGTATACCCGTTGCTTCGCCTGGTGTCGTGCGCCTGGTAGCCTGAGCTCATGGGCGGCGATGATACGGGAACTACCTGACGACGGCTACGGATCTGTGGGTAGCGAGGCATAGATGAGTACGTTCGTGTCGAGGAGGATCACGGTTCGCGCGTCATGTCGCGGAGCTCTTCCCACGGAACGCGCGGCGTCAGCGGATGATCAGCGATGG
>SKZO01000176.1 GCA_007127335.1 Spirochaetales bacterium | reverse complement strand
CCCTGACCGAGGTGGCGCCGGGGCACAAGGTCCGGTGCCGGATCGCCGAGGGAAGCGTGCAACCGAAGGCGGGGTACTGAATGAGTAACAGCGAGAACGGCCACCGGATCATCGACACGAAGGGCATGCGCAAGTTTTTCCCTATCCGCAAAGGTATACTCAAGCGCACGGTCGGGTATGTCCGGGCGGTCGACGACGTGGACCTGTTCGTCAACGAGAACGAGACGTTCGGTCTCGTAGGGGAATCCGGCTGCGGCAAGACGACGCTCGGTCGCTGCATCCTTCGCGCGATCGAACCAACGGCGGGCGAGATCAAGTACCAGAAGGACGATGGGACGATCGTGGATATCAACGCGCTCGATGCGGAGGAGCTTCGCAGGTCGCGTCGCGAGCTGCAGCTCATTTTCCAGGATCCCTACTCGTCGCTCAACCCGCGCATGACCGTTCTGAACATCATTGGCGAGCCCCTCGTCTGCCACGGCCTGATGGAAGGGCGCGCGCTTCGCGAGCGTGTGCGGGAGCTCGTCGAGCTCGTCGGGCTCGATCCCCGGCACATGGAGCGCTACCCCCACGCATTCAGCGGCGGCCAGCGCCAGCGCATCGGCATCGCCCGGTCGCTCGCAACCAATCCGCGGTTCGTCGTCTGCGACGAGCCGGTTTCTGCGCTCGATGTCTCGGTCCAGGCGCAGATCCTGAACCTCCTGCTCGAGCTGCGCCAGAAACTGTCGCTCAGCTACCTCTTCGTGTCGCACGACCTGGGCGTCATCCAGTACATCTCCGACCGCGTGGGAGTCATGTACGTCGGCAAGATGGTGGAGGTTGCTGAGACCGGCGAGTTGTTCGAGACACCGCTCCACCCGTACACGGAAGCACTGCTCTCGTCAAAGCCCAAGCCGGACCCCCGCCTGCGTTCGACCAAGGTCATCCCCAAGGGTGAGGTCGCGAATCCCGCGAACCCGCCGTCCGGGTGCTACTTCCATCCACGGTGCCGCTTTGCGAAGGAGGTGTGCAAGACCGACTCGCCGCCGCTGCGCGAAATCCGGCCGAATCACTACGCAGCCTGCCACTTCGCCGGCGAGCTCGAACTGCAGAGTTCGGCGGTCCAGACGACTGCCGCGTTCCAGTCGGGATGAGCCTGGGAATCGTCCTCCTCGTGACCGTTCTCGTGCTCTTCGGGATGATGGTAGGGTTCGCCTACCTGACACGATTCCTGGTGGAGAGTATGGTCGGAACGAGACACCGCATTCTGGACGAGATAGTGAGCACCGGCCGGGTCCCGCAGAAGTGGCGCGAGGACTATACGCGCCGGGTAACCGGACGTGCCCGGAGTCGCACCTTCTTCGGCCGCTCGCGTGAGGCCAGGGAAGCGGCGAGGATCCGGCGCAGGCTGGGAAGCCTTGCCCGCTATGTTGAACGAACCGGCCTCGTCGCGGACGAGGATGCCCGAAAGGACGCGCTCGAGGCGATAGAGTCCGTGTCGCGCCAGTGGCAGAGAGAGGCCGACGAGTGAAGCACGAACCAACCGACGAGCGAAAGGTGCTCGTTCAGGGCGCAATCGCCCTCGTGATGTCGCTCGTGACCGGCGGGCTCGGGTTCCTCCTGCTGTTCATGCTCCGGGATCTCGTCGTTGCGCTCCTCATGCACTCCGACATCTCCCGCTGGGCGTGGCAGGCGATAGACAATTTCGCGCTGATCATATTCGTCATCTTCTGGCTCTCCGGTGTGCTGGTCGCGCAGCATTACTACACGCAGGGTCTCCGCAAAGGGGTCGCCGGGCGGCGATTCCTCCTGGTGACCGGCGTGCTCTTCGTCCTGTTCTTCATCGTGGCGGCTCTGCCGGGTTTCCTTGGGATGGGTGATTTCGCCGGGAGCATCTGGGCGCTCATCGCCGTAACCGGCGTCATTGGCCTGGGGCTGATCTACCTGGGGAGAAGACCCTCTGTACGCAGGCAGGACCGCTCATAGCTGGTTCTGCGCACCAGCCTCTCGTCGTCGATAGATGCCGTAGTCCCACTGTCGCCCCCCGATCCGCTGGTAGGTCTCCCTGATATAGGTATCGAGGAGTGTGACCCCGGTACTCTTCATGCTATCGTTGGGTTCGGTATGGAAGTGTTCGGGTGCATACCAGAGCACGACGTACCTGACCGGTAGCGACTCCAGCTCCTCGATGATCTCCCGCTGGACCTCGGGTGTGTCCGCGAGACCGGGATGCAGCTCGTGGTACCGCGTGGGGACAGGGCGATCGAGCAGATAGTAGAACATGACGTCGTTCACGAAGATTCGGTCATGGAAGACGTTCCCCACGAACACCGGCTCATCCGGCCTCGTGATCGACTGCACGGTGGCGATCACCGTCTCGTAGTGGGTGAAGTGCGGAAACCCGAAGATGCCCTTCGCACGGTCGAGCCCGAACGCATGCATGCCTTCGGGCGCCTCGTGGGTGAACACGGTCGCCAGTCCCCGGAGGTCCCGGCCGCTGTCTTCAAGCTTCTGCTCGATGGGATAGCCCACGGAGCAGACAAGCGACACGGCCACCGTGATCTGAACGACGCGTCCTGCCCAGCCGGTCAAGGACCCGTCGTGCTCGTGAACAAGAAGCCCCAGAAGCATGAGCACCGGGATCATGGTGGGCAGGAGGTGGTAGATATCCGAGCGCACGGCTGCCTGCCCGAAGAAGAAGACCGCCAGCAGGAGGAAGTAGAGTCGCACCCACAGTCCGGTCGTCAGGAGGGTCTTCCTCCCCCGGCGTCGAACCGCGACGGCGATCTGTATGAGCACCAGCAGCCACACGAGGAAAGGGACGTAGAACTGGAAGTGATGCAGGGCCTCGAGCAGCGGCCGATCGAAGAGCCCCGGCGGGAAGAGGGGCGGGTACGGCAGCTCGCGGACACCAGGAAAGATAGTCGCGGGAAATCGGATGAGGGTGTCGTAGAGAACGCCGGGAGTCACGGTGATGAGATAGTAGGCGAAGACCGGAAGGAACGAGACGGACGTCCCGAGTACGTACCGGCCAAAGTGGCCGGCCGCCCTCGTCCGGATCCCGGACAGCTTTTCCGGCGTCCCGGCAAGGAGGTATGGCACTAGGACGAGAACCTGCGCCGCGAGCGTGTACCCCCCTATGTCGTGACGGAAGACAGGGACAAGCCCGAGCAGGAGCCCGCAGGAGAGGAGGTGCCGTGGTCGCCGGGTCTGCAGATAGGCTACCAGAAAGTACGAGCTCGCCATTGCGAGGAGGACCGCCGTTGGCACCGGCGCGCCGTGGAACCCGAAGAAGTCCACCTGGATCACTGCGGCGAGGGCGACGACGGTCGCCAGTGCGGGGGAGAGCAACCTGAGCCCTGTCCTGAATACGATCCATCCCAGGAGGAACCAGGTCGCCACCGAGGCGACCCGTACGACGAGGATGGAAACGCCAAAGAGCCGGAAGAGCAGCGCCAGGAGATGGAACTGGCCCGGACCGTAGATGGACCAGAAGTCGCGGTACGGGACGGCCCCGCCGGCTACGCGTGCAGCTCCCACGAGTACGATACCCTCGTCGTAGATGTTGATGTTCAGGTTGAAGCCGATCACGAGATAGACCAGCATGACGCCGTACAGCCAGAACCGGTTGGGTCTGAAACGATGATGCAAAACGGCCTCCTTGCGCCGGGACGACCGGCGAGCGGCCGGAGGATTCGCCCCGTCACAGCCTACCTGATGCGCGTCGCGGATGTCGACAGCAGGGGTGACGACATTGTTGACCCTCCCGGTGCGTGATGCTACGGTGTGTCAGGAGGATACTCCGTGAACCATCGCGAACGAATCTCCGCCGTGCTCCACTACGAGTCGTATGACCGCCTGCCGCTGGTGCACTTCGGGTACTGGCAGGAGACACTGGACAAGTGGCGCGATGAGGGACACATAACGGCGGAAGAAGCAGCCGGTCACGGTGACGGCAACCCGATCGACTACGAGATCAGCGGCCGGCTGGGGTTCGACTGCAACTGGCAGACGATGTTCTACCCTGACAGCGGACTGCGGCCCGCCTTCGAGCCGGAGGTCGTGAAGGAGTTCTCCGACGGGGCGCAGCACGTGCGCAATCAACACGGGGCGATCGTGCTGCGGCGGCCGGACGCGGGAGGGATCCCGGCGGAGATCGAGCATCTGCTCACCGACCGCGCGTCATGGGAGGAGCACTACCGGTTCCGCTACGAGTGGAGCGAGGACCGGGTGGACCTCGATCGGCTTGATTCGCTGCCGGCCGACCGGGACACCCCGCTGGGGCTCCACTGCGGAAGCCTGTACGGGCACATCCGCGAGGTGATTGGCGTAGTGGGTATCAGCTACCTCTACGTTGACGATGAACCGCTCTACCGCGAGGCAATCGACGTTATCGCGGACATCTGCTACCGGAACACGAAGCTCGTGCTCGAGCACCTCGCGGCGGAACGACCGGAGTTCAGCTTCGACTACGCCCACTTCTGGGAGGACATCTGCTTCAAGACGGGGCCGCTGGTGAACCCGTCGGTCTTCCGCGAGTACGTGGGGCCCCACTACAGGCGGATCACCGACCTCTGCCGGCTCCACGGGCTCGACATCGTGTCGCTCGACTGCGACGGCAAGATCGACGAGCTCGTGCCCGTCTGGCTCGAGAACGGCGTGAACACGATGTTTCCCATTGAGGTGGGAACGTGGGAAGCGTCGATCGAACCGTGGCGCGAGCTGTACGGCCGGGAGGTGCGCGGGGTCGGCGGTATGGACAAGAGGGTCTTCGCCGCGGACCGGGCCGCCGTGGACCGGGAGGTTGAGCGTCTGCAGCGGCTCGTCGGTCTTGGCGGCTATATCCCGTGCCCCGACCATCGCATCGCGCCTGATGCAGAGTGGGATCTCGTGCGCTACTACTGCGAGAGCATGAGGTCGGTATTCGGGTAGCAGGCCGGCAGATGATGACGGACCAGACGTCGGCCCAGATTCCGGTGCTCGAGAGCCGCGGGATGTGGCGGGAGTCCGAGGTGCCGATATCCGTGCAGGTTACCGACCAGGCCGACATCGAAACACACCGCCACGAGTTCACGGAGATCGTCGTGGTCCTTGGGGGAGTGGGAGATCACCTTCTTGACGATGACCGGTTTCCCATTTCGGCCGGGGACGTGCTCGCCATCGATCAGAACCATGCCCACGGGTACCGCAACGCGCGCGAGCTGCGAATCGCGAACATACTCTTCAACGAACAGTTCGTGCTCGACCGGGAACAGTCG
Source organism: Spirochaetales bacterium (assembly GCA_007127335.1). GTDB lineage: Bacteria > Spirochaetota > Spirochaetia > DSM-27196 > SLST01 > SLST01. Next base: position 6,266 of record SKZO01000176.1, on the reverse strand, counting down.
CTCGCCCATCTCGCCGGGTATCAGGCGCTCGTGCACCTCGAGCCGGGCGCCCGACGGCGGCTCTCGTTCGGCGGAAAGCTCAAACTCACTACGGAAAGCAGGATCGTAATCGAGCAGCGCATTGAGGAGCTCAGGAGGGAGCTGAGGGAGAAGGCGGAAGGATACCAGGCGCTCGCAGTCTCTCTACTCATTGACATCATCGTGCGCCTGTGCCGGCTCTACGGGACGAGCACCTCGGATACCCAGCGCAACCTCCTGGACATGGGGTACGTTGTGGGGTACCTCGAGAGCCGTTATCCGGAACGGATCGAGATACGGGATCTCTGTCCGCTCGTCGCGATGTCCACCCGCACGCTGATGCGCCGCTTCTCGCAGGCGACGGGCACGACGCCCATGCAGTACCTGCTGCGCGTCAGGGTCACTCGTGCCGCGCACCTCCTGCGCACGACTCAGGAGTCCATGACCGACATCTCGGGGGATGTGGGGTTCTCGGACAGCAACTACTTCTCGCGCCAGTTCCGCCGGATCATCGGCATGAGTCCGACGGACTACCGCCGCGCCTGCGCCGGGAGTCTGCCGTAGTGGCAGTATCGTGCTATTGGTTGTCGCTCGAGTGGAGGCATCGTAACCATTGTTCTGCTATGATGCTTTCGGGGCTGCGATAGGCCCCTGAAGGAGCTACCGTGAATATTGGCGTCGTCACGAGGAGTTTCCCCGAGTTCAGTAATGAGGAGACCGCGCGGTTCATGGCCGAACGGGGGTTGCTCTGGACCGAGCTCTGCTTCTCCCAGACCGACTCGAACTACTGGGTCTACAACGGCCGCAGCGATCTCTCCGACATGACCGACGACCGGGCCGCGAGTATCGTTGCGACCTACCGCAACGCCGGGATCGAGGTCGCGGTTCTTGGCGTGTTCACCAATCTGATCGAGCCCAACGAGGAGGAGCGTGAAGCGAACCTCGGCTACTTCGAGCGTATGATCGATATCGCCTCGGTAACGGGTATCCCCACGGTCGCAACCGAATGCGGGTTCATCCCCGGCAGACGCGGCATCAACGCGGACACGTACGAAGAGGACTTCGACCGGATCAAGGCGAGTCTCTCGCGACTGCTCGCGCACGCGGAGAAGCGGAGCGTCGACATAGCGCTCGAGGCGTGCGTCCTCGACGTCGTGCCGAGCGCCAAGCGCGCCCGCGACCTCATCACCCAGCTCGGGTCGGCCCGGCTGAAAGTCCTGCTCGACCCGGCGAACTTCATCGCGAACAGCTCGGAAGAGGACATGTTCAAGTACCTTGGGCCGCACATCGCCTACCTTCACGGCAAGGACCGCAAGGTCAACGACCAGCGGGGCCGGATCGTGGGCGACGGAGACATCGACTGGCCGCTGTTCATGCGGCTCTACCACGAGCACGCAGAAGGGAAACCCATCATCTTCGAGTACGTCACGAAGGATAACGTTGAAATGGTACGCGACCGTCTGGTCGGGGCCGACCGCGCCGCAACCAGTTAGTATCACAGGATCAGAGGAGACAGCATGATCAAGTTGGGAGTGAACTCGGTACTCTTCCAGGACCTCGACTTCGCGGGAGCGGTGAAGTACATCGCCGAATGCGGGTACGACGGTGTGGAGATCTCGGCCATTGAGGGGATGTGCGAACACCTCGTCCTCACGAACTGGAAGTCACAGGCGAACGAGCTCAGGCAGATCGTCGCGGACGCGGGGATCGAGTTCCTGTCCATGGAAGAGACGCGGCTCGACGAGCAGCGCCTCCTGCTCGCCTTTGAGGCCGCCGCGGAGATAGGCGTCCCGGTCGTCAACGTCGGCTCCGGCGGGAAGACCGGTGTGGAGGAGGACGTCAAGGCGTCGATCGAGATGCTCGCGAAGATGTCAGAGGCGGCCGAGCCATTCGGCGTCACGCTCTGCGTGAAGGCGCACGTAGGGGCGGCGATCCACGATACGCCAACGACGCTCCGCGCGATGCAGGAGATTGGCTCGTCGGCATTCGGCATCGACATGGACCCGAGCCACATCTACCGGGCAAACGAGGATCCGCAGGAGGCGCTTCCCGCGGTGATCTCGCGGGTCAGGCACATTCACATTCGCGACTGCAAGGGACGACAGAGCGGCCCGGGCACACCGCGCGATCAGGCATGCGGTCGCGGAGACATCGATCTCCACGGCTACTGCAAGGCGATGGTCGACGGCGGATTCGAGGGGCCGGTCTGCCTCGAGGTCATAGGGGCGAAGGGTTTTGAGCTGCCGGTGCTCACGACCATCGCGGCGGAAAGCTACGGATACCTCAACGCAACACTCAAGGCGCTCGGCGCACGATAGGAGCACATATGGCAAAGCACCCGAACCTCATTCTTGTTGGCATAGACAGCCTCAGGCGCGACCGCATGAGCCTCCACGGCTACGACCGACTCACGACGCCGCACATCGACAAGTACGCGGCCGGCGGAGCGACCTTCGAACAGGCGTTCAGCCCCAGCATCCCGACCACGTCGGGGTATGCGTCCATGCTGACCGGATTCGACTGTTTCGGCACCGACGTCGTGGCGCTCCGTCACAAGGGGCCGCTCGGCGATCACGTGACCACGCTTCCGGAGCTGCTCGGCGAGCTCGGCTACGATACGACCTGCGTGGGTTTCGAGGGGAATCCCTCGTCCCGAGGGTTCAGGAACTACCTCTCCTTCGAGGGGTGGCACTCGGACGCCACCGGGCAGAGCCCGAAGGCGCAGGCGCTCAACGACGTTACGATCCCGGAGCTCAGGCGCCTCGCGGCAGGCGACTCCCCCTTCTTCCTCTTCATGCGTCACATGGACCCCCACACGCCGTATCTCCCGCCGCTGCCGTTCATGCGGATCTTCTACGACGGCGACGAGAAGGATCCCGGAAACCACTCGCTCGACGATCTGTACGCCTTCGAGCCGTTCGTGGAGTACTTCAAGTCGTGGTTCCCGGAAGGGCTCACGGACAAGGAATACATGAACGCGCAGTACGACGGCGCGATCGCGTACATGGACGCCTGTATCGCGAATATCTTCCAGTCGATCGCGACGCTTGGAATCGAAGAGGAGACGCTCGTGGTCATAACGTCGGACCACGGTGAAACGCTCGACGAGCACGACTGCTACTACGACCACCACGGACTCTACGACTGCACGCTCACCGTGCCGCTCGTCTTCCGCTTCCCCGGCAGGGTGCCGGAAGGCGTACGTGTGCCGCACTCGTGCCAGCTCAAGGACATCGTACCCACGGCGCTCGACCTCATGGGCATCAAGCCCGGGATCGACTTCAACGGCCGCAGTCTCGTCCCGTGGATGCGCGGCGAGGAGCGGACTCCGGAACCCGAGTTCTACATCACCGAGGCGACCTGGATGCGCAAGCACGGCTGGCGTACGCCGGAATGGAAGCTCATCCACGCGCTCGAGCCCGATCTCCACTGGAAGCCGGAGGTGGAGCTCTACAACCTCGTCGCGGATCCGGGCGAAAACCACAACCTCGCGGAGAGCGAGCCGGAAGTCGTCGAGCTCCTCGAAGGCAGGATGCAGGCGCATATCAAACGGCGGGAAAAAGAGACCGGCCGCACGAACCCCATGTACACGAACCTCGACTGGCACGGCAAGGGCTGCGGGCCCTTCACCTCGAGCGAGCAGGCCTACGAGATGATGCGGATAGGCAGCCGCACGGAGGCGAACAAGCTGCAGGCGAAGGCCGACGAGGATAGCACGGAAGAGCAGGAGTAGGCATGGTCCGCGTCTGCGTGATCGGCCTTGGCCACATAGGAAACCTCCACGCGACGATCTACGCCGGAGACCCGCGCGCGGAGCTCGCGGGCGTGTGCGACCTGATCCCTGAACGCGCGAGGGCCGCGGGCGAACGGCTGTCCGTACCGTGGTTCACGGACACGAAGACGATGCTCGCCGAGCTCGCGCCGGACATGTGCAGCGTCGCCACCGGCGGCTACGAGTACTCGAGCGACCACCACCTGCCGACGATGCAGGCGCTCGAGGCCGGCTGCCACGTGCTCGTGGAGAAGCCCATCTCCAATGAGCTCGCCCCCGCGATCGAGATGGTGGAGGCCGCGCGCGAGCGCGGGCTCTGCCTCGCCTGCGACTTCAACCACCGGTTCACCCCCGCCTTCCACCAGGCCGAGCGCTGGGTGGCCGAAGGCCTCGTGGGCGATCTCCTCTTCGTCAACATGGCGCTCTGGATAGGCCGGTTCGAGGATCCGGAGACCGACGTCTATCACCTGAAGGCGCTCAACCCTCACAGCGTAGACATCATGCGGCGGTTCGGCGGAGATATCGAGTCGGTCCACTGTTTCGCGACGAAGGCGCCGGGGCGCTCGATCTGGTCCACCGCCTCCATCAACATGCGTTTCACGAGCGGCGCGGTAGGTCACCTCACGAGCAGCTACGACATAGGCCGCGGCCACCCCATGGAGCGCTGCGAGGTCGCGGGAACCGCCGGACGACTCGTTATAGACGACATGTGGCGCGAGGCGGCGCTCTATCAGGCCTCCACCCTTGAGAAGCGCGTCTACACCAACCCGGTCTTCGGCGGCTACGGCGGGTTCGACGACACGTTCCGCGCGCGCCTTCGCGCCTTCGTCGCCGAGATAGACGACCGAACGCCACCGCAGGAGATCAACGGCTCGGGGGCGGACGCGCTGGCGGGCCTGCGCGTGATCATGGCCGCGATCGAATCGCTGCGAACCGGGTCGGTCGTGACGGTGAAGTGAGGGCTCGCGGGCTACCCGGCGGACAGGACGTCGTTGATCAGCGTGAAGTGGCGATCGGCGTGCAGGAGGCGCACCTGGTAGACCTCTGCCGTTGCGGCGATGAGAATATCCGTACCCGGAACAGTTACCCCGCTGTGCCGGCATGAGCGGGCCAGAGAGTTCGCACGCCTCCAGACGTCCGCGGTTATCTCGTGGCATGGGAGTTCGTCAACGAGACTGCGAATCTTCTTCTGTTCGGCCTCTCCGCCGGCGCCGTTCCAGAGCTCAAGCACAACCATCGGGCACAGCGACGCCTGTCCCGCACCAAGCAGCTCGGCAACGCGAGCGCGAACCTCCTCATCTCCTGCCGTTCTGAGTGCCTCAATCCATGCGCTCGTGTCCACCAGTGTCACGATTCGCCTCGCAGGCGATCCAACTCCTCGCGATCCATAAAATCCTCGAAGGTGCCGAGGATAGAAACGAGCTCCGCGGAGCGCCGTACACGGAGATACTCCCGCAGGGCAGCATCAATCGCCTCGCGATTTGTCCGTACCGATGCCGCCCTCTTGACCTCCTCAAGAAGGTCCCTAGGAATATCTACCGTTGTTTTCATGCGTATACTATATCGTATTTAGACACATAATTCCACCTGTTCGAGTAGAGCCTGCCCGCCTGTTGGCGCCCCACCTGCGGTCGTGATAGAGTGACGACAATCGTCCCAAGGAGTCACCAGGCATGCCCAAGCGACCGAACATCCTCCACCTGTTCACCGACATGCAACGGTTCGACACGATCGCGGCTCTTGGCAATCCCGTGATCAGGACACCCAACTTGGACAGGCTCTGCGAGGAAGGGGTGGCTTTCACCAGCGCGTATACGCCTTCTCCGGTGTGCGTGGCCGCACGCTGCAGTATGATCTACGGTCAGTACCCGATGCACACCAAGTGCTATGAGAACTCCCGTATGCCGACCGACGAACGCGAGACCTTCATGGACGCGTTGGCACGCGCCGGGTATCGCACCCATGGGATCGGGAAGTGCCACTTCACGCCGGATCGCCACGCCCTGCGGGGTTTCCACGCGAGAGAGGTTCAGGAGGAGGGAGGCGCCGGCTCGATGGACGAGCTTGCGCGAGCCGACTATCTGCGGTACCTGCACGAGAAGGGGTACGCGCACATCTGCGAGCCGTTCGGCGTGCGGGGTGAGATGTACTACATGCCGCAGCCTTCGCAGCTCCCTGCAGCCGACCATCCGACGACCTGGGTCGGTGACCGTTCCATCGCCTTCATCCAGGACCGGAAGACGAAGGATGATCCGTGGTACCTCTTCTCCAGTTTCATCCACCCGCATCCGCCGTTCACCCCGCCCAACCCGTGGCACAAGCTCTACCGGCCCGCGCTCATGCCGCTCCCGATCGTCCCCGAAGATCACGAGTCGCTCCTGACCTACGTGAACCGGGTCCAGAACCGCTACAAGTACCGCGACCAGGGGTTCGACCGCAATGTGGTCCGCACCATGATCGCCTACTACTATGCCTG
>SKZO01000069.1 GCA_007127335.1 Spirochaetales bacterium | reverse complement strand
TCTTCTCGCTGGACAGAATCAACAAGGCGCCCGCCGTCTTCGACTATCAGAAGCTCGAATGGCTGAACGGCCATTACATACGCGCCTGCTCCGCCGGGAGACTTGCCGAGGCAATCGTACCCTTCATGCAGCGATCCGGGCTGATGAGCGATCCGCCCGACGAAGGCCACATGCAGATCATCCGGGATGCGGTACCCCTCATCCAGGAGCGTTTGAAGTATCTTGCCGACGCACCGGATCTGCTACGGTTCCTTTTCGAAGAGCCCGGGGAGATCAATCCGGATGAGATGGTCCCGAAGAAGCTCGACCGAAGACAGACCGCATCGCTGCTCGAGGCGGTCGAGCCGCTCATCGCCGGCATACCTGATGCGACGGACGAGGAGAACGAGGAGCTGTTTCGGGCCAGGGCGACCGAGCTCGACACCAAGCTCGGCAACCTGCTGATGCCGATTCGCGTTGCGATTACCGGGAGCAGGGTCTCGCCCCCCCTGTTCGGTTCGATTCGATTGCTCGGCGCCGAGGCATCCGGACGACGAGTACGAAGAGCACGAGAACTATTGAAGGAGACTACCTGATGGCTGATCTCGCTACTGATCCCAAGACGATGGAGAGCATCGTCTCTCTGTGCAAGAGACGCGGGTTTATCTTTCCCTCTTCCGATATCTACGGTGGGCTCGCTTCCGCCTGGGACTACGGGCCTCTTGGTTCAGAGCTGAAGAACCGCGTCCAGCGCTTCTGGTGGCGTGAGATGACCCAGCTCCATGAGAACATCGTCGGACTCGACGCGGCGATCATGATGCATCCCCGGGTCTGGGAGGCGAGCGGTCATCTCGAGAACTTCGACGACCTTCTGGTCGAGGATACGGTGACGAACGAGCGGTTTCGCTTTGATCATCTGACCGAGGAGCAGCGGGAGACGATGACCAGCCCTGCCGGCAATCCGCTCTCCCAGCCGCGCAAGTTCAACCTGATGTTCAAGACTCATCTTGGTCCGGTAGAGGAATCGGCGAGCGTCGTGTATCTGCGTCCGGAGACCGCGCAAGGCATCTACGTGAACTTCAAGAACGTTGTGCAGACGTCCCGCGTGAGGATTCCCTTCGGGATCGCCCAGGTCGGGAAGGCGTTCCGCAACGAGATCGTCACGAAGAACTTCATCTTCCGAACCTGTGAGTTCGAGCAGATGGAGATGCAGTACTTCGTGCACCCTTCCGAAGACGAGAAGTGGTTCGACTACTGGCGTCAGGAACGAATCGACTACTACCGACGTCTCGGCATCCGGCCCGACCGACTGAGGTGGAAAGAGCACGGACCGGACGAGCTCGCCCACTACGCGAAGACCGCGTTCGATGTCGAGTATCTCTTTCCCTTTGGATGGAGTGAGCTCGAGGGCGTCCACAACCGGACTGATTACGACCTGTCGCGGCACGCGGAGTACTCCGGCAAGGACCTCACCTATCTCGACGACCAGAAGAACGAGCGGTTCATACCGTATATCATAGAGACGTCCGCCGGGTTGACCCGCAGCGTCCTGATGGTGCTTGCAGATGCGTACGAGGAAGAAAAGGTTGGGGAGAACGACACCCGCACGGTGATGCGGTTCCATCCCGATGTCGCACCGGTGACCGTGGGGGTTTTCCCGCTCGTCAAGAAGGACGGGCTTGCCGAACGGGCAAAAGAGATAGAACGGGAGTTGCGCGAAGAGTTTTCCACCTTCTACGATCAGGGAGGCGCGATCGGTCGGCGCTATCGGCGACAGGACGAGATAGGGACCCCGTACTGCATCACGATCGACTACGAGACCAGGGAGAACGACTCGGTCACGCTGCGGTTTCGCGATTCGATGGAGCAGGTGAGGATCCCCGTGTCCGAGGTTGCTTCGCGCATCCGCAGCGAAACCCGGGCATACCGGCGGGTTGGGTCATGAACGCCGCACTCGAGACGCTTCGTGAGCGAGGCTTCTATGCCCAGTGTACCGACGTCGATTCGCTCTCCCGGCTCATGGACCGTGAGCCGGTCTCCTTCTACGTGGGGATCGATCCCACCGGAAGCAGCCTGCACATAGGCCATCTCGTTCCGCTGTATGCGGTCGCACATCTGGTTCGGGCCGGTCATCGCGGGATCGTCCTCATCGGTGCCGGCACCGCCCGCATCGGCGACCCGTCCGGGAAGACGGAGGTCCGCCGCATGCTCACCGTGGAGCAGATAGACGCCAACGTCATGGCGATCCGCGGCCAGATCGAGGCCTTTCTCGCCGCAACCGGCGCCGAAGCGACGATGGTGAACAATGCCGACTGGCTGGCGAACCTGAACTACATAGACTTTCTGAGGGACATTGGCAGGCACTTCTCGGTCAACCGGATGCTGAGTTTTGAGACCTACAAGATGCGCCTGGAGACCGGTCTCTCGTTCATCGAGTTCAACTACCAGTTGCTCCAGAGCTTCGATTTCCTGGAACTCTCGCGCGGTCACGGGGTGCGACTGCAGATCGGAGGTGACGACCAGTGGGGCAACATCGTTGCCGGCGTCGATCTGACGCGACGGGTGGAGGGAACTGAGGTCTTCGGGCTCACCTTTCCTCTGGTGACTAGGGCCGACGGCAGGAAGATGGGCAAGACCGAGTCAGGCGCCATCTTTCTCGATCCCGCTGTCGTGAGCTCGTACGAGATGTACCAGTACTGGCGAAACGTCCCTGACGCGGACGTTGAACGTTTTCTGTTGACCTACACCTTTCTCCCTGCCGCCGAGTGCCGCCGCCTCGGAGCGCTGCCCGGCGAGCAGATCAACGAGGCGAAGGAACGGCTCGCGGTCGAAGCGACGGCGCTTATCCACGGCCGACCGGCGGCAGAGGAGGCGCGCGATGCCTCACGGACCGCGTTCACCGCTGGAGGGCCCGGCGCGTCGGGGGGAGTCGATGCAATTCCGAGCATCAGCGTGTCGTCCGACGAGCTAGGCGCCGGAATCGGGGTACTCGACCTGTTCAGCCGAACCGATCTGTGCGCGTCACGAAGCGAGGCACGGCGGCTCGTGACACAGGGCGGAGCGCGCATCAACGACCG
>SKZO01000364.1 GCA_007127335.1 Spirochaetales bacterium | reverse complement strand
TGCGCCTCGCCGCCCTTTCCTCCGTGCGCGCCGGCTTCTATGTACTTCTTCGCGTTGTCCCAGGCGCCGCCTGCGTTTGCCATCATGACGGCGAGCAGGAATCCCGTCACGAGCGCTCCAATGAGCAGGCCCGTGACCGCCTGCGGTCCAAGGGTGAACCCGACCACCACCGGAGCGACGATGACGATCAGCCCCGGGACCACCATGGCGCGCAGGCCCCGTTTGGTCGCGATGTCCACGCACTTGACGTAGTCCGGTTTGACCTCGCCCTCGAGCAGTCCTGAGACATCCTGGAACTGGCGTCGGACCTCACCTACAACGTCAAAGGCGCCGACAGCGACGCCGCCAATCGCGAGCGCGCTGAACACGAAGGGCAGCATGCCCCCAACGAGCACCCCCGCGATCACGCCCACGTCAAGGAGATCCGCGCTTTGGATCCCCGTAACTTCGAAATAGGTGGCAATCCATGCCATCGCGGCAAGCCCGCCGGAAGCGACGGCGAACCCCTTGCCGAGCGCCGCGGTCGTATTGCCCACCGCGTCGAGCGCCTCGCACCGCTCGCGAACCTCATCCCCCATCTCGGTCATCTCCGCGATCCCCGCGGCGTTGTCAGCGATGGGACCAAAGCAGTCCATGGAGAGCACCATGCCCAGGTTGATGAGCATACCCATCGCCGCGACGGCGATCCCGAAGAGTCCCGCGAAGGCGTACGACACGACGGTGGCGAGCATCACCAGGAGCACCGGTATGCCTGCGCTCATCATCCCGTTGCCGAATCCTTCCATGATATTGAGCGCCGTGCCGTTCTCCGAGGCCCGGGCGATCGCCTGGGCCGGGCGATGATCCGCGGAGGTGTAGTACTCGGTCGCCACCGAGATCAGGTAGCCTGCCGCGAGCCCGGTGACGAGCGCCCAGAACACGGCAAGATCGTTGATCGTCAGACGGATGATCGCGAAACTGACTACGATCATCAGCACATTGCTCACATGGACGCCCGCGTTCATCGTCTTCCGTGCGCCCTCGACTTCCTTCTCGAAGTCGTCCGCCACAGGCTTCGGGCGTACCATCAGCGCGCCGACTATGGAGACGATGAGCCCGGCGGCCGCGAGCATCAGGGGGACCGTGATCCCGTGATCCTGTCCCAGCGCAGCTACGCCAAGCACCATGGCCGCCGCGACCGCCGAGACGTAGGACTCGTACAGGTCGGACCCCATGCCGGCGATGTCGCCCACATTGTCGCCCACGTTGTCGGCGACGACCGCCGGATTGCGCGGATCATCCTCCGGAATGCTCTGTTCGACCTTGCCGACCAGGTCCGCCCCCACGTCCGCGCTCTTCGTGTAGATGCCGCCGCCAACCCGAAGAAAGAGCGCGACCGACGAGGCGCCAAAGGCGTAACTGAGCGTCAGATAGGGGTCGCCGAACAGGAGGATGGTCGCGGTGACACCAAGGAGGCCCAGGCTGACGACCGAGAATCCCATCACCGCGCCTGCCGAGAAGGCGACCTTCAGGCCGGCGTGCCATGACCGGCTGGTGGCGTTCGCCGTGCGTGCATTGGCCCGGGTGGCCGACGCCATGCCGATGTACCCGGCAAGGGCCGACGTGAGCGTGCCAAAGACGTAGATTACCGCGGCGAGCGGACGCGGCTCGATGAACACCGCCAGTACCACGAACATCGCCACGGTGAAGATGGCGAGCACCCGGTACTCCCGCACCAGGAAGGCTCTCGCCCCCGAACGGATAGCGTCGGCGATTTCGACGATCTTCGACTCGCCTTCGTTCTCACCGGCGATCCTTCGCAGGAGGAATCCAACAAAGATCAGCCCCAGAACCCCGGACAGCAGAATGCCAGCGCGAATGTACAGTGTGTCCATCGTATTCTCCCTCTTCATCGTACGAGACGCTCCCCGCCGTGGGGATAGCCCATTCGGATTATTCAGTGCCAGGGCGCGCTTCAGTAGCGTGAGGTGGAGAACACTATGGAACAGACGACACTGCAGGTGGCCGGTGCACAGGCCCGCGACGTGGGAAAAGGCACCGCGCGCATTCCGGCAGAGCTGTTCACCGAACTCGGCATCCAGGAGGGCGGGATCATCGAGATCACCGGCAAGCGCACGACCGCGGCGGTTGCGCTTCGGCCCTACGAGGAGGACGCCGGCATACGGGTGATCCGGCTCGACGGTCTCGAGCGCGCGAATGCCAACGCCGGAATCGGCGATACGGTTACCGTTGCGAAGGCCGAGGTTGCTCCCGCGCGCAAAGTTGTTATCGCGCCTGCCCAGCCGAACGTCCAGCTCGCGGGAAACGGACGATCGCTCGCCCGCACGATCCTTCACCGCCCGCTGGTCTCCGGCGACGTGATATCAACCTCCGTCTATCGTCGGGGAGCCGACGGGCAACCGCCCATGGACATGCCCGACGCGATGTTCCGGCAGCTCTTCGGTCAGCAGAGCTTCGGCCTCGCGGAGATGCGGCTGCTCGTCGTGAGCACCTCGCCAAAGGCGATCGTACAGGTGACCAACGAGACCCAGATCGAGCTGCGGCCGCGCTACCAGGAGCCGGAGGAGTCGCGCAAGATCGACGTGACCTACGACGATGTGGGCGGCATTGGCGCGGCGATCGAGCAGGTGCGCGAGATGATCGAGCTGCCCCTGAAGCATCCGGAGCTCTTTCAGCGGCTCGGGATCGACCCGCCGAAGGGAGTTCTCCTTCAGGGCCCCCCTGGGACCGGAAAGACCCTGCTCGCGCGCGCGGTTGCCAACGAGTCGGACGCGAGCTTTTTCGTGATCAACGGTCCGGAGATCATGGGCAAGCACTACGGCGAGAGCGAGGAGCGGCTGCGAGGGGTCTTCCAGCAGGCCCAGAGCGAGGCGCCGTCGATCCTCTTCGTCGACGAGATCGACTCGATCGCGCCCAAGCGGGAAGAGGTGACCGGTGAGGTCGAGCGACGGATTGTCGCGCAGCTTCTGACCCTCATGGACGGGCTCGAACCGCGGCAGAACGTCGTGGTCATCGGCGCGACCAACCGGGTCGACGCGCTCGACGAGGCGCTGCGGCGGCCGGGTCGGTTCG
>SKZO01000326.1 GCA_007127335.1 Spirochaetales bacterium | reverse complement strand
CCCACGTGATCTCGGTCTCCAGACCGTACGAGTAGTGGATGCCCGCGGCGACGCCGGCGTCCCGTGCGGTCGCGAAGATCGTGCGGACCGCCGCGTCGAAACGCGGATGATCGTAGCGCTCAGGAATTCCCAGGCTGATGCTCAGATCGTGCGGACCGATCAGGACCGCGTCGACTCCGGGTACGGCGAGGAGCTCCGGCAGCGCCTCAATGCCCGCGACGCTTTCGATGTTGAGGATGAGCAGCCGGCCGCGATTCCACGTCTCCTCGTACGCCGCGGCGTCTCCGGCAAGCTCGGCCTGCCCGGCAAGCAGCGATTCGAGCTGCGCTCCCTTGATCGGCCGAAGCTTCACCGCGCCGCGAAGCGCGTTCACCTGCTCCACGGTCTCGATGTACGGGGCAACGACACCGATCGCCCCCGCATCAAGCGCCATGCACGCGTGGTACGGATCGGGCATGGGAATCCGGACGATCGGCGCAAGACCCGCGGCTGAGTACGCCTGACACATCCAGGCCGCCTGCGAGCGGTCGAGCGGTATGTGCTCGGTATCTATGAAAACGAAATCGAGCCCAAGACTCGCGACCTTCGGCACCCAGAACGAGGACGGCGACGCGATGAGCGTACCGTAGACCCGTCGGCCTTCGCGCATAGCGGTGCCCAGCGTGATTCCATCCATCTTTCGCCTCCTGATCGTCTCATCATTGTCCGGTCCGCGCCGGCATCGCGCATCGCCAGTACGTTCTCAGTGGGCACATACATGAAGCGATCTCATACCCTTCCGGCCCAGAGTTCCTCAAGGAAGGAGTGCACGGGCAGGATCTCGATTCCGTCTACGATCCGCCGAACGGGCTCGCGGCAGACGAGGATACGCCGCCTGAAGCGAGCCTCGTCGGCTATATCGGCCAGGCCCCGGGTGTCCGCGCGCGTCGCTCCGGCGGTGGCCTTCACCTCGATCGCTACCTCCGAACCCAGGAGAAAGTCGACCTCCATCCCGCTCGTTGTCCGCCAGAACCCGAAAGGCCGATCATCGCGCCGGTAACTCCGCCACGCTCTGATCTCCATGAAGATGAACTGCTCGAGCGCGTGGCCGTACTCGGAGGTATGGTCGTTGAGCGCAGTCGTTCCAGAGAGAGCGTGCGCAACTCCCACGTCGAAGAAGTAGAACTTGCCTCGCGAGACGACGCGACGCCGCGCGCTGCGGCCTGGCTCGATCGGGTCGAGCATTACCCCGAGGAGCGTGTCCGCAAGAACCTGGTAGAACTCGCGCACCGTACGCGACGGAACCTGCGCCTCAGAGGCGATTCGCTCGAAGACGATCTGCTCCCCAGATCGACGCGCGGCGCTCCGGAGAAAACGCGAGAACGGCTCGATCCCGCGCACGAGCCCTTCGGCCTGCACCTCGAGCTGGAGATAGGTTCCGCAGTACGCCTCGAGATCGAGCCATGGTTGGTCTGACAGGTAGATCGAAGGCAGGGTGCCGTAAAGCAGCGCACGGCCGAGGTTGAACTCCGGGATCTCGACCGAGACGAGCGGCATGAGGTCTCGCAGGCGTGCGCGACCGCCAAGCAGATTCGTCCCGCCTCGGCGCAGCTTGACTGGACTCGATCCGGTGACAACGAACCGGAAGCCGCGACGTTCGATCAGGTCGTGCACGTCGTCGAGTAGCGCCGGGAGCTTCTGGATCTCATCGATCACCACAGGCCCGAGTCTCGCGTCGACGTCTTCCAGCTCCCGGCGAAGTCGCCCCGGGTTGGCGGAGAAACGGAGGAAGACGTCGCCCTGGAGGAGGTTGAACCGCGGAGCGGTCGGGTAGCGCATGCGGAGCAGGGTCGTCTTCCCCGTCTGGCGGGGACCAAAAAGGAACACCGAACGTGCGCTGAGGTCCGACGAGAGATCGAGCAGTCGATCGAGTGCCATACAACAGTGTAGGTCACGCATAACATTTCCGCAGGTATATTGCGGAAAAAAGCCTTTTTTCCGCAATACAGCTGCGAAAAAATTGCCCACGAGTGACGGGTCATAGCGCATCGCGACACGGCCCGTTCCCAAGCGGGCAGCGTCAGGTCAACAGAAAATCCTCCGGTCTCAGCGAGTATCCCCGGATCTGTCCGTTCGGCGCGTCGTCCACGATGTAGTTCACGATGTAGATCTCACCGTCGTCGAACTGCACCCAGCCGGAATAGCCGGTATCTGATTCCGGCGACCGGTCGAAATCGACCGGCAGAATGCGGGTGTGCGCGTCGTTCCGAGTGGTTGCAAGCGCCGACTCGTCGTCGGTGAGACCCGCAAAGAAGTTCTGCGTCCACCACCCAACCCATCCCTTGCCGCCCTGCATGAACCGGTGGGTGATCAGGATACGGCCGTCGAGCAGGCGGCCGGCTACGGGCCGGTGGCAGCCGGGAAGCGGAAAGGCGACCACCTCGCCCCACGATTCGCCTGCGTCGTGCGAGATGCTCTTGAAACAATCCCACCCCTGCCCCGAGTTCTCGCGCATGAACGCTACGAGCGCATCGCCCACAGGCAGGATGGAGACCTCGCAGAGGTTGAGCCCCTCCTTGCGCCCCACATCGACCGGGCCGTTCCAGGTGGCTCCCCGGTCGTCCGAATACCAGAGCCGCTGGACGAGGTAGCCAGAGCTCTCGTCACGGTCGTGACACGACAGGATCCAGCGCCCCGAGTCGAGCTCGAGCAGCTTGTCCGGGACTATTCCCACCGCGGGCGTCTCAACAGGCTCGCCCCAGGTTCGTCCGCTGTCGCTGCTGAAGAAGAGGTAGTTTCGGCCTCCCGCTTCGCCTCTCCCATGGATTTTGTCGACAAGCACCGCGAGCCTGCCGTCACGCAGGAGCGTGATCCGCGCGCAGTTCCACCACGGCAGACCCCGGGTACCTTCGGTAAGCGGCCGCTTGGAGGCCCAGGTGCGGCCCCGGTCGCTCGAGTCGGTCAGCATGATCCGTGTGTACGAACGGTCGCGGTGGTGCGTGCACTCGGAGAAGACGCACACAAGACGTCCGTCAGGAAGCCTCGCGACGTCGGGCCACGCCTCGTAGATGGCGTCGTCACGGCTTACAATGTACT
>SKZO01000047.1 GCA_007127335.1 Spirochaetales bacterium | reverse complement strand
TCTCTGACAGAATGTCGTCGTCGAGGGCCGAACAGAGATCGGTCGAGATCCGCACCAGATCGATCGTACGCGCCTCGTGGGCCGGTATCGTCGGAAACGCGGTCCTTGCCGCCATGAAGATAACCGTCGGGTTCGTCGCGGTGAGCGCCGCGGTGATTGCCGACGGTGTAGACTCCGCGCTCGACGTCGTGACCTCCACGATCACGCTGATCGCTGCCCGGATAACCGCAAAACCGCCGGATCTCAATCACCCCTACGGACACTCGAGGGCGGAGACGATCGCCACGAAGTCTCTCTCATTCGTGGTGTTCTTCGCCGGGGCGCAGCTCGCCGTCTCCACGGCAGCGGCGCTCGTGCGCGGCGAAGTGCAGGTGCTTCCGGGGCGACTTGCAATATGGGTGACACTCGTCAGCATCGTGGGCAAGAGCGTGCTCGCGGTGTACAAGGCTCGTGTGGGCCGGCGTACGTCCAGTTCCATGCTCATAGCTGACGCGAAGAACATGCGGGCGGACATCGTCATCTCGGTCGCGGTTCTCGCAGGGCTCGCATTCACCTACGTGCTGCAACTGCCGATTCTCGACTCGATCACCGCGATCATTGTGAGCGCATGGATCATGTGGGTTGCGTTTCGCATCTTCATAGAGACGAACATGGAGCTCATGGAAGGTCACGCCGAGGCGGACACGTACCAACGGATCTTCGATGTGGTCGCGGGGGTCCAGGGGGCAGAGCATCCGCATCGTGCGAGGATCCGGACGATCGGCGGGATGTCGATCGTTGATCTGGATATCGAGGTCGACGGCCGGCTTGCCGTTCGGGATGCGCACGAGATTGCGCTCGAAACGGAACGGCGCATTCGTGCCGCGCTGCCCAACGTCTACGATGTGCTGGTCCATGTCGAGCCGATCGGGAACGTCGAGAGATCGGAACGCTACGGCGTGAGCCAGCGGACGCTCGACGACCAGCGGGGCTGAGCACCTCCCCGGAGCTTGGTTCCGCGCCCGAATTGGGCTACTTTCCGGTCATGACCACCGGTCCACGCTACATCACCGGGAGCATCGACTCGCACGCGCACCTCGAACTCCTCCCCCGCCGAGGGCTCGAGCCCGGGGCCATGCTCGCGGAGGCACGGGCCGAAGGCGTCGCCGGGATCATCGACGTTGGCGTCGTGCCTTCTGATTTCGAGCGACGAGTCGCCGCCTTCGGGAGTCAGCCGATCGTCTCGTTTACCGCAGGGCTGCACCCGACCTCGGTCACGCCGGAGCGCGTGGATGAGGAGCTCGCGCTCCTCGCGCAAACACTCGAGTCGGGGGAAGGGCCGCGCCGTCGCCCTGTCGTAGCGGTCGGGGAGGTCGGTCTTGACTACCATCATTCGGCCGACCATGCGGGGCTTCAGATTGAGACGCTCGAGCGACTGGCGACGCTCGCTTCACGGCACGAACTGCCGATGATCCTGCACAATCGCGCCTCGGAACCCGAGATGCTCGCGTTCCTTCGTCGCGTGCGCCCGACGGGGGTCATGCACTGCTTCTCTCAGGATGAGCACTACTGCGCCGACTGCATCGACCTGGGGCTCTTCGTCTCCTTTGGCGGAAACCTCACGTACCGCTCATCACACGGGATCCGGGCGGCCGCGGCGATGGTGCCGGATGAGCGTCTGCTCGTTGAGACGGACTGTCCGTACCTCTCGCCGCAGGCGGTCCGGGGCGCGGCGAACCATCCGGGGCATCTCGCCTACACCGTGGAGGCGCTCGCCGCCGTGCGCGGTGTCAGCGCCGAGCATGTCGTGGCGGTCACTTCGAGAAACGCGTGTGCGCTCTTTGGTATCACGCCGTGGTCGGAAGACGAAGCGTGACTGTCGTGCCGACCTCCGGGGTGCTGTCTACCGAGATGCGTCCGCGGTGCGCCTCCACGACATTCTTGACGATCAGCATGCCCAGACCGGTTCCGCCGCTCGGCGAGGATGAGTAGAACGGCTCGAACACATGGGCGAGCACCTCCTCGGTCATTCCGGCGCCGGTGTCGCGAACGGCGATTACGAGCTCGCCCGCCTCGAGCTGCGCTGCGACGCGAAGCTCATCGCCCCGGGACATCGCCTTGCGTGCATTGTCGCAGAGGTTCACGAGGACACGAAGCATCCGCTCTTCGTCTATGAGCATGGGTTCGGCCACGCCGTTGCTGAGGTCCAGGTGCACGCCACGGGAATCGATTCGATCGCGGATGCTCTCCTCGAGCCGGCTGAAGAGATGGTCGATCGGGACAACTCGTACATCGAGGCGGATCTCACCGCGACTGTAGTCGAGCAGCTCGTTTGCGAGGCTGTTCAGGCGATCGGCCTCCTGGACGCTGCTCGTGGCGTACTGCCTCACCTTCTGCGGATCGTCGGCCACGAGCTGGATCATCTCGCCGTAGCCTCGCAGGATGGAAATGGGGTTCCTGATGTCGTGCAGGATCATCGACGACATCTTCCCGAGGGTGGATAGACGCTCCGCGCGCAGCAGCTCGGTCTGCGCGGTCTGCAGGTCGCGGTATGCCCGTTCGAGTTCCTCGTTTCGCCGTCGCAGATCCTCCACGAAACTCTCGTTGCTCTTGCGTACCATGGCCGAAAGCGACCGGAGGATCGAAAGGGCCACCGCCGGCCGCTGCCTGAGCACATGATCGAACTCCTGGCGAAAGAGGTAGAGCACCTTCGTGTCCGTCTTCGCGACGACCGTGGCGCTGCGCGGGAGATCGTCGATCAGCGCCATCTCGCCGAAGAGATGGCCCTGTCCGTGGACGGCCAGCAGGTCGGGCGTCGGTGAGGCGTAGTCCTTCCAGACCTCGACCATACCGTCGAGGACGATGAAGAACCGTTCGGCAGGGGCGTTCTCCCGGAAAATGACCTGGCCGCGACCAAAGCGGTCTTCCTTGCAGAGGGCCTCTATCTCGCGCACCTCCTCATCGCCGAGGTCCTTGAAGAAATACGCATCGCGCAGGAAGGCGAAATATTCTCCCACGCAGCGAAGCATACTCCGGTGCGCGTGTTCAGGCAACCACGGCCCGCACCCACCTCGAGAGGTCGCGGAAGTCCGCAAAGGAGAAATCGGCAATGGTCTGCGGCACGGGCCGTCTCACTCGATGGGCCGCGTACATGCCCGCGCGCTTCGCGCCGATGATGTCATACTCATAGCTGTTTCCAACGTAGAGTACGTCGCGTGGTGCGACTCCAAGGCACTCGGCCAATGTCTCAAACGGTTCCGGATGCGGTTTGAGGTACCCCGACTGTTCGGTCCAGAGTCGGCACTCGAACAGTCCGTCAAGGTCCAGCCGCACGAGTTTGCTGTCGACCGGAAAATCAGAGGTGACCGCGACGGCAAGTCCCAGATCCCTGAGATCCTTGATGCATTCGCGCACGTACGGGTACGGCGACACGCGATCGAGTACCTCCTCCCATGTCCCGTAGATCTCCGTCTGGATCCTCTCCTGAGCGCGCTCAGGAGATATCCTGAGTCGTTCGGCGAGCATCCGGGCCTGCGTCTGCGCGAGGTCATCAACGGGCCGCTGCTTCCTGACCTGACGCCTGACCTTCGCGAAGGAGTACATGAGGCACAGCCTTCTGAGAGCAAAGGGTATGGAGCGGAGGTACATGGATGCGTTTGGATAGAGCGTTCCATCCACGTCGAACGCAACGGCCTTGATCTGCATGTCTTATCGTATCTCGTCCCGAGTGATGTGAAGCGTGGCGATCGCCGTCACCGGCGGCGCCCCGGGTGCCGGGTCGAACCTCCAGGCGGAGACCGCCCCTCTCACCTTCTGATCGGCCAGAGTATACCCTGAGGCCTGCCTCAGGATCAAGGAGCCCGGGACGACGAGTCCTTGGGCGTTGACGTCGAACACGATGAGGTAGCTGACCCGCGCCGGGACTTGGCCGCCGAAGTCGGCCGCCGTGAGGCGCGGAAGCGCGAGGTCTTCTACCGGACGCCGGGTGCCGGTGCCGACCCACTCGATCGCGCCTCCGCCGGGTAGCGTCGTGGTCGCCGGGTCCGACGGGTCCGACGGGGCGGGCGTTGGTCCCGGCTGCGTGCCGACCGGCCCGTCGGGCGTCGTCGCGGGCGGATGCGCGAGTGCCTCCTCGAGCCGGGCGAGACGTTCGGCGAAGAACGGGTCTGCCTCGCGCCTCTCGGCGAGGGCCGTTCGTTCATCCTCGCTCAGCGTACTCTCCGGCTGCAGCGAGAACTCGCCCTCTACGACCCATTCGGGCAGCTCCTGCGCGGCGGGCTCAGGGGCGTGCTCGAGGGCAAACGGGTCGTCGGCATCCGCAGGCCGTTCCCGCTCGCGGGGTTCCACCTCCCATTCGAGCGGCCCCGACAGCGCCCCCTCGGGGGCGTCGGTGGATCGCGGGGGCGGCGCCGGCGCAGGCGCGGGGGCCGGCCGCGGAGCGGTGGGGGCGGCGGGCTCGGGGTCGGGGCGGGCCGCCGGTTCAGGTTCGGGCTCCACCGGCTGAGGCGTGGGCTCAGGCTCGGGTTCCGGTGGCGGGGCGAGCTCGGGTTCCGGCTCAGGCTCGGGTTCCGGTTCCGGTTCCGGCGGTGGCGGTGGCGGTGGCGGAGCAGGCTCGGGTTCCGGCGGTGGGGTCGTCTCGTAGTCGGGCAAGGTGATGTGCACGACCCTGGTTTCCGGGTACGGCTCGTAGGCGACGCCGATGATCGCGGCAGTCCCGAAGACCGCCGTGTGCACGAGCAGCGCTATGCCAATGCCTACGAGCAGACGCCCGCCGTCCTGGGACACCCTCACCGTCGCACATCCTCCTCGAGCGTCCGAAGCGCGATCCCGCGGTAACCGTTGCGGCGCATCACATCGAGCACCGCGACGATCGTTTCGTACGGCACGGTGCTGTCCGCCTCAATGATCGCGCTCTTCGCTCCCTCAGATACCTGGTTCGCCTGCTCTCCTATTTCGGCGAGTCGTTCGTCGAGCTGCGGGAGCGTGACTCGATCGCGATTCAGGTAGAGCTCGGCCGGCGAGGCGATCGTGATGACGAGCCGGTCGAGGACCACCGGTTCCGCGCTCGTGGACTCGGGAAGGTCGAGTGCGATCCCCGGCGTCATGACGAAGGTAGACGAGACCATGAAGAAGACGACGAGCTGGAACACGACGTCGATCATCGGGATCAGATCGACGTTGGCATTCGGTGACAGCCGACGACGGAAGCGCATCACACCCCCCGTTTCAGCATCAGCACGAGCTCGCTCACCCGGTTCTCGATCCGGATGATCAGGTGATTCACCTTGCTGACAAGGTAGTTGTAGAAGGAGATCGCCGGGATGCTCACGATGATTCCGGCGGCCGTAGTGATGAGTGCCTCAGCGATACCCCGGGCAAGGACCGCCGGGTTGCCGCCGAGCGCCCCGAACTCCCCGAGCACACCGAATGCCCGGATATTTCCCGTCACCGTTCCGAGCAGGCCGAGCAGCGGTGCGATGTGGGCAATCGTACCGAGCGTCGAGAGGAAGCGTTCCATGCGCGGAATCTCGAGGTTCGCCGCATCGGTGATCATCGCCTTGATCACCTCCTCAGGATAGTCGCGGTGCTCGATGCCAACTCGGCTGAGGTTCGTGATGGGACTGGGGCTCGCCTCGCAGATGGCGAGGGCCTCTTCGAAGTGACCCTTGGAGACGGCAATCTTGAGTCGGTTGAGGACGACTCCCTCGTCCATCCGCAGCTTGCGGAGGTAGAGAAGCCGTTCAACGATGATCGCAATGGCGGCGACCGACAGCGCTATGATCACGATCAGGATAATTCCGCCACGGTCGATGAGTGTCAGCATGGGTACTCCTACAAAGATATCCGTGTGAACAGCGAAGCCCGGAAGCCCGGCTGTATGAACGGGTAGTCGGGATTGACCCTCGGCCCTATGCCTGGCCGTCCGGCCTCAAGAAGGGGTGCGAGGATATCCGTGAACTCGAGCGAGAACTCGAGCTCGTCGCTCGGGGCGAATGACCCGGAGACGCCGAGGTTCGGCATCGTGACCTCCGGGAAGAAATCGATCTGAAGCTCCGCTCCCGCCGTCAACCGTTGGCTCGCGTCGGCAACGCGGATCGCGCCGCCGGCGGACCCCGTTGGCATGTCGTAGGTGGTGTCAAGGAACCTGCCGGTCCACCCCGCCTCGGCGAGCATGCGAGGTCCCGGGCGCCAGCCGACCCGAGAGCTCGCGATCAGGGACAGCATTGATCTCTGGATGAACGGGAACCGACTCGTCTCCGGGTCGAATGCCTCCAGATCGACGACGCTGTCGTGTGCGACGAAATCAACGCCTGAGGTGAAGGCGAGCCCTGTGGGTCCCGACCACCGGGTTCCGATTCCGGCGTACCATTGACCGTCGGAGGCGAGCCCCGGACGGTTGCTCGGGCCAACCCCGGCCTGGGGGACGTCCGACCAGATGTCCGCGAGCGTGATCCGATCGACTCGGTAGCCGCCCGACAGGTGCGCTTCGAGCGCGTCGACGAGCAGCATCTCCAGGCGCAGCGACCATGGGTATCTGAGATCCGTCCCCGGTTCCCAGAGCACACCGGCACGAGCGGATGTGCTGAGCGCATCTGAGATCTCTACGTCGACTCCCGCAAGGACGTCGACATCCTGGTAGACCGGAAGCTCACCAGCGCGCATGAAACGGAGGAAGTACGATGTAGAGACGACGATATCGACCGCCCGGATCGCGAATCGCGCTTCGGCCTCGGGGTTGATCGCGAACTCCTGTTCGCGGGGAACCGGCCCGGCCCCGCTCACCGACTGGATGCGCGTGGCCATCCCGGCGTCGACGCCGCCGGTCAGGCGGATGACCGGTTCGGGTGCGAACGCCAGCGCGGCTGCAAGGTCGGTTTTTCTGAGGCCGACGCTGTAGAAGTCGGATACGCCCTGCAGGCCATGGACCTCCTCGCTGAAGGCGGCCTCGACGTCCGTGCCAAGACGCTCGGTTCCGCCGCTGAACCAGCCGTCTATGACGTTGGTGCTCGCGAAGTAGCCGGTGCCGGCCTCTCTGAACTGGTAGCCGTCGATCCCCTCGTGTGAGAAGCGAAGGCGGAACCGGGGAGACGCTCCAAGACGGAAGAGGCTGAGCTCTCCCACGATGTGGTTGGCGGTTCCGGCGCCGAGTCGTCCGCTCGAGAAGACGCTCGGAGCGTCGGTCGGCCGCGCGACGCCCGGGGCGGGCACGGCAAACGCACCTTCGTCGACGGACAGCTCGTCGGCGCCGGGCAGGAGCACGGACACCCTTCCGAGGACGAGGTCCCCCTCGTCAGGGAGCACGGCCGTGACCTGCTGCACCTCGAGCTCCTCGATCTCGAGGAGCAGCTCGGGAACGACGATGTCGGTCTCCTGAGGGGCGGCAGGACCGGACTGCTGAGCGACGGCGCCGGCCGCGGTGGCGGCAAGAAGCAGTGCTATGGCAACGTGTTTCATCTCGCGTCTCCTCGCTGCAGCGTTTCAGCCTCTTCGAGCCACTCCGAGCCGGGGAAGTCGGCTCTCAGACGGTCGACGAGGGCGTTCATCTCAGTGCGTCGTCCGAGGGTTGAGTACATCACCGCCGCCCGGTAGATGGAGAGTGCTGCAAGGTCCCGGTCGGCAGCGCCGACCGTAGCGGCCTGAAGGTAGAGATCCGCCGCGCTCTGCAGCTCGTTCTGGCGCGCCCGGTACTCGCCCCGCAGAAAGAGGGCCTGGGCCGCCGCCGCCGGATCCACAGCGCGCATGTCGGTCACCGAACGCAGCATGGGGATTACGCTGGCGGCGTCAGTGCTCGTCGCCGTCTCCTGGTAGATCGTCATCCGCGCGAGCTCGATAATGGCCTGCCTCCCGTCGTCCGACTCGGCGCCACCGGTGTTCTCGATCGTCACGATCAGCTCGGCTTCCCGCTCGCCGAGCCCGCTGATCAGCAGCACGAGCTCGTCGATTCGACGTGCGGCACCGGCGGCGCGCGCGATCTCCGGGAACGAGGCCTGCAGCTGCGTGAAGTAGTTCAACGCCCGCCTATACTCGCCGCGATCGCTGTGCGCGATCGCCGCGTTTCGAAGCGCGTCCGCACGGTACGGACTGTCGCGGTACTCGGTGATCAGTCGCTCCCACAGGAGCAGTGCGCCGGCGGTTTGTCCCAACTCCTCGCTCGCGACTCCTCCCCAGTAGAGAGCGGCGTCCATCCGTTCCCCGTCGCGGAAGGTGCTGCGGTAGGCGAAGAACGCCTCCTGAGCCTCAGCGTACCTGCCACGTTCGAAGAGCAGTTCCGCTCTGCGAAACGATGCGGGCTCGGCCAGCGGACTGTCGGGGTAGTTGACGAGCAGCTCGGCGAACGCCCCGACCGCAGCATCCACGTTTCCCAGCGCGAGCCGGGTCTCGGCGTACTCGAACCACGCGTCGTCGGCATACTCAGACGCCGGGTGGTCGAGATAGAGGCCTCTGAAGGTCACCGCGGCCTGCTGGTGGGAACCCATCGCGGCGAGCGCGCGTCCGTAGAGGAAATCCGCCTCGATCGCACGCTGCTCGTCGGTGGTGTGCGAGCGCACGCGTGCAAGTGCATCGGCAGCGCGGGAATAGTCTCCTACGAGAAAGCTGCTCCAGCCGGAGAGGTAGGCGGCCTGCGCGGCACGGCTGTGGTTGGGATAGTCGGTGAGCATCGTCGTCAAGCTGTCGCGTGCTGCGCGGTAGTCGCCGGCACGGTACGCGGCGAATCCGTGGTAGTAGAGCGTGTGTGGTCGCAGCGCCTCGCGGACCGCCCCGGTCTCGGGCATGCGGTCGATCACCCGAAGAAAGACCTCATCGGCCTCGAGGTAGTTTCTCAGGTTCAGGAGAGCGAGGCCCTGGACGTACCGGAGCTGCGTCTCGCTCTCTCTCGTCAAGGTCCCGTGCGCGTCGAGGCCGGTGATGATCTGCGGAACCTCACCGGCAACGCGCGCGTATCGCTCGAGCCCGAAGAGAAGATTGACGTACTCGAGCGCGGCCTGGGCGTCGTCAGGTCGCAGCGGAAGGTACTCGAACAGCGTCTGCAGCGCATCAGAGCTCCTCCCGAGGTCGCGCAGCGCGTGAGCGCGCAATCGAAGGAGATCCGCCTGAAGCCCACCCGTGCGGCCCGCGGAGAACGCTGCGTCGATCACTCCGAGCGCCTCCGAGGCCTGTCCCGACCTGCGCAGCGCGAAGGCGTACTGGTAGGCGGTCTCGGCGAACAGAGGGCCCTGCTCGTATTCGTTGAAGGCGACCCTCAGCGTCGCGACCGCTTCCGAGTTCCGCCCAAGACGAAGCTGCAGGTTCCCGAGCGCGACGAGCACGCGCAGGCGCTCCTCGCTTTCGTCTCCGTAGATGCCGAGATACTCGGTGAGGACAGCTTCGGCCGCCCGCTCGTCCCCGCGCTGGTCGAGGAGCCGTGAGAGGTAGAGTGGAACGCTCGCGGGGATGAACTCGGTTGCGCGGAAGTCCCAGATGCGGCGCAGGTAGAGCTCGGAGAGGTCGTAGCGCCCCTGGTTGTAGCTGTCAATACCGACGCGAAGCCAGAACTCCTTGAGCACATCGGTGCGGCCCGCGAGCGCGATCTCGGCGCGGCGCAGGACGTCGGCGGGCTGTTCGGCCGTCGTCCCGTCCTGGGCGAGCTGAAAGAGCCGCTGGAATGCGAGCGTCGCGAGCTCCGGAGGCGCGGATTCGCTGCGCCGGTAGCCGCCGATCGCGGCGTCGAGGTCCCCACGTGCGAGATACGCCTCCGCTTCGTAGAGAACGAGATGGGGGCGCCATCGTTCGTCCAGACGCGCCGGATCGATGCGCGAGGTCAGGTCGAGAAGCGGTCCGGAAAGCCTCTCCTTCGCATAGAGGCTCAGGAGCAGGGTGAGTGCATACCCTTCGCGTTCCGGCTCGGGAACGAGCTCGAGCATCCGCTCGAGCTCGTTGCGGGCGGCCGACTCGTCGTCTCTCGCGAGCTCGGTGAGAGCCAGGTAGAGGTGTGACTGCGCGAGAGCCTCCCGGTCCTCAGGGTTCGCCGCCTGGAAGTCGCGCAGATGGCTCGCTGCGCGACCGTAGTCTCCAATGTCGTAGCTGATGACGCCCAGCCAGAAGGGCACATACTCGATGTACCGGGTCGACCGGAATCGTCGGGAGACGCGGTCGAGCTGCACCCGGGCTTCCTCCGCCCGCCCCGTGCGATACAGCGCCAGCCCAATCCGGTACTGCGCATCCGGGATGAACTGGCTGACCGGGAACCCCTGGATCAGCGACCGGTACCGGTCGAGAGCGAGCTCGTAATCGCCCGACTCGAATCGGCGTTCGGCCTCGCGAAAAAGATCGCGGTCGCTCTCCTGAGCGATTGCCGCCCCTGCGAGGCAGATCAGCAGCAGGGAGACGAGGATTCGTTTCATGTTCATAGCCTATCCCGGGGATTTGCTCCCATCAATGTTGGATTGCAGGCGGCGCAAAGGCGCGATTCGCCCGAATCCGCACGAGATGAATAGAGTCGCTGTGATAGCGACGGTCAAGCGACGCAAGACTTGTTTCTACGTTTCGCTCCATGACATCCACAACAAAGCGCCCTTCCTCGTCAAAGTACGGAAAAAGCACGACAACGTGCACATGCTGGTGCAGGGGCGGGTCGTCTCCGAACTCCCGGCTCACCGATCCGAGGTAGAAATGGCCCGGCTCGCTGACTGCCAGAAGATACAGTATCAGCGGGAGCCGCTCGACGCGATACCCGACGTTTCGAACGTAGGCGTGGTACGCCACCGAGCGTACATCCGCCGCCTCCGGATGTACGGTCTCTCCATCCCTTTGAGCAGACAACAGAGCCGTCGCGAGGTTACGCGTCCAGTCGAGCCCGAAGTACGGATCGCGAGTCTCTTCGAGGGGCTCGGTCCATCCGTGGCCGCGCAGGTCGAAGTGCTTCGTCTTCAGCGGTGCGACAGGCAGCAACGATCCGTGGAGGCCCAGGGACATACCGTCGACGACCCACTTCGCGAATCCCGAGCAGTTGAGCCCGCCCTGCCCCTCCTGAGCGACCAGCGTATCAATCAACACCAGATTGCCGTGTTCGTCCATCGCACCGTCATCGGCGTCTGACAATGTGTGCAGGGCGCCCCTGGTCCGCCGGGAGACGAGCGCCACGTCCCCGTACGCGGGGTCTGCCGTGTCCGGGTAGATCATGCTCCAGTCCACGCGTCGGCTCGTCATGTCCATGAGATGCTCGAACGGTTCGGCGAGAAGTGTCTCAAGCGAGACCGGCAGCGGCACCTCGTGCGAGAGCCTGACGCCCGCGACGACGAGCGTGAGCGTCGTGCGGGAGGCGCTGTCGGGCCGGATGCGCAGGAAGAAGCCGGGATCGCTGTGGAGGAAGATCTTCAGCTGATCGGCTTTGCCGTCGGACAGGCGCCGACGCAGGATATAGGTGCCGGCACTCGCGATGGGAAACCGCTCCGCGTCCTCCTCCAGGGAGAGGACCTCCGGCACGAAGAGCATGTACCGGTATCCCGGGTTGGATTCGGTCGTTACGAGCACGCGACGTCCGCTCTCTCGCGAGACGTCGATGCGCGATCGGAATCCGGCCAGCTGCGAGAGCGGGGCGAACGCGGAGTCCAGATGCAGCCGACGCACGTCATCGGTTTCGGGGGGGAGATTGGTGAGTCGTCGACTCTGTGCCGGGAGGAAGCCGACGCTCGAGACGATCATCAGCAGGAGCATCACCGGAAGAGCCGCCGTCGCCCGCCTTCTGTCCTTACTCGTGCTCATCACCTTTATGATCGGCATCACGTCGATGAACCTTGCCGAGCACCTCGAGCAGCTCATCGCGGACGATGCGTATCCATGCCGTTGCATCGGCGTGTTCTCCCGAGAGTTCCTCGAGGATCTGCATCGCCGCTCCCTGAACCGTGTAGCGTCTCTCCTGAACGAGGTACTTGATGCGGAAGAGCAGCTGCAGATCCGCACTCGTATAGGCGCGCCGGCCGGCGATATCCTTCGTCGGGCTGAGCACCCCCATCTCCTGCTCCCAGTAGCGCACGATGTGTGGTCTGACGCCGAGTACCCTGCACACCTCGCCAATGGTATAGCGGCGCACTATCGCTCCCGCAGCTCCAGCCTGAACGGTATACTCGACAGACCGAAATCGGCGCGTATCTGGTTCTTGAGGTACCCGACGTAGCTGTCCGGGAATCCCTTGCGCCTGTTGACGAACGCGATGAATGTGATGGGGAAGCGCTGTACCTGGGTCATGTACCGCACCTTCAGCCGTCCCCGGCCTCGAACCGGCGGGGGTGTTCGCTCGAGCCACTCCTCGAGGTGGCGGTTGAGGGTGCCGGTGTCCACCCGGTGGTAGAGCTGCCGATGCACCTTCCCGACCTCCTCGAGGAGCTTCGGAACGCCGCTTCCGGAACGCGCAGAGACGGGAACGATGGGCGCGAACGAGATCACGGGGAACACGAACCTGATCCTGTCGCGTACCGCCTCGAACTGGTTGCCGATCCTTGGCATGAGGTCCCACTTGTTGAGCACGATGACGAGTCCTCGCCCCCGGTCGACGATCAGCGAAGCGATCTTCTTGTCCTGATCGCTGAGACCCTTCTCCGCATCAACGAGCAGTACGACGACTTCTGCGTCCTCGATCGTGTCGATCGCCCGGGTCACCGAATAGTACTCGATGTTCTCCGAAACGCGTGCCTTGCGACGCAGGCCGGCGGTGTCGAGGATCCGATAGGACTGCTCGCTGTGGACAAACGCACCTTCGATGACGTCGCGCGTGGTTCCCGGCGTCTGCGAGACGATCGACCCGTCGTGCCCCGTGAGACGGTTGACGAGCGTCGACTTGCCGGTATTGGGCCGGCCGAGCACGGCGATCGAGATCGTCGTCGGCCTGCCGGACGCCCTATCCGGTCCCTCCGTCGCGGCAGATCCCTCCGGCGCGGGCGGTTCTTCCGCTACCGGCGATTCCTCCGGCCGGGCGGTCTGCGGGAGCAGGGCGGTGACCGAGGCGATCAGCTCGTCGGTACCCCGCCCATGCGCGGCTGAGACGCCGACGACCCGTTCGAGACCGAGTCGGTAGAAGTCCCACACGAGGTCGCCACGTTCCGGTGTGTCTATCTTGTTCACGACGAGCACGAGTCGATCGTTGTAGGGGCGCAGTTGTTCGAGGAAGAGCTCATCCGCCGCGGTGAGCTCGGTGGCGTCCACGACGAGCAGTATGACGTCCGCCGAGTCGATCGCCAGGAGCGCCTTCGACGTGATTGCACGAGCCATCTCGTCCTGGTCCGATGTGTACCCACCGGTGTCGATGAGGCGTACGGGGATCGCGCCGATCTCAGCGTTCACGGCGACCGGATCACGGGTGACGCCGGGGGTGGCGTCGGTGATAGCGCGTCGGTGTCCGATCAGTCGGTTGAACAGCGTCGACTTGCCGACATTCGGTCTCCCGACGATCGCCACGGTCGGACGGTCCAAGGGGTCGTTCTCACGCCGTTTCAAGACCAAATCGCTCCCCCATGAGGCGTCTCAGGTATCTGTCCACTTCCCTGAAGGAGTCGAGCTCCATGGCCTCGCCCACCACCTCTTCGGCTTCGCGCACCGATACCGCCCGGATCACCTGTTTGACCTCCGGAATACTGCCCGCGCTCATGCTGAGCTCGTCGAACCCAAGGCCGACGAGAAGCACCGTTGCCAATGGGTCTGCAGCCATCTCACCGCACATCGCGACCGGGATGCTGTTTGCGTGCCCGTTGTTGACCACGAGCTGCAGCAGGCGAAGCACGCCCGGGTGAAACGGCTCGTAGAGGTAGGCTATTCTCTCGTTTCCGCGATCGACCGCGATGGTGTACTGAATGAGGTCGTTCGTCCCGACGGAGAAGAAGCTGCTCCTGCGCGCGAGGATGTCGCTGACCATCGCGGCGGATGGGACTTCGATCATGGTACCCACCGGAAGATCCTTCTTCACCGCCACCCCCTCGGACTCGAGCTCGCGGCGGACCTCGTCGAGAAAGCCCAGCGCCTCCTGCAATTCTTCGAGTCCGGATATCATGGGAAACATGATGTTCAGGTTGCCGTGAACGCTGCTGCGAAGCAGCGCCCGCAACTGCGATCGGAAGACGTCGGGATTCGAGAGGCAGAAGCGGATCGCCCTCCACCCGAGGATTGGATTCTGCTCGTCGAGATCTGCGATATCGTGGCCCACCTTGTCTCCACCCAGATCCAGGGTCCGGATCGTGACGGGCTGTGTCGGAAGCGCTTCCAGTACTCGTCTGTAGGCCTGGTATTGCTCGTCTTCGTTCGGAAGGCCGCCTGAGCCGAGGAAGAGGAACTCGGATCGGTAGAGCCCTATACCGTCGCCTCCGTGAGTGATGACTGATTCGACCTCCTCGGGCACCTCGATATTCGCCTTGAGCTCAACGAGTTTGCCGTCGCGGGTCTCCGCCCGCAGGTCGTGCAGTCGCATCAGCTGGACTTCATGCTGCTGCCAGGCACGGCTCTCCCGCTCGTACTCGGCTCGGGTGTTCTCATCCGGATCGAGGATGATCTTCCCATGGTTTCCGTCGACGATGATCGTGTCACCGCTTTCTGCCATCCGTGAGACATACGAGAGCCCGAGCACAGCCGGTATTTCGAAGCTGCGTGCAAGGATCGCCGTGTGCGAAGTGCGGCCGCCGGCGTCGGTGGCGATGGCACGAACCTTCCGCTTGTTCATCGCGATCGCATCCGAAGGCAGAAGCTCATGTGCGACGAGGACGATCTCTTCGTCCAGGTCAGCGAGGGAGAAGCGTTTCCGTTTCGTGAGATGTGAGAGAACCCGGGCGCTGACATCGTGGAGGTCCGAGCTCCTCTGCCTGAGGTCCTCCGATTGCGACGAGTTCAGCTTATCGACGACCCCCTGAACGCTCTGGTAGAGGACCCACTCGACATTGATCAGCGATTCGGTGATGCCGCGTTCGACCTGGTCGTGAAACTCTGCGTCCTCGAGCATGAGCAGATGCGAATCGAGAATCGCGAGCTGGTCCTCGTCAATCTCGGACGCTCCGTTGCGTCGAAGGGCCTCGATCTCCGCTGCCGCCTTGTTCGCGGCTTCGCGGAACCGCTTCATCTCCGCGTTAACCGAATCCGGCGGTATGGTGTAGCGCGGCACCGCCGGTGCGTCGTGGGTGTGAATGAACACTTTGCCGATCGCGATGCCGGGAGACGCCGATATGCCGGAGATCGTTTCCATCCCCGACACTATAAGCTGCCCCCGTGAATCGGTCAAACTCGAATCAGCTGAAAGCTCATGGTCGAATGCGCCGATACTAGGAGCATGTCAAAGCCGTCCGGCAGCCGGAAAACCTCGATCGGCGTGCTCTTCTGGATCGCATTTATCCTTCTGGTACTGGTCATCTTTCTTGCCAACCGCGGCAACATAGAACAGGTGCTCGAAACGACCGGGATCGTTGAGGTGATCCGGGACCGCTTCGGCGGAGCAGACCCGACGCCCGACGCGCCGGCCACCCCCGACCCCGAGGAACCGACACCGCAACCGGTCGAGGATCCGCGGGTCACGATTGAGGAGCGGCCTTCGGTCCCGCAGACGCCTCCGGCTGCGGACCCGCCGCCTCAGGCACAGCCCGAGTCCCCGTCGCCGGACCCCGCTCAGCCGCAGGTGCCGCAGCGCCAGACACCCGCACAACGCGCCCCGTCGCCGGACCCGGAGAAACCGAATCGACTGATGGCCGGGCTCTATTTCATCAGGGTTACCGAAGACGGAAGAACGTATCCGCAGCGGGTTGTGCGGCCGGTCTACTACGACTCTGGTCCGCTGACCGAGACGATCAACGCACTCCTTGCCGGCCCGACCGGTGAGGAGCTCAAAAACGGCCTGCTCAATACCATCCCCGAAGGCACCCGACTCATCTCCGCTCACGTGCAGAACGGCACTGCCTATCTGAACTTCAACCAGGCCTTCCGTTTCAACGCGCTCGGCGCTGAGGGCACCGTTGCGCAGTTGCTGCAGATTATCTACAGCTCAACCGAGTTTCCCACCGTTGAGCGGGTACAGTTCCTGGTGGACGGTGAGCGGATAGACTACCTTGGCGGTGACGGCATCTTCGTGGGAGAGCCGTTGGGTCGCAACGCGTTCAGCTCGTGAAGATCGCCTTCGTCACGAGGTCCGGGACCGCCACCCGGCCTGCGCGGGCGCCAGTATGCCCCGCGTTCTCGCCGACGAGGAGCAGAAACTCACGGTTTCCCCTGGCGCCGCGGATCGGACTCTCGCATACATCCACGAGTGGGAGGCCCTCCTCTTCGAGGGCTTCCAACGTTTCGGTCAGTATCTCGGGCAGCCGTTCATCGGGGACCGTCCCGTTGAAGTCGGCGGGCGGTTGCCGCCACTCGAACTGAGGTTTCACGAGGTAGACCGCCCAGGTCGACCCCGCGAGGCTGAACACGTGACCGGCGGCGCCGCGTAGCGAACGAAAGCTCAGATCCGCGACCGCGGCGTCGGGGGCCGGTTCGAGGGTGCGAATCTCCATGATGTTCGTTCGCTCGTGTACCCGCACCCGCTCGTCGGTCCGCAGCCGGTAGTCGAGCTGGTTCCACCCCACGTCGACCGCATGCACCAGACTCGCGCCGTGCTGAAGAAGACAGTCGGTGAAGCCACCGGTGCTCGACCCGGCGTCGAGCACGACGGCATCTGCCACGGGAAGCCTGAAGCGGGCTATCGCGTGTTCGAGCTTGATCCCGCCGCGACCGACGTACCGTCGCGCGACGAAGGAGACTCCCGCGTCCGGCTCGACCCGTGTACGGGGGTCGCGCACGCATTCGGTTCCCACGCGCACCTCTCCACAGAGGATGCGAGCGAGCAGGTGCTCCCGCTCGATGTCCGGGTAGACACTACACAGTCGGTCGAGCAGGCGTACGCGCGGCATGCGGCTCAGAAGAAGGACGTCTCAACGACCGGCATGACCGCCGTCGCCTTTCCGGTTTCGACGTCGATCGTCACGGCCGTCCCGTGGAGCACGACGTGGTTCGCGCTTACTTCGTTCTTCAACGGGAGCTGGGTCAGCGCGCGCTGGATACTGATCTGCGGCACGAACCCGATGACCGATTCGGTGGGCCCGCACGCGCCGAGGTCGGTCTGATAGGCGGTGCCGTTCGGCAGGATTCTCGCGTCGGCGGTTGCGATGTGCGTGTGCGTTCCGACGATCGCGCTCACCGATCCATCGAGGTGATGCGCGAACGCCTCCTTCTCGTCGGTCGCCTCCGCGTGGAAGTCTATGAGGATGATCCGCGTATCGCGTTCGAGGGCGCGGACCAGATCGGACGCCTTTCGGAAGGGGCAGTCGATCGTCGGCATACGCCGACGGCCCTGGAGGTTGAGCACGGCGACCTTGACGCCGCGCACATCGACCACGACCTGCCCATGCCCCGGGGTTCCGGGCGGGTAGTTCGCCGGCCGCAGCAGCCGGGGCTCGCTGTCGAGCAGCGAGAGGACCTCGCGTTGCTGCCAGATATGGTTCCCGGTGGTGATGACCGTTGCGCCGGCGTCGAAGAGCGCGGAGACCGCCTCGACCGTCACTCCGAACCCCTCGGCCGCGTTCTCGCCGTTGACGATGACGAGGTCGGCGGACACGCGCTTCGCGACCTGTTTCAGGTGCGCGAACAGAGCCCTGGCCCCGGCCTGTCCAATGACGTCGCCGAGGAACAGGGCTGTAATCGTCTCCTTCGATTCCGGCACTACCGGGCGTACTCCACGATTCGGGTTTCGCGGATCATCGTAACCTTGATCCGCCCCGGGTACCGCAGCTCCGTCTCGATGCGCTTGGCGATCTCCTTCGCGATGTCCCTGGCGCCGTCGTCGGTTACCTGCTCGTGGTTGACCATGATGCGCAGCTCGCGGCCCGCCTGGATGGCATACGCCTTTTCTACGCCGTCGAAGTCTTCGGCGATGCGCTCGAGGTTCTCAAGCCGCTTGATGTAGTTGTCGAGTGATTCCCTGCGTGCCCCGGGCCGGGACGCGCTGAGCGCGTCGGCTACCTGTACGATCACCGACTCGATGCAACTGTGCGGCACGTCTCCGTGGTGAGCGGATATGCAGTTGATCACCCGCTCGTCCTCGCCGATGCGCTTCACGAGCTCCACGCCAAGCTCGACGTGGTTCGCGTCTCCGTCGCTTTCGATTCCCTTGCCGACGTCGTGCAGCAGGCCGCCACGCCGGGCGACATCGGTGTCTGCGTTGAGCTCGGCTGCGAGCATGCCCGCGAGAATCGCCACTTCCTTGGAGTGCATCAGAACGTTCTGACCGTAGCTCGTCCGGTACTGCAGGCGTCCGATCCCGCGGACTCCCTCCGGTTTCATCTGGTGGAGCCCGAGCTCGAAGAGCACCTTCTCACCCTCGTCGTAGATCGACTGCGAGACCTCCTGCGTGATCTTCTGGACGACTTCCTCGATCCGCGTCGGATGAATGCGACCGTCGGAGATGAGCCGCTCGAGGCTTCGACGCGCGATTTCCTTGCGAACCGGGTCGAAACACGACACGACTACCGCTTCCGGGGTGTCGTCGATGATGACGTCGACACCGGTGAGCGTCTCGAGCGTGCGGATATTGCGTCCCTCACGCCCGATGATCCGTCCCTTCATCTCGTCGTTCGGCAGCGGGACCGAGGCGACGGTCACCTCCGCGTTGACTTCGCTCGCCATCCGCTGGATGGTCGACACGAGGATCTCCCGGCCGCGCCGTTCGGCAGTGACGTTCGCTTCCTGCTCGATCTTGTTCACGAGCGTCTGCGCGTCGTGCCGCGCCTCGTTCTCGAGCGAGCCGATCAGTTGACGTCTCGCCTCCTCGGCGGTAAGACCGGATATTCTCTCGAGCTCCTGCCGCCACACGGCTTCCTGCTCCGAGAGAACCCGTTCCTTCTCCGCCATGTTCCGTTCGCGGTCAGCGAACTCCTGCTGCTGTCTTTCTGCGCTCGCCAGCTTCTGTTCTAGGTTCTCTTCCCTCTGAAGCACCCGTTTCTCGTACCGCTGGAGTTCACTCCGCTCCTCGCGAAGTTCCTTTTCCTGCTGGTTCCGTTCCCGAAGGAGTTCATCTTTCGTCTCAAGAATCAGTTCCTTCTTCAGTGCCTCTGCATCTTTGACTGCGTCTCGTTTCAGCCGCTCGGCGCGTTGCTCCGAAGCGGACAGCTGAAATCTGGCGTATATCCACCGTGTTAGCCAACCTAGAATCAAGCCAGTGAGCGGAAGGACGATCCAAAGCAATAGCTGCATCCATTCCCTCCACTACTGTATGTAATGCAACAAGATAGACTACGACACCACCTTTGTCAAGCGATTCTATTTGGACGTAATTGTGTTTGTTGACTTTTGGCTGCGTCAACTCCGGGTCCGGCGACTCCGGGTCCGGCGACCAGCACGCCACCTTGAAGAAGCATCCTGCCTTCGATAGCATGAGACCGTGCGAAACTACGTAAAGGCCGACGTGCTCAACAACGAAGTAGAGGCCCGGCTCCTCTCGTCGCTTCTCGAGGAGGAGGGGATCCCTCACTACCTGCGGACCTATCGTGACTCGGCGTATGACGGTATCTTCCAGCCCGAGCGCGGCTGGGGGCACGTTGAGTCCGACCCGCGACACCATGAGCGGATCGCAGAGATCCTCGCCGACCTGCGCGAACAGCAGGGTTCGTCAGTCGACGAGCAGTAGACCCGGCGCCGCTCTCCGGTAATCGAGCTATACGCGTGCGGGGAAGTGTGGTAAATTCGGCCACCGACCGACCGGGTACCGCCCGTCGGAATCAAAGGCCGGGAGTGGGAGATGGACCACCTTGATCTGCTCGAGAACACGAGCGTGTACATATTGCGGGAAGCATACGCGAGTTTCAAGGAACTCGGGATGCTCTGGTCGATCGGGAAGGACTCGACGGTCCTGCTCTGGCTCGCCCGAAAAGCGTTCTTCGGGCACGTACCGTTCCCGCTCATCCATATTGATACCGGCTACAAGATCCCGGAGATGATCGAGTACCGGGACCAGCTTACCCGCGACTGGGGGCTGACGATGATCGTCGGGCAGAACGAGGAGGCGCTCGCTGCGAAGGAGACCTTTCCGGACGGGAAGCTCTCGCGCACGCAGTGCTGCGCGTCGCTGAAAACGCAGGCCCTGCGGGCGACGCTCAACGGAACCGGCACACGGTACCGGTTCGACCATACGAGCGACGGCTACGAGCGGGACACGAGCGGAACGCCGTTCACCGGCGTAATCGCGGGAGTGCGTGCCGACGAGGAAGGGTCACGGAGCAAGGAGCGCTACTTCTCGCCGCGCGATCAGCGCAACGACTGGAATATCGGCGATCAGCCGCCGGAGTTCTGGAACCAGTACAAGACCGAGTTCGCTCCGGGTACCCATCTGCGCATCCACCCGCTGCTCGACTGGACCGAGCTCAACATCTGGGAGTACATCGAGCGGGAGTCGATCCCGACGGTTTCGCTCTACTACGATCAGGGTGACGGGAAGCGGTACCGTTCGCTCGGCTGCGCTCCCTGCACCTTTCCCATCGAGTCGACCGCGAAGAACCCGAGCGACATCATCGAGGAGCTGCGCGGCGGCCAGCTGCGAAACGTCGCCGAACGGAGCGGCCGGGCACAGGACGCAGAGGACGGCGGCCTCGAGACGCTTCGCAAAAGCGGCTACATGTAGGAGCGCGGAATGTCGGAACTCCAGATGCAGACAATACCCCGGGATGCCGTATTGGCGAAGAATCCACGCCAG
This sequence comes from Spirochaetales bacterium, assembly GCA_007127335.1. GTDB lineage: Bacteria > Spirochaetota > Spirochaetia > DSM-27196 > SLST01 > SLST01. The sequence continues at coordinate 11,134 of SKZO01000047.1, read as the reverse complement.
GGACGACCGCAGATGCAGATGGTCATCGTCGGTCATGTGGATCACGGCAAGAGCACGATCGTCGGGAGGTTGCTCGCCGATACCGGAACGCTGCCCGACGGGAAGCTCGAGGCGGTACGTGCCGCCTGCGAGCGCAACTCGAAACCGTTCGAGTATGCGTTCCTGATCGACGCACTGAAGGATGAACAGGCGCAGGGCATAACAATCGACTCCGCGCGGGTCTTCTTCAGGACGCCGGCGCGCGATTACATCATCATCGATGCTCCCGGACATATTGAGTTTCTGAAGAATATGGTCACCGGAGCGAGTCGGGCCGAGGTTGCGTTCCTGGTGATCGACGCTCACGAAGGGATCCAGGAGAACAGTCGACGTCACGGCTATCTCCTGTCCATGCTCGGCGTGCGTCAACTCGCGGTGCTCGTGAACAAGATGGACATCGTCGAGTACGATCGGAACGTCTTCCGAAGGATCGTACGGCGCTACCGTCGCTTCCTGCGGAGCATCGATGTGGACACCAGCGGCGTGGAGTTCATTCCCGTGAGCGGCCTCGCCGGGGACAACATCGTCGACCGGTCGCCGCGGACCGAGTGGTACACGGGCCCCACGGTGATCGAACAGCTCGACTCGTTCAGGAAAGAGGCCGATCTCCTCGAGCTGCCGTTCCGGATGCCGGTACAGGGTGTCTACAAGTTCACGAAGCTCGGCGACGCGCGAAGAATCGTGGCCGGGACCGTCGGGACCGGACGAGCCGAGGTGGGCGATGAGATCGTTTTCTACCCGTCCGGAAAGAGAAGCCGGATCGCGACATTCGAGCAGTTCGCGGCCGAACCGGGTCGAAGCACCTCGGCTCCGCACGCGACGGGGTTCACGCTCGAGGAGCAGATCTACGTCGTCCGCGGCGAGATCGCCGTCAAGGCCGACGAACCCTCGCCCGAGGTGGCCAACCGGGTGCGGGTCAACCTCTTCTGGCTTGGCCGTGAGCCGATGCGGCGGGATCACGAGTACATCTTCAAGATGGGTGCCGCCCGCCACCCGACGCGGTTGCACCGGATCGTGCGCGTGCTCGACGCCTCGAGTCTGCGCGCGAGTCGAAGGAAGTCGGAGATCGAGCGGCACGATGTCGCGGAGGTCGAGCTTGCCTTTGATGCGGATATCGCCTTCGATCCCGTGGACCGTATCCCCTTCACGTCGCGGTTCGTGATCGTCGACGATTACGAGATCCGGGGCGGCGGGATCATCCGCGGGACGGCCGAGGACGAGGACGCATGGATCAGGGAAAACGTCCGGCTGCGAAACTTCAACTGGGATCGGAGCGCGATCTCACCGCTCCTGCGCGCCGAGCGGTACAGCCAACGGTCGACGCTCATCCTCATCACCGGGTGCGAGGGCTCCGGTAAACAGGAGCTCGCCAGCCGCCTCGAGGAGCAGCTGTTCATTGAAGGGAAGTTTGTCTACTGCCTTGGCGTGGGAAACCTCAAGCGGGGACTGAGCGCCGACATCCAGGAGGTGCCCGTCGGCAGGGACGAGCACATCAGAAGGCTCGCGGAGGTCTCTCACCTCTTCCTCGACGCTGGCGTTATCCTCATCGTGACCGGTGTCGAGCTGACGCAGCACGATCTGGACATCGTCAAGGTTCCGGTGAACCCGGATGAGATTCTCACCGTATGGGCAGGAGAGTCGGTGACGACCGACATCGACGTCACGGTGCACCTCACCGATCCGGGCGACCTGTCGAGCGGCGTTGAGAAGGTGAAGGCGGCCCTGCGCCGCATCGGCGCGATCTACAGTCCCTACTAGGAGCGTACATGGACGCGCACTACTGTTTGACCTGCCTCGAGTCCGGGGTCCATCTGTCCGACGAGACGCTCCTGCTCGAGAACCCGAACGCCACCGTCCCGGCGCTCCTGCGCACGAGATACCGGCAGAAGCGGTTCATCGCGGGTTCTGCCGATCTTGGAATCTACCGGTTCGCGGAGTGGCTTCCTGTCCGTCGGACACTCGAGGGATCGTGTGCCCCCGTGACCTACCAGAGCGACGCGCTCGCTCGTCACCTTGGCCTGAAGCGCCTGTTCATCACGTTCTCCGGCTACTGGCCCGAGCGCGACGCGCGCATGCTCACCGGAACGTTCAAGGAGTGTGAGGCGTACAGCGTGTGCGCGAGAATGCCGGCGACCTACGATCGGGTGCTCGTCGTCGCCTCCGCGGGGAACACTGCGCGCGCATTCATCCGGGTCTGCAGCGACAACGCGATACCGCTCGTGGTCGTCGTTCCCGAGCGTAATCTGCCCGCCGTCTGGTCGATCGGCCCGGTCTCCGACTGTGTCAGGGTCATCGCCGCCGGAGGAGACTCAGACTACTCCGACGCGATTGCGCTCGCCGCGATCGTCGCGGATCTGCCCGGGTTTGTCGCTGAGGGCGGTGCCCGGAACGTCGCCCGGCGCGACGGAATGGCCACGACCGTACTGTCGGCGGTAGACGTGATCGGAGAAATTCCGGCACATTACTTCCAGGCAGTTGGCAGCGGTACCGGAGCTATCGCCGCCTGGGAGGCGAATCTGCGGCTGATCGACAGCGAGGAGTACGGGGACCGCAAGATGCGGTTGCACGTCAGTCAGAACGCACCGTTCTCTCCCATCCACGATTCCTGGGTGAACCGTTCACGGGTTCTGGTCCCCATCGACGACGATGAGGCCCGCGAAAGGATCGCGACGATTGGAGCCAAGGTGCTTGCGAACCGACAGCCGCCCTACGGGTTGCGCGGCGGACTCTACGACGCGCTCGTGGATACCGACGGCACGACCGGTGTCGTGGACAACGAGACGGCCGCGACAGCGGCGCGTCTGTTCGAGCGTCTCGAGGGAATCGATCTCGAGCCCGCGGCGGCAGTCGCCGTTGCTCACCTGGTGGCGGCGATCGAGGCCGAGGCGATTGGAGCGGACGAGACGGTGATGCTCAACGTCACCGGCGGCGGATACCTGCGGATCGCGGAGGAACAGGACCGACGGGATATCGTTCCCGCTCGGGTGATTGATCGACACTGCTTCAGGCCGGAGACCGTATCACGGGTCGTGACCGGCCTGTTCTAGGAGGAGATATGCACGAGGATCAGCGCGTTGCGACCGTCGAGCAGGAAGCCGCGAGTCGCGACATTTTCGAGAAGTGCCGGACGGACAAGGGGTACTTCGGCATCATGCGGGCGCAGGACGATCATTACTTCACGCGTCCGACGCTGCCGCCGATCGCGAGTCGTCGGATGGACTACGACGGACGCGAGAAAATCATGTGGAGCGTCAACAACTACCTCGGTCTCGCCGAGAGCGAGGAGATCAGACAGGTCGCCGTGGAGGCCGTGCAGACCTATGGCGTGAGCTCGCCGATGGGCTCGCGCATGATGACCGGCAATACCGCCTACCATCAGTCGCTCGAAGCCGAGCTCGCCGACTTCGCGCAGAAGGAAGCGGCGTTTCTGTTCAACTACGGCTACCTCGGCGTGATCGGCACCATACAGTCGCTCGCGACGCCTGAAGACACCGTCGTGATGGACAAGCTCGCCCACGCCTGCATCGTGGACGGCGCTTTTCTCTCTCGCGCCCAGCTGCGCGTCTTCAAGCACAACAGTGCTGAGAACCTCGAAAGTGTGCTGAAGCGCGTCAACCGTTCGCGCAAGGGCGGTGTGCTGATCCTCACCGAAGGTGTCTACGGCATGACCGGTGACCTCGCGATCCTTCCGGAGATCGTCGAGCTCGCACGGAAGTACGACGCCCGCCTCTTCGTCGACGACGCTCATGGGTGGGGCGTGATGGGCGAACACGGCCGTGGAGCAGCCGACCATCTGGGCGTGCAGGACGGCGTTGACGTCTACTTCGGGACCTTCGCGAAGGCGTTTGCGTCTATCGGGGGCTTCTCGGCGTCCACACGCGAGGTAGTCGAGTGGATCACCTACAACGGACGCTCCCAGGTCTTCGCCAAGAGCCTGCCAATGGTCTACGTCGAGAGTCTGCGCAAGGCGCTTGAGCTCGTTCGCGCTGGTGACGACCGGCGCGAGCGCATGTGGCGAAACTCGCGGCTGTTGAAGAGCGGGCTGCGCGAGCTCGGGTACCACGTCGGTCCCGGAGAGTCCCCTATCTGCTCGGTCTTCATCCCGGTGGGCGAAGAGCGCGTGGAGACCGTTGGCGTTCGGACGGTGTCGTTCCTTCGTGAACGCGGCGTGTTCGTGACGGCGATCACCTACCCCGTCATCCCGCTCGGGCTCTGTATGTTCCGGATGATCCCCACCGCGAGTCACACCGAGGAGGATATCAACGAGACCGTGGCGGTCTTCAAGCAGATGCGGGACGAGGCCGGCATCAATCCCACGATCGACGGCGACGATATGGTGAAGGTGAGGAAGGTGTTCGGGACGTGAGGCAGCTCGCAGCGTACCGCGAACAGACCGCAGGTCTCGATGCCGCGCAGATGCTCGAGTGGGCCGGCCGCACCTTTGGGGGGCGGGTGACGATCGCTTCGAGCCTGGGCGCGGAGGACCAGGTGCTCGTGCACCTTCTCTCCGTACACTGCCTGCCGATCGAGGTTTTCACGCTCGATACCGGCAGGCTCTTCAACGAGTCATACGATCTCATGGCGAGAAACGAGCGCGAGCTCGGCGTTCCGGTACGGCCCTACTTCCCGGACGCCGCCGAGGTGGAGGAGATGGTCGGGGAGCACGGGATCAACCTCTTCTACCACGGCGTCGAGCTGCGCAAGCGATGCTGCCGCGTGCGCAAGGTGGAGCCGCTTCGCCGTGCCCTTGCCGGCAAACGGGCGTGGATCACCGGTCTTCGCCGGTCACAGTCGGTGACGCGTTCTTCGCTCGAGCCGGTCGAGTGGGATGAGCAGAACGGCCTCTACAAGCTCAGCCCGCTTGCCGACTGGGGGGACGACGACGTGTGGGAGTACCTTCGTGCGCACGAGGTGCCGTACAACGAGCTTCATGACCGGGGGTTCCCGTCGATCGGCTGCGCGCCGTGTACTCGAGCCGTCGAGCCCGGAGCCGACCCCCGGTCCGGCCGCTGGTGGTGGGAACGTCCCGAGCAGCGTGAGTGCGGCCTGCACGCCGGCGAGCCGGAGGACCAGCGGGTCCGCGTCTCCCCCCTACTTCACCCGGGTCAGCCCGAGCAGCCTGATCATCCAAGAGGGTAAGGCGCGATCGGCCGGTCGTCGGGTGAGGTTGAGCCCCAGTCCGAGCGGCTTGAATACGGGCAGCTTGTGTGTCTCCACGAACTCGATCAGGGTGCCGTCCGGATCCTCGACGTAGCTGAACCGTCCGCCCGCATCGCCCATATCGAAGGTCTGCGCGCTGTCGACGGTGAATGGGTGACTCGCCGTGGCGCAACGGGCCGCGAGCGCGTCCATGCCCCGCACATCGAAGCAGAGGTGGATGAACCCGAGGTCTCCCCAGTACCGATCCGCGAATATCGCCGGCCGTGACGGGCCGGACGACTCGACGAGCTCGATGGTGCTCGGCCCCATCAACTCGCTGAACGGCCCGACTCGCGGTGCGCTATGGGCGAGGAGCACTCTCCGCAGCTCGCCGGCTCCGCCTCGAAGCGACACGAGGTCCGGAAAAGAGCCTCGCTCGTCGTACACAATCGTATCGTATCCGAGCACGTCCCGGTACAGCGGCAGCGTGCGCTCGATACTCGAGCAGCCGATCATCGCACCGGACACGCCACCGACGACCGCCGGCGATCCGAACCACTCCTTTGAGGGCGCGACCTGAAAGACGTTCCCGTACGGGTCGGTCACGAAGATGCGTTCGACCCCGTCCGGTCCGGGCGTCGGTCTGCTCACCTCGGCGCCGATCGCGGTGAGGTGGTCGTGTGCCTCCTGGGTCGCCCGCGTCTTGAGAACCGGAGCGAAGACCCCCGGATCCCCGATTTCGGGGGCGGAAGCCGGCGCCGCCGGGACGCGACTCGTATACTGCCAGATCTCGAATCCACCGCCCCCGCTCAGGTTGATTGCGAGCACTGCGTTTCGGCTGTGAACCTCGCCTCCGGTATACCTGACCATGAGCGGCGCCTCAGCGGCCTCCTGGAAGACCGGTACGTCCATACCGAACGCCTTCCGGTACCACTCCCATGCCGCCGAGAGGTCCGAAACCCCCACCCCTATCTGCTGGATGCCACTTATCGTGTAGTTCACAGTCCCAACTCCTCCTTCACGGCCTTGAACTGCTCGACCGTGTAGTCGAGCTCCTCCCGCGAATGCGCGGCGCTCACCTGCGTGCGAATCCGGGCAGTACCCTTCGGCACGACCGGGTAGGAGAACCCGATCACGTAGACGCCGCGCTCGAGCAGCCGGTCGGCCATCTCAGTGGCGAGTCGCGCCTCGCCAAGCATGATCGGGACGATCGGGTGCTCGCCTTCGGGCACGTCGAGCCCGATAGCGGCGATCTTCTGCCGGAAATACGCGGTGTTCTGCTCCAGTCTGTCCCGCAGGGATGTATCGCGCTCGAGCAGGTCGATCGCGGCGAGGCTCGCGGCGACGATATTCGGAGCGACGCTGTTCGAGAAGAGGTAGGGACGCGATCGCTGGCGCAGGAGCTCGACGACTTCCCTGCGCGACGCCGTATAGCCGCCGGTGGCCCCTCCGAGCGCCTTCCCAAGGGTGCCGGTCATGATGTCGACCCGGCCCATGACGTCATGGTGTTCATGGGTACCGCGGCCACGCGCTCCGAGAAACCCGACGGCGTGACAGTCGTCGACCATGACGAGGGCGTCGTACTCTTCGGCGAGGTCGCAGATTCCGGGGAGGTTGGCGATGGTGCCGTCCATCGAGAAGACGCCGTCGGTCGCGATGATCCTGATCCGGGCGGACTGCGACTCTTTCAGTCGCTCTTCGAGGTCGTGCATGTCCGAGGTCTTGTACACATAGCGCTGCGCTTTGCACAGCCGGACGCCGTCAATGATGCTCGCGTGGTTCAGCGCATCGCTGATGATTGCGTCGTCCGGTCCGAGTAGCGTTTCGAACAGGCCCCCGTTCGCATCGAAGCATGAGGCGTAGAGGATCGTGTCCTCGAACCCGAGGAAGCCGGAGATTCGTGACTCGAGCTCTTTGTGAATCGACTGGGTTCCGCAGATGAAGCGCACCGACGAGAGACCGAAGCCCCATTCGTCGAGACTCCTGCGCGCCGCCTCAACGACATACGGATGATTCGACAGCCCGAGATAGTTGTTTGCGCAGAAGTTGATGACGTCCTTGCCGCCGGAGACCGAGATGCGGGAGTCCTGCGGGCTCGTCAGGATTCGTTCGCGTTTGGTGAGGCCCGACTCACGGATCGAGTCGAGCACCTGTGAGAAATGCGTCTGTGCGCCACTGTACATGGTTCCTCCCGTCGATAATCCAGGCGAGCAGACCGAGGTCAACCGCGCCGCTCGCGCGCAATCCTATGACGTGCCCGGCCAAGATACCATCGCGGCGGCCCAGTTGCCAACGACGAGCGCCGCCATCAGGACCGCTCCGGCGCGGCTGGTGCGCTGCGACGGGCGAGCGCTCTGCTTTTCGTCCATGTCCTGTGACCCGTCCGCGGCGATTCCCGGCGGGTAGAGCTCGAGAAGGATCTCATCGACGCTCTCTACGAGGCGCGCGGCGGACACGCGCTTGCGTGTGTCGAGTACTCGTTCGAAGTAGTAGAACAGGCGCGCGAGAACTCCTCCAAAGGTACCCGGCAGACGCAGGTCCGGGCGAACCGAAAACAGCGAGATGAAGACCAGCCCGACGATGGCAAGCCCCTTGAGGAGCCCCTGCTCGAGTGCACCGGCGGTGATCCGCAGGGGTCCGAGCTCGTACAGCACACGACCTACCGGCGTGAGCAGGTTGAAGAAGGTGATCGACGACACCATGATCAGGAAATAGCCCCAGCGGATCCGTTTGCCGGCGAAGGTTGCCAGCGCCGCGAAGACGAGCACCTGTACGGCCCGAACGACGAGGTTCGACTGGAGGAGAAAGGCCACGATGGTCAGTGACCCGGCGGCGAAGATATGCAGGGGTGCGGTGTGGCGGGCGAGGCGATTGGGAGGGCGTCTACGGGCCATGCAGCGCCTCTTCCTGGCGCACGAGCCACTGTGATCGACGCCGGAAGCGCTCGGCGAAGAGCCCCACGACGAGGCCGCTCGCCACGCCCAACCCAAGGAACGGCGGCGCGATCACCCATGCGCTCGAGCCGAAGATGAACGTGACCGAGAGCGTGATCTGTACGATATTGCTCGCGAGCGCTCCAAAGAGACTGACGCCCACGAGGGAGATCCACCGACCACCGGCCCGGTGCACCAGGAGCATGACCAGGACACTCGCGAAGCTGCCGGACAAGGAGAAGAGAAAGACGTAGCTCGCGAGCGTGCCGCTCACCAGCCCCTGGCCCACGACTTTCAGCAGTACGAGCAGAAACACATATCCGGGCGAGAAGAGATCGAGCGCGAGGAGGACCGGCAGATTCGCCAGGCCGAGTCGGAAGAACGGGAACGGCTTCGGGAAGAGGTACTCGATCGTCGAGAAGAAGAGACACAGCGCTCCCATGAAGGCGACGAGGTCGAGACGGCGTCGTCGTCGCTCATCCATGGCGCCGCCGCGCGAGAATGAGCGTGATGTTGTCACCTCCGCCGCCGTCGAGCGCGAGCTGCAGCAATCCCTGCGCCGCGGTCCGCGTATCCTCGGCTTGCCGCACGAGCTGCCGTGCACGATCAGCGTCGGCATAGTCGGACAGCCCGTCGGTGCAGAGCAGGAACCCGTCACACGCTGCGATATCGAACCCTCCCACGTCCAGGTAGAAGCCCGTTGCGTTGCCGAAGCAATTGCTGATGATATTGCCCGGTATGGAAGGGTCGCCGCGTTCTTCGCGCAAGGTGTGGTCGCGCGAGACCTGTTCGAGCGCTCCGTTCGCGAGCCGGTACAGCCGGCTGTCGCCGGCATTCAGCCAGAACGCCCGGGAGGGGAACATGAGGACCGCAGTCCACGTCGTGGCCATCCCGCGTCGGTGAGGGTCGGTCTCCGACTCCCGCAGGAGGTCCTCGTTGACCGACGAGGCGATACTCCGCAGACGATCGGCGACGGTCGTCGCGCCGGCCAGCGACGCCTCGTGGATTCGCCGCGCCATCTGCTCGCAGACCCAGCGGCTTGCGACTTCTCCGGCGGCCGCCCCCCCCACTCCGTCGGCAACCGCGAGCAGCAGCCCGTCGTCGGGGATGTCGATGATCTCCAGCGAGTGCATTCCCGAGCGGATGAACCGGTCTGCAAGCCAGATGGCGTCTTCATTGTTTCTTCGCACCAGACCCGTGTCACTCGTTGCCGTGACGTCAAGCGTCAGTGTTGGCCCTGTCATTGCCTCCATTGTACCAGCGCGGGCGCCCGAATCCAACGGCCTGTGATCGGCCGCGCAGGCTTCAATGGGTGCGCCTGCGACCGAGAAGCTTGACGTGCGCCCGAACAGGTAGTTGAATACAGGTGAGACCCCGGCTACCGGGAAGGGAGGGACCTGTGTTCAAGCATTTACGCGACCTGGAGGGTTTTCGCCTTGCCGCCGAGGACGGCGAAATCGGCCACGTGACCGACGTCTACTTCGAGGACGATGACTGGGTGGTGCGTTACCTCGTCGTTGCAACCGGATCCTGGCTCTTCGGGAAGAAGGTGCTCATCTCGCCGAACTCAGTTGAAGCAATTCGATGGGAGACGAAGTGTATCAAGGTGTCTCTTACGACCGAACAGGTGCGAAACAGCCCTGATATTGATACGGATCGTCCGATCTCGCGCCAGCAGGAGGCCGAGTACCACCTGTACTACAACTTCCCGCCGTACTGGGGCGGCGTGGCCCTGTGGGGCCGCTACGATCAGCCCGGAGGAGAGACCGAGCCGGAAGAGTCGAAGGCCGTAGAGCAGGATCGCGAGTACGGAGCTCACTGGGACAGTCACCTGCGCAGCGCGCACGAGGTCCGGGGCTACCGCGTGGTCGCAGTTGACGGGCAGGTTGGGCATCTGGACAACCTGCTTATGGACCCGGACTCCTGGGCGATCCGTTACCTCGTGGTCAACACGGGCAAGGTTCTGAAGAAGCATGAGGTGCTCTTCGCGCCCAAGCTCGTCGACCGGATCGTCTGGGCTGAGGCGACCTTCAAGGTGAACACGTCCAAGCAGCTGATCGAGACGGCTCCGGAATACGAGCGCGCCCACGAGATCGACCGTGAACACGAGGAGAGACTGTTCAAGCACTACACCACCCATCCCTACTGGGAGGACTCGCGGTAAATGGTGCGCGCAAGACGGTCTCTCGGTCTCGCTCTGGGTGGGGGTGCCGCGCGCGGCCTAGCCCATCTCGGTGTGCTCAAGGTCCTTGACGAAGCTGGAGTGCGCGCCGACTTCGTCTGCGGGACGAGCGCCGGCAGCATCGTGGGCGCTCTCTACGCCGGGGGCTACACGTGGGACGAGATCGAAGAGGTAACCCGCTCGCTCGACTGGGGCGATTTCGTCCAGCCGGTCTTTCCAAAGCTCGGCCTCGTGCGGGCGGACCGGCTTGAGAAACGTCTGGAGTCGATGCTCGGTGACCGGACGATTGAGCAGCTCGACATACCCTTCCGGGCGGTCACCGTCGACATCGTCAACGGGGAGCAGGTCATCTTTGACTCGGGGTCGGTTGCGCGAGCGGTACGTGCAAGCTGCAGCATTCCCGGGTTGTTCGAGCCGGTACGTCTTGACGGGCGCGTGCTCGTCGACGGTGGGGTCCTCAACGACGTGCCGATCGACGTCTGTGAGGAGATGGGTGCGGACTTTGTCATTGCGGTCGATCTGAACAGCGATACGATCCAGGGCAAAGCGCCGGAGAATCTCCTGAACGTCATGCTGTACTCGTTCGCCGTCATGGCCCGCAACTGCCGGGGCACGCACAAGTTCAAGGAATCAAAGTCGGTGCGGGTCATCACGCCTCACCTTGGCGACTTCAACTACTACAACCTCAAGCGGATCGACGAGCTCATGCAGCGTGGTGAGTCGGCGATGCGCGAGGCGATGCCGGAGATCATGAGCACGCTGAAGAAGCGCCATGTGCTCGATATCGTCTGATGCCGCCGGCTCAGAGGCCAAGCCGCGCTTCTACAGCGGCTGAGAGTCC
>SKZO01000236.1 GCA_007127335.1 Spirochaetales bacterium | reverse complement strand
CTCGCGCGGCCCGATGCCCAGGAGCATGTTGCCGCCCATGGAGATGCAATCGGCGAACATCCGGATGACCTGCGCGGGGCTCTTGTACGCCTCGTCGTGGACGTTGTACCCCCACGAGCCGTTCAGCGTCGTGCAGAACTCCCACGGTCCCTCGGGCGCGACAACAGGTATCCCCTGCTCCGGCGTCTGGTAATCGCCGTAGCCCTGGAGCCTTGAGTTCAGCACCACACGCGGGTTGAGCCGATGCAGGAAGTCGCGAAAACCGCCCATGTTCCATTGCCGGGCACTGCGCTCCCAATCTCCGTCGAACCAGAGCAGGTCGACGGTTCCGTAGTTGCGCATCAGTTCGGTGACCTGCGAACGGTTGAACTCAAGAAACCGTTCCCACAGATCGTAGCGCTCTTGACCGTCCACCGGCGACGAGAACCGTTTGTCGTGTATGTAGTCTCCCGGAACCGATCCTTCGGCGTATATCGTCGGGTACAGCTTCTCCGACCAGTCTATCAGCGAGAAGTAGAGACCGGTCCTGATCCCTGAGCCCTGCAGGGCCGACGCGTACTCCCGGATGATGTCCCGGCCGGCCGGGGTTCGTTTCACCACGCTCAGATCGCTGACGGCGGTGTCCCACAGCGCCACGCCGTCGTGATGCTTCGCGGTGAGCACGGCATACCTGGCACCGGAGCGTCTGATCAGGTCGACCCAGTCGCTCATATTGAGCTTGGAGGCGGTAAATCCGTCAAGCTGCTGCATGTACGCGTTGTATGAGATGGTTCCGTTGAAGAACGACCAGGACTCGGAGACGGATCGCACGGCGTAGATGCCGTAGTGGATGAAGATCCCGAGTTTGGCGTCGAGAAACCAATCCTGCATCATGAATGTCAGTCCCGGAATCGCACGGTGGGATACACGAGGATTTCCTCGAGATCGGCATCCGGATGCTCGATCCGGAACAACAGCTGAGAGACCAGCCGACTCCCGATGATCTCGTTCTGGACGTGTACCGTGGTAATCGCCGGCCGCTGGAAGATGAACTCGGGCGAATCGTCGTATCCGGTCACGACGATCCTGTTCTCATCGTCGAGCCGCCTGCGGCTCAGGGTGTCCGCCACGAGATAGGCGAGATAGTCGTTGACGCAGATGATGGCGTCGGGCATCCCGGGCAGCCCGCCGATGAACGCGTCGATCTCCTCTTCGTGGGTAGTGACTCCCAGCGGTCCGGTCAGGCAGTAGGCAGGGTCCGGTTCGATGCGGTGCCCGGCCAGCGCGGCGAGGAACCCCTGCCAGCGCAACTCGTTCGTCTTCGCGTACCGGGTGTCGCCGACGAACGCGAGCCTCCGGCAACCGCGCTGCAGGACGTGCGTGGTGATGGTGGCCATCGTCCGGACACCGTCGAGGAGCACGACGTCGCCACGCAGATCGTGGACCGGGAGCCCCGGGACGGTATCCAGAAACACCTTGGGCACGTCGATGGCAGCTATCTCACGCAGGATCTGTTCGTCGTAGATGTTCACGACGATGATCCCCTTTGACGCTCCGCCGTTCAGCATGGAAAGCACCGCCGTGTTCGACGGCTCGCGGCGGTCCACCGTGTCCAGCGGATTGTACACGAAGTTGATCCTTCGCTTTCCAAGGTCCGTGGCGATCTGGTTGATGATCTTGGTCCAGAACACCGAGCTGTAGGCGCGCGACACGACCAACGACACGTTGAACGCGGCGCGTCCGGCGGGCTCGTCACGCAACAGATGGCCGCGGCGCGTCCAGAGCTCCTCGGTGCGCTTCTTGATCCGCTCGCGTGTGTCTTCGGACACGCCGGGCTTGTTGTTCAGTGCCTTCCAGACCGTGACCCTGGAGACGCCGAGCGATTCAGCGATGTCGTTCATGGTCGGACGGTTCAGAGCCACCAGTGGAGTTCCTTTCTGCGAGGGTTTGTGTCGTCGCCGTGCTGTTTCGCCTCACCGACTACTCTACCACGGCGTGCCGACTGTCGGCGAGACGGCAGAGGGTCGGAGACCGGGATGGCCTTGGTCCCGAGCCCCCTGCGTGAAAGTCGGCCCGTTCCTACCTCTGGACGGTGTCGAGTGCGCGCTGCCGGATCTCCATGAGCTCAGGGAGCCCGAGAGCGTCTAGCCGCGCAAGATAGGCATCCCATTCGGCATTGATGTCCGCCTGACCCGTGATCCACTCCGCACGCTTCTGCGTGATGTAGTTCGTGATGTCGGTCGTCAGGACGGAAAGCCGTTCGGCATCTTCCTGACTGCTCCACACCCTTGGGACCATCTCGTTCAGGTACGCCTCGTAGAGCGTGTCCGCGGCGATCTTGTCGTCAAACGGAATCGGCTCCCCCTCAACGGGAAGCACCCTCACGTCGAGCGGCATGTACCGCGGCAGTGACTGGGTGTAGAGGTTCCCCCACTCGTAGGTCACCCGCTCTTCGTCCGTGAGCAGGCTCTGCGGGAGTCTGCGGAAGTTCCCGTTCAGACGCTCAACAACCTTCCCGATCGGGCCCACGGCCACGCTGACCGAGTTCTCGAGCTGGAAGAGGTTGTCCCACCATCTCACGATGACTTCCGGCTGGGCGGCACGGTCGGTGACGACCACCTGCCGGTTGAACACGAAGGAGCCGTACGAGCTGCGGTGGAACTGCGGCTGTACGCTGTCATTCGCTCGCAGCACCGGAAGCGGAACGTAGGCGCCCTGCTGCCCGTCCTCGCGCGAGGAGATGAAGTCGCCCGGGCCATACGCCATCATAACGCCAACCAGGTTGTTCTGGATCTTGGCTTTCCACATGTCGCCGTCCTGGGTGAACGCCTCCGGGTCGATCAACCCTTCACGGAACATGCGATTCAGGACGAGGATCCCCTGCTTGTACTCCTCGCGCACCGCGCCGAACACGAGCTCGCCATCTTCCATCGTGAATCCGTCGTCGGGTACCGGCAACCCGAACCAGCCGCCGGCGAGGTTTGTCCAGTGTGAGTTGAGGACCGACACGGAGTACGGAATCTCGTCGTTGGACCTCCCGCTTCCGTTTGCATCCATGTCACGGAACGCGCGAAGCACGTCGATGAACTCGTCGACGGTCGTGG
>SKZO01000264.1 GCA_007127335.1 Spirochaetales bacterium | reverse complement strand
CGGAGACGGCGCCCGCGGCCGCGAGCTCGCGGACCGGGAGCGTGAAGAGGACAAAGAGCGCCACCTGAAAGCCGCAGATGAACAGGAGGTTGAACAGCTGCCAGCCGACCGGATGTCCAATCCGCTTGCGCAGGATGGGCCAGCGGTAGTCCTCCATCGTCGTGTAGCCGCCGCGACGCGCGAAGTTGTAGGTCAGCCGCAGCCCCCAGGCGGTGACGAGCAGCGCGGCAAGCGTTGCCGCGAAGGGGAAGTCGGCCCGGATTGCGTAGATCCAGGCGAAGAGCACGGGAGCGGTGCTCCAGAGGCGGTCTACCCACGAGTAGTCCGCGGTGAACGCGCCCAGGAGAAACGAAGTGAGCGAGAATCCGGCTGCGAGTGCCGTCACGACGAGCAGCGGCTCGGCGCCGGAGAGGAACGCGCCGGCGGACGGGGCGCCGGCAAGCCGGGCTCCCACCGTCAGCGCAAGAACGGCGGCGAGCGGATACACCAGAATGAGCGTGAGCAGTTTTCGCATGAGATAACCGTACCATTTCCGGCAGAACGGTGGTAGTCTTCTGCACGTGAAGATGATTGCATCGTGCGCGCTCGCGGCGGGGCTTCTGCTTCTGGCCGCCGCCGGGTGTGAGAGCGTGAGGCCCGCGGTGGACAGCTACCCGCAGGAGTCCGCGCACCGGGTCACGGTGAACGGGGTCGAGATCCACTACTTTGACTTCCACCCGGAGGGGACGCAGACGCCCATCGTCTGGCTCCACGGCTACTCGGGCACCGCCTTTGAGACCTCCTATATCCAGGGTCACCTTGGACCCCGACGCAGGCTGATCGCGCCCGACCTCCCTGGCGGCGGCTACTCGGAGAAGCCTGAGATCGAGTACACACTCGACGTCTATCTTGAGTTCGTAGAGCGTTTCATTGACGCGCTGGACCTCGACTCCTACGTGCTCGTGGGACATTCGATGGGCGGGCTCATCGCGTCGAGATACGCCTCCGAACGCCCGGACGGTCTCGAGCGGCTCATCCTCATCGCACCCTACGGAATCGAGGGCGCGGCAGGCCCGATCGCCGAGTTCCTCTCGCGCACCGGCGTGCTGGTGGACTACGGGCTCGAGCTCCACAACGAGACGATCGTGGAGCTTGGCATGCGCTTCAACGTCTTCTACGACCCGGACCTCATCCCGCAGGACCTCGTGAACTACATCTCCGCGAGCACCTTCCACACCCCGAACGGGGTTGGGGCGCTGGCGAGCATCACGCGCAACATGATTGGCGTTGAGCACGATCCGGCCTTCCTCGAGAAGATCGCCGTTCCCAGTCTCATCGTCTGGGGAGCCGAGGACCGCGTGCTCGACTTCCGCTACTCGGCGCCGTTCAACCGCCTCATTCCGGGCAGCACGCTGCAGGCGATACCGCGGACCGGCCACCTGCCCCACGTCGAACGCCCCGCGGTCACCGCGGGCATCATCCGCGACTTTCTTGAACAGGACGAGACCGACGCCTGACTCCGGACCGACGCCTTACTCCCCGGGGTCCCAATCGACGTACCAACCGGTTGCGGGATCGGCCGTGTCGTCGAGGGAGGTGTGGTGGTCGGACTCGAGCCCTGACTCGGTGACGGCGGTGACGGCGAACTCGTAGCGCCCCGGCTCGAGCATCTGTGCCGTGACGTCGAAGGTGGTGACCGGGCCGTTGGTGTCGCCAAGGTGAACCCACGCGTAGGTATCGCGCCGGTGCACGTGGATCCGGTAATAGGCGATTTTGTCGTCGGGCTCCGACGCGGCGGGGTCCCAGGCGATGGTGAACGGCCCCGTGACGGGGATGCGTGCGCCGGGCTTGTTCACGCGGTCGAAGTCGATGTGCCGGGTCGTCTCGTCGCCCGCGGCGAGCGAGACGAGATTGGCTCTGCCGGCTACGGTCTCATCGCCGTCGAGCAGGCGCGCCACGAGGCGGTACTGCCCGGGGGCGGCGGTGACGGCGCACGTCGCGCTCGCCTCGGCCGGTTCTACCGTGCAGGTGAGCTCGACGGCATCGCCTTCATCGGGCTGCAGAAACGCAACCGGACCCGGCGCGGCCACGAGCGCGTACGGCCAGCTCGTCTCGAGGACAAACGAGCCGGCCCCCGGCTGTACCGGCGAGAGCGTGATACTCACCGCGCTCTCGCCGTCCGGGGCGACGAGCGCGGTAGCCTCCCCTTCGAGGACGACGGCGCCTGTCTCGTCGACTCCCTCCACGCGCACGAGCCACTCACCCGCGACGAGCCCGCTCACGTCGACCGGCAGGTTCGCTTCCACGCGGCTGAAGCTCGCGCCACCGGGGCCCGAGCCGGTGACGCGGTACTCCACCGGCTCGCTCTCCCCGGCGAGGCTGCTCATCGCCGGCCGCCCGCCCTCCTCCCGGACAACGCTGAGCGGCAGGCCGGCCGGGTTCTCGCACGACCCGCCGGCGAGCGCCGCCGCGAGCAGGACCGCCCAGCCGGCCCTTCGAAGCACGCTCATGGAGCCGGCTGCTCGATCTCGACCCAGCTCGTCGCTGTGCCGCCCTCGGACCCGTCGGCGGTCACCGCGATGAGATCAACGCGGTAGTGGCCGGGCACGTAACCGTCTATCGTGATTGACGCCGCGCCGGTCTCCACGGCGCTGCCGTTCACGTACCAGGTGAACACGACGTTCCCGGGGTTCCCGCTAACGGAGCCTTCGAGCGAGACCGACGAGCCGTACTCCACGGTCGTCTCGCCGCCTGCGATCGCGACGGCAAGCGATTCGGTGAACCCGGGCGCGACGTCGATCCCGATTTCGAGGCTGCCGGGGGCGTTGATGCTCGTGAACGAGAGCCGCGCGATCGTCTCGTGTCCGGCCACCACCTGGACGAGCTCGGCGGCGCCCGCCACGAGGACGGTCGCTCCGTCCACCTGTTCCTGGACCTTGACGACGAGCGTGTAGTACCCGCCGTCCACCTGGTGGACCGCAGAGATCGCGCTCGCCCCGTTGACCGCGGGCTCGAGCGTTATCGCCGGGCCCGACGTCGGTACGAGGACGGCTTCCACCGCCGGTGCCTGCACCGCGTCCTGCGGCCAGCCCACCTCGAGCGAGAACTCGCCGAACCCGGGCACCGAGTCGAGCGAGAGCACGATCTCGAGCGCCTCACCGGCGGTCACGAGCACACGCTGCGATCCGGTGTAGAGCCGCACGTCCTCGGCGCTGTACGCGTCGACCTCGATCTGCCAGTACCCCGCGGAGAGGCCCTCGATCACGACCTGCCCTTCGCTCGTCGTACGTTCAAACGTCTCGCCGGCGTCCGACTCGCCGCGGACCTCGTACCGGTCGACCTCCACGTCGATCTCCGGCCCTATGCTTCGAGCGCGGACTGAGCTCCCGTCGATCGACAGCCGAAGCGACCCGACCTGCCCGGGCTCGAGAAGCTGCGCGCACCCGGCGAACCCGAGCAGCGCCGCGAGTACGACCCCCATAGTTGCAATTGACCCTGATCTCATGTGGACCTCCAGCAAGATGCTGCAGGCTCATATAGCAATCCCCGTGCCAGAATGGGTCATCATTCGTCGTCCGCACAACTCCTTGCGTGGGCGTCTGTTCCGGAGCCGCCGAGCCGCCGGCATCATCGCTTTCGCAATCAGCCGGCCACGACGGGTTACGGAAAAGGAAGAGTCACGCCAATTCCAGAAGCTTGACTACGAAATCGTACGACAGAAGCCGCGGCGGTGGGGTCCCGACCGCCGCAACCGGCCGGCCTCGCGGAGCGTCACCGCACGTCGAACTCGACGACCGCGCCGTCCGGCGCGCCGAGCTCGACGCCCCGGCTGCCCGGCGAACAGGAACCCACGACCGCGCGGAAGCGTCCAGGCTCGACGACGGCGGTGCCGTCGTCGAGGACGAGCTCCATCGCCGCGGGCGGCAGATCGAAGGTCACGGTCCTGCTCGCTCCGGCCGGCAGGAAGACGCGCTCGACCCCGCAAAGCGAGGCGAGCGGCGTACGCACCGAGCCCTCGAGGTCCGTGAGGTAGCACTGCACGACCTCCGCGGTCGCCACGTCGCCGGTATTGGTCACGGTCGCCGCGATACGGATCGGCTCTCCCGCGGCGAGCGAGGAAGGCGTTGCGCTCGCGCCGCCGTAGGTCAGCTTCGTGTAGGTGAGCCCGAACCCGAAGGGATAGAGCGGGTCCTCGCGCATGAACCGGTAGGTCCGCCCGTCCATCGCGTATTCCTCGAAGGGCGGCAGCTGCTCCACCGACCTGGGGAAGGTGACCGGCAGCTTCCCGGACGGCGAGACGTCGCCGTAGAGCAGACGCGCGAGCGCAGCGCCGCCCTGCTCACCGGGGTACCACATCATCAGTATCGCGTCGGCCAGCTCATGGACCTCCGGAATCGCCAGGGGGCTGCCTCCTGCGAGCACGACAACGAGCGGCATGCCGGTCGCCTTGAGCTTGCGAAGCCATTCGACCTGGTGGTCCGGCAGGCCGATTGAGACGCGGTCGCCCCGCTCGGTGGAGAGGATCGCCTCACCCTCTTCGCCCTCGAGCATGGGCACGAGCCCGAGCACGGCGACGATCGCGTCGAAGTTGTCCCACTTGCCGGGGATGGACCAGTCCACGGGGTTCGCATTCGGCCTGTCCGCGCTGATGCCCATCTTGTACTCGACGGTGTAGTGCTCCGGGCTCGCGGCGGTGAGCCCTTCGAGCACCGTGACGAGCGAGTCGCTCATCCCGAAGTAGTTGCCAAGCAGCACGTCCACGCTCGCGGCGTTGGGCCCGGCGAGGTAGATCCTGCGCGGCTCATCGGTCCGGGCGATGGGCAGAACACCCTCGTTCTTCAGCAGCACGATAGACTTCTCAGCCGCCTCGCGCGCGAGGGTCGTGTGCTCGGGCGCCCTGATGCGGTCGGTCCCTATCCGGGCGAAGGGGTCGCGCTCGCTCGGGTCGAACTGCCCAAGGCGGAACCGGGTGCGAAGCAGCCGGCGGACGCTCAGGTCGATCTCTTCTTCGGTGAGCAGGCCCTGCTCGAGCGCCGCGGGAAGCGCCTTGTAGGTGGACCCGCAGTTGAGATCACAGCCCCGCTTCACGGCGAGCGCGGCGGACTCCTCGGCGTTCTTCGTCACCCTGTGGTAATCGTGGATGTCGCCGATCGCCCCGCAGTCGGAGACGACGTGCCCGGCGAACCCCCACGAACCGCGAAGCACGTCCTCGAGCAGGAGTGAGCTCGCGCAGCACGGCTCGTCGTTGGTGCGGTTGTAGGCGCCCATCACCGACTCAACGCCGGCTTCCACGAGTCTGCGAAAGGCGGGCAGATAGGTCTCGAAGAGCTCCTTTCTTGAGACCACCGCGTTGAAGGTGTGCCGCTGCCCCTCAGGGCCGCTGTGCACCGCGTAGTGCTTCGCGCAGGCCGCCGCCTTGAGATAGCCGTCCACCTCCTGCTGCAGCCCGCGGACGAACCGCTCGCCAAGCTCCGCGGTGAGGAAAGGGTCTTCTCCGTAGGTTTCCTGGCCGCGGCCCCAGCGCGGGTCGCGGAAGATATTGATGTTGGGCGTCCAGTAGGTCAGCCCCCGGTACTGCCCGCGAAGCCCCGCGGCAACCGCGGCGTTGTACTTCGCCCTGCCCTCGTCGGCAATGGCGGCGCCTATGCGCTCCATGAGGTCCGGATCAAAGGTCGCGGCCATCCCGATCGCCTGCGGGAAGATCGTTGCCCGCCCGGCGCGCGCGACGCCGTGCAGGCACTCGTTCCACCAGTGGTAGGCGGGGATGCCGAGTCGCTCGACCGCCGGGCTGTCTGCGAGCATCATCGCGCACTTCTCATCGAGCGTGAGCCGTCCAAGAAGATCCTCAAGCCGCTCGTCGAGCGGACGGTCGGGGTCGAGCCAGGGAGCCTGTGTGGGAGTTGCCATGAGACATGGTTGCGCGCGATGGGCCGGCTGTCAAGGGAGGTGTACTTCAGGCGGCCGGTGTGAAATACTCCCCGCAGGATGCATAGAGATCACGGAGTGAACGCCCGGGTGGCGTTCGTGGTGCTGGCGGCGCTGTTCTGGGGGCTGTCCGGCGGGATTGGCGGTGTGCTCATGGCCGCCGGTTGGGACGCGTTCGTGGTCTCATTCTACCGGTGCGCGATAGGCCTCGTGTTCGTGCTCGTCTGGCTCGTGCTGCGGCCGCGCCGCAGCGGGCTCGCGAATCGTCGGCTCTGGCTGTGGTCCGCGATCGCCGGCGTGGGAGTGGCGGGGAACTTTGCCTTCTACTTCGTGAGTATCGCCCACGGGACCGTCGCGGTCGCGGCTACCTTGATGTACTGCGCACCGGTCTACGTGTATCTCGTCTCCTTCGCGCTCAAGCTCGAACGTCCAACCGCGCTGAAGCTGGGTGCGATCCCGGTGGTGATGCTCGGTGTGGTGCTGCTGACCCGGATCTACGACACGGGCGCGAGCGGTCTCACGCCTCTTGGCGTGGGCGCCGGGCTCCTGGCCGGGCTGTCCTACGCGGTCTTCATCTTCGGCTTCAGCTACGCGGCGCCGCACGGGAGCCCTCAGGCGATCCTCTCCATCGCGTTTGCGGTGGCCGCGGTCATCCTCATCCTGCCGAGCGACGGCGACCAGGCGGCCGCGGTACTGCGCACGCCGGACTGGCCGCTGTTCGCGGGACTCGGGCTGCTTGGCGCGGGACTGTCGTTCGTCCTCTACGTGGTTGGGCTGAGACACACCCCGCCGGCGGTGGCCTCGATCGTCGCGATGGTCGAACCGGTCACCGCGGCGCTCTTTGGCGTTGTCGTTCTCCACGAGCTGCTGGTTGGTTCACAGGTCGCCGGGATGGCGCTGATCCTGGTCACGGTGACCGCCCTGAGCGTGCTCTCGCGGGCCGCACGTCCGGCGTCCAGAGTGTGATCGCGATTGGCGTCGGCCGTTCGGGGAGGTCGCGGCAATCGCTACAGTAACCGCAGACCGTGTCGTTGATACTCTCTGAATCTACGATCAGCCGTGAGCCTCGTCAGATCATGCCGAATGCATCCCGGTGATTGGTGACCTCCGGTAGCCGGTGTGAACTCGCAACAATCTCGCCTTCAAGAGACAGCAACTCGAACCCTCCGGCGTCATGTCGAAGTCATCAGCGAATGCCACGTTTGACGTGTTCCAGCGCCTCTGAGAACCGCGCTTTGAACTCACCGACGGGTGGTGGAGGCGTACGTCGCCGAGGCCCCTGAGGCAGGAGAGGAAGGAGGTTGGGTTTGCCGCGACCGCAACGGCGCGGGCCAGGCCCTATCTTCCGGCATGAAGCCCTGCGTAATCCTCAGCATCGTCTTTTGGCTCGTAGCCGATCTCGTCACGAGCGTTCCGGATGTCCCAGAACGCTCGCGTGTTGCCCGAGATCCCGTAGTAGATCGCGAATCGGACGTGCGCCGGCGCCTCAATACAGCGCCATGCGAGCTGGACGGCGTCGTCCGGGCTCAGCCAGGTTGACAGGACACGCTCGTCGGTGAGTTTTCGCATATCCGACAGCGAGCGAAACGTTCCTATCCGCAGACACAGCACCGACAGCCCGAACGTGTCCGTATAGTATCGCGACAGGGCCTCGCCGTATGCCTTGCTCGCCGCGTACTGGCTGTCGGGTCGTACCGGTACATCCCATGAGATAAGGGGTGGCCTGGGGGTCTGCTTCTCGTACATACCGGTAACACGATTCGTGCTCGCGAATACCAGCCGCTTCACGCCGCGACGCCGGCACGCCTCGAGGGTGTTGTACGCGCCAATGATGTTGGGCTGCAGGATCTTGTCGAATGGCGACCGCGGAGACGGATCGCCGGCGAGGTGGATGACCGCATACATCCCTTCTGCGGCGGCTTCCATGCTCGCCAGGTCCGAGACACTGCCGACCATGCACTCTTCGTCATGGCGTTGCTCGAGAACGGTGCGGTTGTAGAGCGCACGTAACCGGTACCGCTCGTGCAGACCGTCAACCAGGGCGCGTCCGATCCGGCCGGCCGCGCCGGTAATCAGAACTCTTCTCCTGTTCACACCGCGTTCCCGTGACCGCCTCTCTCCAGAACTCCCATCCCGGTGAGTATCTTCCGCAACTGCGCCCGCTCTTCGGCGCTCATCGGGCTGATCGGGCCCATGCATGGGCCGGCTTCTATCCCCTGCAACTCGAGCGACTCCTTGATCACGGTGGGAAAGGAGCCGAGCGTGAACGCGAGACGAAGCGGCGCGAGGGTAAACTGCGCTTCGAGCGACCCGGCCACGTCTCCCGCGACGTACCTGTCGTAGATGTCCGCCACGAGTCGAGGCGCGACGTTGGCGCACGCGGCGATGGCCCCGTTGCCTCCGTAGGCGAGACAGGCGTGGATCAGCGTATCGCGCCCCGCAAGCACGGAGAAGCCCGTCCCGCGGGTCAGCCGGATATACTCAGCGGTCAGCGTGAAATCACCGCTTGAGTCTTTGATACCGACGATGTTCTCTACCTGTGAGAGCTCCGCGACCGTGGCGGGCGTGATGGTGATTCCGGTCTTTGGCGCATTGTTGTAGAGGACTATAGGAAGACTGGTCTCAGCCGCGATGCGCCTGTAGTGTTCGATCAGCTCCTTCTGCGTCGGGCTGATGAACATGGGCGTCAGGATGGACACGGCGTCGAGACCCGACTGTTCAGCGATCTGGACGAGCCGTATACACTCGCGCGTGGTAATCGCCCCGGTGCCTCCGTAGACCGGTACCCGCCCAGCCGTTTCGTCGCGCGATATCTCGAACACCTCCCTCTTCTCGTCGGCACTGAGTCCGTAGAACTCCCCTGTCGTCCCGACCGGAAAGATCGCGTGGACTCCACCGTCGATGAGATGCCTGATCAAGGCGCGAAGCGCCCGCTCGTTCACCTTCTCGTCGGCTGTCAACGGCGTGATCATCGCCGGGACGATCCCCTTCGCCTCAAATCCCATCTCTGTCCTCCTTCTGCAGGTCAGCGCCTCAACCGGTTCCTACTGGAATGCGAGCGAACCGTCGGTACGATAGTTGAACGACCGATGCCAGGGGCGAAACGGGTAACGACCAACCGCGGTCTCGTTCAAATCGATTCCAAGACCGGGGACCTCCGGGATCTCGAGATAGCCGTCGCGAATTGTCATGGGATGATCGACGATTTCGGCCCGAGCACCCTCGTCCGGTTTGTACTCCAGAATCAGGAAGTTCGTTGTCGCCGCCGCGAAATGGACGTTCACGGCGGTCGCGATCGGGCCGCACGGGTTATGCGGGGCCACAGTCACATATGCGGATTCGGCGAGGGCCGCGATCTTTTTCGTCTCGAGGATCCCTCCCGCGAGACAGATATCCGGTTGAGCGATATCGCAGGCCTGCTTCGCGATCAGATCTCGAAACTCGTGACGAGTGTAGAGCATCTCCCCGGTGGCAATGGGGACGGACACGTGTTCCCTGACCTTGGCGAGTGCGTCGTAGTTCTCCGGTCGCAGGGGTTCCTCGACGAACAGGAGATCGAAGGGTTCCAGCGCGCGGCAGAGCTCAATTGCGCGAAACGGCTCGAAGAGCCGAGCATGCGGATCCACACCTATTTCGACGGTATCTCCCACGGCTCGCCGAACCGCCTCCACCCGTCCTGTAGCGGCTCGCAGAAGCTCCCGCCACGGCATCTCCTGGTAGCCGGTGGGCAACGGGCTCAGCTTGAGCGCGGTGTACCCGTAGCGGTCGATCAGGCGCACTGCGTTGTCCGCCATCTCCTCGGGTGTCGCCCCTCCCGGGTTCTGGTACACACGGATCTTGTCTCGACACCTGCCACCGAGAAGCCTGTACACCGGAAGGCCGGCCGCCTTCCCGGCGATGTCCCACAGAGCGTGCTCGATCCCACTGATCGCAGCGTTGACCACCGAACCACCGGGGAATCGACTGCCTGCGTACATGAGATGCCACAGCCCTTCGACGTCCCGGGGATCCTTGCCCTCGATCCACGATGCAAAATCCTTGATCACCTCAACGGTGGCTCGGTCCGGTCCGCACGAGTACGCCTCGCCGACTCCATGGATGCCCTCGTCGGTGTGGACCTTGACGAACGGCAGGTTTCGGCTGCCCGGTCCGTCGCCGAGGTTCACGAGAAATGTCTCGACTGATGTGATCTTCACCCGTAGCGCTCCTCCCTGAGCGTGAACGTTCTGCGAAACAGGGCAGGTCACGACCGGCCACAGACAGACCATGGTTCCGATCACCTTCGGTCCACTCCGGCCTCTGCGGCCACGAGCGTCAACCGCAGGGTACCAAGGGCTCGCGCAGCCGTCAATCAGACGTTGGAAGCAGAGTGCGGGAGTCTGCAGTTTCGGCCCTGGCTGCCAGCCATTCCGGTCGTTAGGTCGAAGGTGGCAGGTTTGGACCGGGTTTCTCATTGGAATGCACAAGGCGTTTTTTTTTCGAGGCGTCAGGCTACACCGAGGCACACTGGCGTCGCCTCGGCGAGGACGATATGGATTATTCTGGACGGCGATCGGACGCCGCGACTTGTGACGGTGTATCCAGGAGACAGAGATGAAGTTTAGGCGACTGGAGAGTTTGTTCTCAAACACGACCAGACGAATACGGACTACGGACTGGCGATCTCGGAGCAGTCGTCGAGGTCTATGAGCCAAACGGGCTTGAAGTCGAATTCTTCTGATCGTAGACTGACGGCTAATCAAAATAAGAACATCGAGCCGATCGCCCGCGCCGCCTATCAATTCATCTACCTGGGACCCACTGGGCGCATTGAGCAGAAAGCCGGCCAAGGAGACGTCGACGATCCTGTTGACGCGTATATTCTCAATATATACAATTGGGATTGCATGGAGACCGTGTCGTTGCCGCAGTTCGAAGGATTCGATTGGGACGAAGGCAACGTCGGGAAGAACTGGGAGTCCCATCGCGTGACGCAGCAGGAGGCCGAGCAGGTCTTCTTCAATCGCCCGCTGATCGTGGCCGACGACGTCAAGCACTCTGAAGCGGAGCGCAGGTACTACGTGTTGGGTCAGACCGATGAAGACCGCGCGCTGTTTGTTGCCTTCACCGTCCGCGAGGAGCGCATTCGCGTGATATCGGCGCGTGACATGAGTCGACGCGAGAGAAAGGTGTATCAGGGATGAAAGAGATGCCGAAGTTCAGGAACGAAGACGAGGAGCAGCGATTCTGGTCGGAACACGATTCGACCGAGTATGTGGATTGGTCGAAGGCACGCCGGGGTGTCTTTCCCAATCTGAAGCCGTCGACGAAGACGATCTCGCTCCGGCTGCCAGAATCGATGCTTGAGGAACTCAAGCTTCTGGCAAACAAGAAGGACGTCCCGTACCAGTCGCTCGTCAAGGTGTTCCTGTCCGAGAGGATCGAGTCGGAGTTGCAGAAGCACGATCCGCAGAAGATCAAGGGCTGAGTGAACGGCACGGCGCGTATCACGCGGCCCGCTGCTCATCGCACCACCCCCTGTTCGCCACGTGGTCCATCGAGCAGACGCGCCCGCCTGTGCTGTGGTTGGTCTTCGTTATGTGATTCGGCTTGCTTGCGAGCTTGACATAGAAGTAGCACTAAAGTATCACTACAGTATGAAGACTGAACTCGTCACGAGTCTCAAGCGACAGGCGACTCGCATTCTGTCTGATTTGCG
>SKZO01000373.1 GCA_007127335.1 Spirochaetales bacterium | reverse complement strand
ATACCTTCGAGTCCGCCGGCATGCTACGGCGCCTCACCCCGGACGTTGACCGGCTCAGGTCGCTGGCAATCGTGGCGGCAGGAGAGGCGTTCGACGCAGACATCACCGTACGCTCGATCGGATTGTACCGATAGGACGCTTCCATGGTGAACCATGCCCTGAGTCCTGCAGACCGGTATCACGGCGCTGCCCTGGGTGCGTTCATAGCCGACGCGCTCGCGATGCCCGCCCACTGGTTCTATGACACGGATGCGCTGCGGCAGCAGTTCGGCCGGATCGACTCATTTCGACCGCCTCCACGCGAGCACCCGAACAGCATCCTGTGGCGCAGCGTCTACGAACTCACCGAGCCGGAGTACGACATCCTTGGTGATCAGCGCCGCTACTGGGGAACGCGCGGGGTTCACTACCACCAGTTTCTGCAAGCCGGAGAGAACACGCTGAATCTGAAGCTGCTCCGGCTTGTACTCGACTTGATCGCTCGCAACGGTGACTACAATCGATCGCGGTTCCTCGAGGCGTACCGGAGGTTCATGCTGCGACCGCGAGACCACCGGGACACCTACGTAGAGGAGTGCCACCGAGGATTCTTCGTCAACCTCTGCCGCGGCGTTCCGGCTGAGCGTGCAGCGGTCGAGGAGAAACACATTGGCGGAATGGTCGCCGTCGTGCCGCTCTATACCTCTCTGCGCTCGCTCGGCCACGACCATGACCATGCCGCTGCCGCGGTCCACGAGCATGTGTCGGTCACGCACGCCGGGCGGCGCGTCCGTGACGCGGCGACCACGCTCCTGACGGTCGCGAGCGAGCTCGTCGAAGGCGTGGGCCTTTCGGAATCACTACGCGGTCATCTTCGTCGCCAGGATCTTCCCTTCCTGCGCGGGCCCATAGAGGCGGAGAGCGCGGAGCCGGTCTCGCGGATACTCGGACGTCGGTACAGCACGGCCTGCTACCTCGACGACGCGATGCCCGCGACCTTCTACCTTGCGCTGCGCTATGCGAAAGACCCGTCGGAAGGCCTGGTCGAGAACACGATGGCGGGGGGAGACAACTGCCACCGCGGCGCGGTGCTCGGTGCGCTGTTCGGCACTGCGTACGGCGCGTCGGCCTTTCCCGAAGCGTGGCGCGAAGGCCTGCTTACCAGGCCCCCCTCAACTTAGTCGAACCTCGTCGAACAACCTGAGCGCTTCTATGATGCTGAGGTTCGTGTGGTACCCCGGATCAACGTCCGGACACGCCGGTACGACGTCCACCGTACGGCCGTCCGCAGAGCGTGTCTGCACCCAGAGCGCCGGGTTGCCGGGCACGAGATAGCGCCGCACGAGGGCATTGTGGCAAAGCGCGAAGAGCGCCCGGCACCGCTCGCCAACGGAGGCAGATCCATCATCGCCTGAGTGGTCGACGAGCACCTGCGCCGCGGCACGCATCGTCTCCGGCAGGCTCCACCAGGGGAGCGTGGGGTCTACAGGATCGCGACTGACCAGGTCAACGGTCTTGGTGATCCCTTCGACATCGCTCCTGAAGCCGTTCTCGAAGTTGGCGAAAAGCAGATCGGGAAGCCGAGCGCGTGCCGCACGAATCCGCTCGGCGTCGCGGGCCTCGAGCCCCTCACGCCGCTCGATCGCTCGCAGAAACCGCGAAGCGATACCGACGAACTCGATCGAGTGCCCCGGATCGCTCTGCAACCGCCCGTCGTGAAGAAGCGGCCGATCATACTCGTCGACGGTTTCCCACATATCGCCACGTCGCGCGAGAGGCGGCATGTCGGCTGAAGCGGTGTGGCAGGAAAGGATCCGATCGATGATGCGCAGTCCGGCGCGCGTGCACCATCCGCCTCCCTCGCGTTCGGCCATCAGGGCGAGCGCTCCCAGGAATATCATGAAGGGCCCCTCCTGTCGCACGAGCCGTGGATCATCGTTCGATGCCGGGAGGCCAGGTTTGAACTGGAGGCTGCGAAAGCGGAACTCCCCCAGGCTCTCTGCGATCGCAACGAGATAGTCACGGGCCTGCCGGAGTCCCGGTTCATCGGCCCGGTGATGTGCCGCCGCGTAGAGCCCCTTCGCACAGAAGATGTCGGCGAAGGAGTAGTGGTCACGAACGGCGGGGGCTCCACCGTCGAACCGGGGTGAGCCGTCGCGATCCATCAGGAAAAACATCCGCCCCGCGTTTCGCTCACGCACCTCGGAGAGGGTCTGTGAAAGTGAGTCGACGACACGATTGATCCGGCCTACGAGATCGCGGTATGAGGCCGCCGCCTGAACCTGCGTGAGCCACTCCGCGTGCACGACCAGGGACTCGAGCCCGCGTCCCTGGATCCACCCGAAGACGGCGCTCTTCCCGCGAAACGGATCGTCGGCGGCAAAATCGCGTCGGCCCGGCACATCGTACTTGGTGTCGAGGAAGCGGTAACCGGGGTCCGCCTCGTAACGGGCGACGATCCACTCGATCACAGCGGGGAGCCACTGTTCGTAGAATGGGGCCACACGTCGTGCGGTGGGTAGATCGGGGTG
The DNA here is from genome assembly GCA_007127335.1 of Spirochaetales bacterium. GTDB lineage: Bacteria > Spirochaetota > Spirochaetia > DSM-27196 > SLST01 > SLST01. The sequence goes on along the minus strand of SKZO01000373.1, from coordinate 580 downwards.
CGTCGGGAGCTCGGGTGGCGTCACACGGGTCATCCTGGTCCTCCTCGATGCAGACAGACTACCATATGACCGTCTCCATGGCAGAGGGGCTCTGTGCGCGCTGGCAGAAACGCCGCGGCGTGCTACAATTGACGGCAGGGTTCACGGAGATTTTCATGGCGGGTCCGGTCCGGTCTGATCGTGTGCCTGTGATTCCTCGACTCCTCGGCGAGCTGATCTGCCTCGTCTGTGCGATCACGATCATGGTTCCCATGGCATCCGCGCAGGAGCGAAACGCCGCCACCCTCGCCTGCGACGCATCGCCTGAGATCCGCTCCCCGGACATTCGCTCGTTCAGCGGCAACCCGCTTCTGCTCCAGCTCATCGTCACGAACCCGAGCGCGCGGCTGCGCGAGCTGGCTCTTCGGTCCGAGTCGAGCACTCTCTCCTACCGCATCCCCGACGACCTCGACCGGGACGAACTGGTCATCCACGCGAGTCCGTTCTTCGGGCCCGGAATCCACGACGTGGAGATCCGTATGGAGTGCCGCGACGGGTCGATTCGCCCTGCGAGCTTTCAGGTGGGGTTCATCGACTTCGT
>SKZO01000008.1 GCA_007127335.1 Spirochaetales bacterium | reverse complement strand
GGGCGGGGTGCTTGCGGTCGCCTGTCTTCGCGGGGGCGGCGAGTACGGGACGAAGTGGCACGAGGCCGGCACGAAGCTGCGAAAGCAGAACGTCTTCGACGACTTCATCGCCTGTGCCGAGACGCTCATCGCCGGCGGTTACACGTCGGCCTCTCATCTTGCGATCCAGGGAGGATCGAACGGCGGGCTGCTCGTGGGGGCGTGCATCACGCAACGGCCTGAGCTCTTCGCCGCGGCCCATGCCGCAGTGGGCGTCTTCGACATGCTTCGCTACCAGGAGTTCACGATCGGCTGGGCGTGGGCCGGTGACTTCGGCACGTCCGGTGACGAGGACGAGTTCAAGGCGCTCTACGCCTACTCGCCGCTTCACAACGTGACGGACGGGACCTGCTGTCCGGCCACGCTCCTGACCACCGGCGACCACGACGACCGCGTCGTCCCGGGCCACTCGTTCAAGTTCGCGGCGCGACTCCAGCACGCCCAGGGCTGCGCGAATCCCGTCCTGCTGCGCGTGGAGACCCGGACCGGACACGGGGCCGGCAAGCCGACGTCGCTCCTGATCGAAGAACAGGCCGACGTCCTTTCGTTTCTCCTCGCGCATACGGACCGGACGCGGGGGTAAGGGGCGCGCATCGGCGCCGGTCGGGTCGTCGGACGCTCTGGCCGGCGCGGCACGCCTTGCGCACGGCACCGAGTGCTACGCCCCGTGCCTCTCCAGCTCATGGCGAATTCGGTTCCACGCCGCGCGGAGCGTCGCGGTGATTGCGTCGTCATGGCGAAGCGGGTAGGGAACGAGCTCTGTCAGTGCCTCCGGGATCCGGCGCGAGAAGGGGATTTCCCCAAGGTAGGCAAGCAATCCAGCTGCGGCGATACGCCGAAGCTCGTTGGTTTGCCGGCTCGAGAGGTCGGCTTTGTTCACGATGAGGCCGACGGGGATCCGAAAGTGGTCCGCGAGGTCGACGATGCGCAGCATGTCGTGCACGCCACCTGGCGTCGGCTCGGCGACGATGAGCACGAAGTCGGTTCCCGTCATCGCCGACTTCGCCGCGCACCCGGTCCCCGGCGGGCCGTCGATGAGTATTCGGCCGGCGCCCCGGGACGTTGCCCATCCAACCGCCTCCCGGCGGACTCGCTCGACGAGCTTGCCCGAGTTCTCTCCGCCCGGATCGAGGCGTGCGTGCACGAGCGTCCCGTACGGCGTGTCCGACGTGCACCAGCGTCCTCGACGCTGCTCGGCGAGCGCGATCGCGCGTTCAGGACAGACCCACGCGCAGACCCCGCACCCCTCGCACGCGACCGGGTCGACCACCGCCGGGCTCGATGCGGTCGCACCGCCCTTCGTGATCGCCCGACATCGGCACCTCTCCACGCACACACCGCAACTGGTGCAGCGCTCGGGATCCACCCGCGCCGTCCGTCCGGACACGAAATCGCTACAGCTCGTTTTCGTCGGATCGAGCATGAGGTGCAGGTTGGCCGCGTCCACGTCGCAGTCGGCGTAGACCGTTTCGTTGCCGGACCGCAGGGAGATCGCGGCGAGTGATGAGGAGACGAAGGTCTTCCCGCTGCCCCCTTTGCCGCTCATGACGACGATCTGTGTCACGAGCGTGCTCCAGACGCTGCGCCGGACGCCGATCTCGCCATCCGGGTGAGCTCGTCGTAGACGCCCCGAAACCCGGTTCTCAACCCGGGGACCGCTGAAACGATTGGCCTGCCCTCCGCGTAGGCCCGAGCGATCGCGCTCGAAAAGGGAATCCGCATCACGATGGGGAAACCGAACCGACGGCTCACCGCCTTGAGCCTCTCTTCGTCTTCGTGCCCGATCCCTGCGCGGTTGAGGACTATCCCGGTTGGAATGCCAAGGTCGGCGAGAACCTCGGCAGCAAGCGCGAGGTCGTGCAGCCCGAACGGGGTATTCTCGGTCACGAGCAGCCCTGCATCCGCTCCGCGCGCCGCTTCGACCACCGGGCACGTCGTGCCCGGCGCCGCGTCGATGATCGTGGTGAGTCCGTCGGCCCGTTCCTTGACCGCACGGATAAGCGGCGGCGCGAGCGTCTGGCCCACATGGAGCTCACCGAGAACGTGATGGACCTGCCCGTAGCGCGACGTGACAACCGTGCCGATCTCGTGAGGAACCTCCGTGATCGCGCCCTCCGGACAGACGAGCGCACAGCCGCCGCAGGCGTGGCACAGATCTTCGAAGAAGAGGACCCGGTTCCGTACGACCGCAAGCGCTCCGAATCCGCAGAAGGCGGAGCACGCCCCGCAGCCAGTGCACCGGTCCGGATTCACCCGGGGAACCGGAACCGTACATCGGTTTGTCTCCTGAGCCGACGCGAGGTCGAGTTCCGCGTTCGGCAGCAGCAGGTGCGTATTGGGCGCCTCAACGTCGCAGTCGAGAAGATCCACCGGCCGGTCGAGCGAGAGGGCGAGGCCGATCGAAACGGTCGTCTTGCCGGTGCCACCCTTCCCGCTCGCGACGACAACGGTCATCGGGGGCGACTCCCTCCATGGTGTCCGGGACCCGTCGGCGCCTGGGCCGAATCGAGCCGGCCTTCCCGGAAGAGCGTGAGTGCCTCAGCAACCGTTGTCGCGGTCGTCGTATAGGTTGCGATCTCGGCAGCATCGAGCACGGCAAAGGCGCTCGGACCAATCTGACCGGTGATCACCGCCGTGGCGCCACGCTGCGCGACGAGTTGGGCAACCTGGGCGCCGACGCCACTCGCGCCGTCTGCGAGGCTATTCTCCTCGATCTGAGTCTCGTTCGTCTCCGTATCGACGAAGGTGAGGAAGGGCGACCGGCCGAAGCGCCGGTCGAGCCTTGCCGGCGCCTCAGTGGTGGCAGTGGTGATGCATAGCCTCATGGCCATGGCCTCCGTGGTGTCCGTCGCCCTGACCCTCCCCGTGTGAGCACAGGCTTGCTCCGCCCTCCAGACTCCCGTTGAGGCAGCGCGCGACGACCTCGTCGATGCTGCCCTGCGCGCCGATCACCTGCTCGATGCCCATCGAGTCGAAGAGATCCTGCGCCCGGCGTCCCATGCCGCCGGCGATGATGACGTCCGTGCCGTGCTCGCGCAGGAACGCAGGGATGCG
>SKZO01000302.1 GCA_007127335.1 Spirochaetales bacterium | reverse complement strand
GCCTCGATGCGCAGCGGACGAAGCTCGAGGCCGCCGGCTGCGTAGTCATGCCCACCAACCACCAGGCAGCGCTCCTCGCGCTTCGAATCATGGAAGGGAGGACATGATGGCCGCCTCACGGATAGACGAGCTGTTTGCCAGCGACCTGTCGGTCGTCAATCTGGGGATCGAGTCGTTCGCGCAGAACCTCCGCCCGCGCGGCGTGCACGCCGTGCAGGTCGACTGGAAGCCGCCGGCGGGCGGTGACGAGCGCCTTGCCGGGCTGCTTTCGCGGCTCGAGGCGAGCGCGACGGCGGACGTTGCGGCTGCGAACGCAGAAGCCTTTGCGCGAATTCTTGCGGGAAAGCCGACGCTCGTCGGCATCGGCCGCGCGATCGACGATATTCCCGGGATGCACGAGAAGCTCGTGCTGCACGCCGGGCCCCCGATCGACTGGGAAAGGATGTCCGGTCCCATGCGCGGAGCGGTCATTGGCGGACTCATCTACGAGAGGCTTGCCGCGACGCCGCAGGAGGCCGAGGAGCTCGCCGCCTCCGGCGAGATCGAGTTCTCTCCCTGCCACCACCACGCGGCGGTGGGCCCAATGGCCGGCGTGGCGACCGCGAGCATGCCCGTCTGGATCATGGAGAACGCGGCCTACGGCAACCGCGCCTACTGCACGCTCAACGAGGGGCTCGGCAAGGTGCTGCGCTACGGGGCGAACTCGGCTGAGGTCATCGACCGACTGCGCTGGATGGAGACCGAGCTCGCTCCCATCCTCGCGGCCGCGCTCGAACTCCGCGGTCCGATCGACATGAAGAACCTGATCGCCCAGGTGCTCCAGATGGGCGACGAGGGACACAACCGCAACCGGGCCGGAACGAGCCTCTTCATCCGGGAGCTCGCGCCCTTCCTCGTGCGGCTCGATGTCGACCGCGAGAAGCTCGCCGGCGTGTTCACCTTCATGCATCAGAACGACCACTTCTTCCTCAACCTGACGATGCCGAGCTGCAAGTGCACGGTCGACGCGGCCGCCGGGATCGAGGGGTCGAGCGTGATCACCACGATGGCGAGAAACGGCACCGAATTCGGGATCCGAATCTCCGGCCTCGGTGACCAGTGGTTCACCGGCCAGGCCTCGGTCGTCGACGGGCTCTACCTCCCCGGCTACGGACCCGATGACGCCGCGCGCGACATAGGCGATTCGGTCATCACCGAGACGACCGGGATCGGGGGTTTCGCCATGGCCGCCGCCCCCGCGATCGTGAAGTTCGTGGGCGGCTCTCCCGCCGACGCGCTGCGGTTCACGCGGCAGATGTACGAGATCACGGTGGGCGAAAACGACACGTACCAGATCCCCGCGCTCGACTTCCGCGGCACGCCAACCGGCATCGATCTGCTGAAGGTCGTGGACACGGGTATCCTCCCTGCGATCAACACCGGTATCGCGCACAAGGATCCGGGGGTCGGGATGGTCGGTGCAGGGCTCGTCAAGCCGCCGGTCGAGTGCTTCACGGAAGCATTCGAGGCATTCGTCGCGCGCTATACGAGGTAGGCGCGCGACGCGGAGCAGCCGCGCTACTCGGGATACCCCAATCTCTACTTGATCGGTACGCACAAGATTGCGACCTTATCACCATTGTCAGAGGAGGATTCATGAAACCCATCGATCTCAGTATTCCGCTCGGCGTCGGAACGCCGGCATGGCCCACCTACGAACCGCTGCAGGTGAAGTACTTCAAGCGGCTCGCCCCGAACGGAGCGAACGGCCAGCTCGTCACGCACTCGAACCACGTCGGCACCCACCTCGACGGGGAGATCCACTTCTACACCCCGGGCAAGGACATCTCTGAGCTCTCGCTCGACTACCTGATGGCCGACGGCGTGGTTGTCGATCTCTCGGACGTCGCCGGTGAATACGACATCTACACGTCGGAGATGGTGGAGAGCAAGGTCGATGTCAGGGAGGGCGACATTCTCATCATCTCGACCGGGTATCATCGCTACGGCTGGGATCAGCCGAGCGCGGACGAGGTTCGCTACATGATCAAGCATCCGGGGCCCGACCGCGAGTTCGCCGAATGGGCGAAGGCGAAGAAGCTGCGCTGGATCGGCGTCGACTGCGGAAGCGCCGACCATCCCATGAACACCAAGATCCGCGACTGGATGCCGCAGGAGGCCAAGGAGTGTGACGCGCACTTCCGCGAGAAGTACGGCAAGGGGCTCTACGACATCTTCACGCCGGACAAGTACCAGCTCATGCACCTCGAGATGTTTCCCTTTGGTATCGTGCACGCCGAGTGCGTGGGAGGCGACATTGACCTGCTCCTGAACCGGCGCGTCAGGATCGGCTGCTTCCCCTGGCGCTTCGTCCAGGGTGAGGCGTGCGTCGCGCGGATCGTCGCCTTCGTCGACGACGACGAGCACGAGGAACTGATGGCGAAGAAGGCGAAGTGCACGCTCACCAAGTACGGCGACGTGGCCCGCGCAGAGAACCAGTGGCTCGTCGACGAAGCGAACCGCAAGGGGTAGACCGATGGCCAAACCCCTCCTGGGAGTCAAGGTCCTCGACCTGACGCGCGTACTCGCCGGTCCGTTCTGCACGATGATGCTCCAGGACCTCGGCGCCGAGGTGCTGAAGGTCGAGATGCCGGTCACCGGCGATGATTCGCGCTCGTTCGGTCCGTTCAAGGAGGGGCGCAGCCTCTACTTCATGAGCATCAACCGGGGCAAGCGCAGCATGACGCTCAACCTCAAGAGCGAACCTGGCAAGGAGGTACTGCGTCGGCTTGTCAGGGAGTCCGACGTGCTGGTCGAGAACTTCCGACCCGGCGTCATGGAAAAGCTCGGGCTGGGCTGGGAGACCCTGCGCGATATCAACCCCCGGCTCATCTACGCCGCGAGCTCGGGGTATGGCCACACGGGACCGGACTCGCAGAAGCCGGCCTACGACATCCTCGCCCAGGCGGAGGGCGGCGTGATGAGCGTCACCGGGTGGCCCGACGGCGCCCCCGTGCGCGTAGGCTGCTCGATCGGCGACATCACCGCAGCGCTCTTCACCGCGAACGGCATCACCGCCGCGCTCTACCAGCGCGAGATCACCGGCGAGGGACAGAAGAT
>SKZO01000024.1 GCA_007127335.1 Spirochaetales bacterium | reverse complement strand
GCGTTGGTGATCCGGTTCTCCACGTTCAGCCCGAGGATTTGGGGGGCCTGCGGGTTGCGCCGGTCCACGCTGAACAGGTCGACGCCCTGTATCGCCCGGTGCGCCTCCCCGCTCGCCACAATGACGCTTCCGTTCCGCAGTCCCTCGCCCTCCGGGTCGAACCGGGCGACGAAGGCGGGATCCTGCTCCGCGTCCACGGTCTGGAGGCGGATGCGATTGGACGCCTGCGCGTACCGACCCAGCGCCTCCATGATGCGAGGGTCCTCCTCGTTGCGCCGGGCGAGCACGTAGATCGTGACGTCCTGGTCGAGCTCGCTGATGATGTCGCGCGTCTGCTGGCTCAAGGTGTAGACGCCACGGTCGGTCATGTCAATCTGCCAGCCGAGTTGCCCCACGAGCAGGTTGAGGACGAGAATCCCGGCGATGACCGCGAATGTGAAGATCGTGGCGTACCCGCCGTACTTGATCTTTGGATTGTTCAGAAATGATTTGATGTCCATCGTGTCTCCTATGCCCACCGTCGCTTCTCGACCATCCGCACCGTGACGAACAGGAAGATCGATGTGAAGCTCAGGTAGAACACCACCTCCTGCAGCTTCAGCAGGCCGAGGGTGAACCCGTCGTACCGGTCGAGCAGGCTGAACCAGCCAAGGACGTCGGGGATGAGTCCGTCGAAGATCCGGGGATGCACGAGATGAAGCGCGACGATCGTCGCTGCGCCGAGCAGGACGACCACCGCGCTGGCAATCCAGCTCCTCGTGTTCGCGTAGAAGAAGCCTGCGAGTCCGAGTACGATCGCCGCGGCAAAAATCGTGCTCGATGTCGGATCGACGGGCGCGACCGTCCTCACCAGATTGAGGAACCAGATGAAGAGCAGCGCGAAGAAGGTGAAAAAGGCGGCGCTGACCTGGTTCTCACTCACCGCCGACACCAGCACGCCGAGCGAGATGAACGACGAGCCGAGCAGGATGAACCCGATGTATCCGCCCACCGTCTGCCACACCGCAAGGTCGCCAAAGACGCCGACCACCACCGCGTAGAGTGCCGTCACCAGAAGCGTGACGAGAAAGACCAGCATCGCGGCGAGGAACTTCCCCAGCACGATGTCCACGACCGTGATCGGGCTCGTCAGCAGGAGTTGATCGGTCCGCTGTCGTCGCTCCTCGCTGAGCAGCCGCATCGTGAGAAGCGGCACTGCGAACAGGTAGAGGAAAAGGATGTTCCCGAGGAAGCTCGTAAAATAGGAGCTGTTGTTCAGAAGGTTGCCGAAGGTGAAGAAGAACCCCGCAACCAGCAGGAACAGCCCCATGAATACGTAGCCGACGGGTGTCTGAAAGTAGGTTCGAAACTCGCGTATCATGATCGCGATCATGCATCTGCCTCCGTTACGTCTGCTCCTCTCACGCCGCTTGTCAACTCCAGGAAGATCTCCTCCAGGGTTGCGTTCTTCACCCGCAGGCCGATGAGCGGCACACTCTTCCTGCTGAACGCCTCGAATATCTCCCGCCGCAGGTCGTGGTTCTTCTCGCTTTCGATCAGCATCTCCGTGGTTCCGCTCTCGCTCGCCGGCAGAACCTCTATCCGGCTGATACCATTCAGGCCGGACACCGCACTTCGCGTCGTTGGTTCGTCGGCCACCGCGGTGATCACGACCTGGCTCGCGTCGAAGAGCTCGCCGGCGAGCGTTGTCGGGTCGCCGTCGGCAACGATCTGCCCGTCGTTGATGATCATGACCCGCGGACAGATCTCGCTCACCTCCGGCAGGATGTGTGAGCTCAGAATGACCGTGTAGTCGGCACCGAGTGATCTGATCAGGTCACGTATCTCGATGATCTGCTTGGGGTCGAGCCCGGCCGTCGGCTCATCGAGGATCAGGATGTCCGGGTTGCCCATCAATGCCTGGGCAAGGCCGACGCGTTGCCGGTAGCCCTTTGAGAGGTTACCGACGAGCCGGTTGAAGACCTCCGCGATCCCGACGCGATGGAGCCCCTGTTCGATGCGATCCTTGACCTCGTTCCTGGGCACTTTCTTGATACGGCACACGAACTGCAGATACTCGCGCACGGTCATTTCACCGTAAATGGGCGGGCTCTCCGGGAGGTACCCCATGCGGCGCTTGACCGCCTCGGGTTCCTCGAGGATGTTGGTTCCGTCCACGTACACGTCTCCCGCGGTTGCCGAGAGATAACCGGTCAGAATGTTCATGGTCGTCGATTTTCCGGCACCGTTGGGCCCGAGAAACCCGACCACTTCGCCTTTGTTGACCTGGAAACTGACGTCGTCGACCGCCACGTGCGGGCCATAGCGCTTGGTGAGGTTGCGTACCTCAATCATGGGCAGTTCTCCTTAGTATGGGAAAAGAGATTCCGACTCCACAATACCGACAACGACTCGCGACGTAAAGCCGATCATGGGCCCCGAATTTCATTGTATCTGCAATGACGTGACTGTTCGGCAGGGCTCTTTACAGCGGCGCGGCCTGTTGGTACTCTTATGCGGATGGCGCGTAAAGCAACTGCGGCGATGATCCTCCCGCTCAACCTCCTTGAAGAGTACCAGGGCAATGTGTATGAGCTCACCTGCGCGTCTATCCGTCGCGCCTACCAGATCACCATGACCGGAGACGAGGACCTCGACGAGCAGGACGGGAAGGTCGTCTCAACTGCCGTGCGCCAGATACTCACGAGAAAGGTCCAGTACCGGATCGAGGAGTAGTTTGAGCCGGCCGGTCGTACTGTTCCTCTTTGGCCCCACGGCAGTCGGCAAGACCGGCGCGCTCGAGGCACTGAGCGATCGGCCCATAGAAATCATCAGCGCCGATTCCATGCAGGTCTACCGCGGTATGGATATCGGAACCGCGAAGCCGGACCGGTCGCTGCGTGAGCGTCTGCCCCACCATCTCATCGATATCCGGGATCCCGACGAACAGTACGATGTGGGCGCCTTCGTGACGGAGGCCAATCGCGCGATCGAAGCGATCCACGAGCGTGGACGCGTATCGGTTGTCGCCGGCGGCACCGGCTACTATTTCCGGCATCTTCTGTACGGCCTGCCCCAAGCTCCGCCGAGCGACCCGAAGGTTCGTGAGCAGGTACAGCGTGAGATCGACCGGATGGGGCTCGCAGAGATGCACCGCACGCTTGCATCGGTCGATCCGCAGGCCGCTCTGCGCATACATCCCCACGACGCGTACCGCATAGGCCGTGCACTCGAGATCTACCGGCAGACCGGACGCGGACCGTCCGGGTTCGCGGCCGGTGGTCCCGCGCGCGCGGATGTTGCGGTCACGTCGTGCGCCCTGGACCGGGACCGCGAGGAGCTGCGCTCCCGCATCCGGGCACGCGTCGAATCGATGTTCGATCAAGGGCTGCGGCACGAGGTGGAGCGGCTCGTGGACCGCGGGTACGGCCCCGGCGATCCCGGGCTGCGGGCTATCGGGTACCGCGAGTTCTTCGATGCCGCCGGCGGCCTCCGTCCGGCCGAAGAGGACGAGGCGATTGCCGCGGAGATCACCGGTTCGACGCGTCGGTACGCGAAACGCCAGAGAACCTTTTTCCGTCGGCTGCCGAGGGTCCTGGAGATTCCCGCGCAGGAGGTGTCTCGCGTGGTCGAGCTCGTGGACCGCCTCTGCGACTGCTTTGCGTAGCTTGACAGCCTGCTCTTCCCTTCGCTATCTTTCAGACTCAATTTGTCAATCGGGTTGACGAAAAACAGGAGATGCCGCTGTGCCATGTGGACGTAAGCGCAAGCGTAAGAAGATCTCTACGCATAAGCGCAAGAAGAAGCTGAGAAAGAACCGTCACAAGAAGAAGGGCAAGTAGCGCCCTCCGGGCCGCGGATCGCGCGGCCCGTCCTCTCCGTAGATTCCGTAGATCCCATTCGAACCGCATCTTGTGAAAATGCCCTTCTGTCGATACTCTAAGAGCACCGGTGGAAGATCTCTGAGATATGAACTGGCTGAACGATATATGGGCTCTGCGCACGATCGTCCTGCCCGCGCTGGACGTTCTCATCCTCGCCTTCCTCATCTACAAGGGCTACCAGCTCCTTGTGCAGACGCGTGCCGTCCCGCTCATCAAGGGTGCCGTCTTCGTCCTGCTCACCTACGGCGTTGCCTTCGTGCTCAATCTGAACACGCTGCGAACGCTGCTCGATCTTGTTGCACCGAGTCTCGTGATCGCGCTTGCCGTCATATTCCAGCCTGAGTTGCGCAAGATCTTCACGCGGATCGGGCAGGGGCGGATACTGCGGCTCTCCGGTCGTTCGGAGTATGAGGAGCTCGACGCGGCGATCACCGCCGCGGAGGTCCTCGCGTACCGACGACGTGGTGCCTTGATGGTCTTCGTGCGCAACGTCGGACAGAAGACCATCGTGGAAACCGGAACGCGCCTCGATGCACAGGTGAGCTCGGTACTGCTCCTGACGATCTTCTCGCATGACACGGCTCTCCACGACGGAGCCGTCGTAATCGAGGAGGGAAAGATTGTCGCCGCAGGGTGTTTCCTGCCGCTCTCGGATCAGCAGGACATCAGACGGAGCTTCGGGACCCGCCATCGCGCCGCGCTCGGCCTCGCCGAGGAGAGTGATGCGGTCGTCCTGGTCGTCTCCGAGGAAACCGGTGCGCTGTCTCTCGCATACGATGCGAATCTCTTCTACAACCTCAGCATAGAAGAGGTGCGCCAGCAGCTCTCAGAGCTGTTGGACGTCGAGGAGCCGGTCGATCTGGAGGAGGACGTCGTTGGTATCGGGTGACCTCTTCCGGCGCCTCGTCGAGAACTGGCCGGCAAAGATCATCGCACTCGGGCTCGCCATCCTCGTCGTGCTGCTCAACGACCTGGCGACGGTAACCGAGCGGCACTTCAGCGTGCCGCTGCAGCTGCGGCTCGCTGAGAGCGTGGTTCCGGGGGCCGAATACCCCAATCGCGTCCGGGTTCGGATCCGCGGCGACGAGGAGCGGATCTTCGATGTCCGGGAGGAGGACGTCATCGCCTACGCGGACTTCAGCGACCACACCTCCGAGGGAGTGTTCCGTGCACCGGTGACGGTCGAACGGACCGGTACGGCGCTCGAGCTCGAGGCTCTGGAGATAACGGTTGAGCCGCTCTACGTCACCGTGACGCTCGAGGAAAAGCTGTCGAGGAGCCTGGAGGTCGTGCCGAATATCGTCGGTTTCCCGCCGCCCGGGTACGAGCTCAGCGACTACCGTGTTTCGCCAACGACCGTTGACGTGGTCGGCCCGCGCAGCCGGATCGAGGATGTCAACCAGGTCGTTACCGAGGCCGTCAGCCTCGCCGGACGCACGAGCGACTTCTCCGAGCGGGTCCGACTCGTTCGTCCGGACCCGCTGGTGAGTTTTCCCGGGGGGAACATCGTGGACTTCCGGGCGTTGATCGTCGAGACGGTCGTCCAGCAGACGTTCGAGGACGTCGAGATTGCCGTGGTCGATCTCGATCCGCAGCTCAGTCACGAGGCTGACCGCACCACCGGTTCCATCCGCGTGCAGGGAAAGCAGCTCGACCTGGAGAGCGTGCCGAGCGCCCGCATAGGACTCTTCGTCGACGCCGGCGGGATTCGTGCGCCCGGGATCTACACGCTTCCGGTTCGTCCGCAGATTCCCGGCGGGATTCTGGTTCTTTCCATCGAGCCGGCGCGGATCGAGCTCACCGTGACGGACGCCGTTCAGCAGGTTCCCGGGACGGGCGAAGAGGGAGATGGCGGGTGATCCTGGGTATAGGTGTGGATCTCATCCAGGTCGCCCGCATGGACCGCTGGGTGAGTCAGGAGGGGCTGCTCGAGCGCTTCTTCCATCCCGGCGAGCTGGCCGACGCGCGCAGCCGCGGCGCTTCGATGGCGCTCTCTCTTGCCGTGAGATATGCCGCCAAGGAAGCGCTCGGGAAGGCGATGGGGACGGGCCTGCAGCATTTCTCGCTCAGAGAGGTTCAGGTCGTCAACGATGCGGCCGGCAAGCCGGGTATTCGTCTGCACGGGCAGGCGGCGGAGACATTTGCGAGGTTCGGCGGAGAGCGCATTCATCTGTCGCTCACGCATGAGCTTGACAACGCGATAGCCATGGTCGTTATTGAGGGATAGATGGCGGATCTCACGTTCTTCTCCAAGACGCCGATCACTTGCCCCCTGTGCGACACAAGCTTCTACCGTGAGGAGCTTCGAACCGGGCGGGGACGCCTGAATGCCGGTGATCTGACGCGCGAGCTGCGACGCAACTATGTGCCGTCGCAGAAGTATGGCGAGGTCTATCCGCTCATCTATCCGATCACCGTCTGTCCTGCGTGCTACTATGCCGTGTTTCAGCAGGATTTCCTCATCGTTCCGCCGGAAACCGCTGAAGCGATTCGCGCCGGGGAGCAGCAGCGCATTGAGGACACGCGTCCGATTTTTGATGGGCTCGACTTCGCCTCGCCGCGAGGCCTGCCGGAGGGGTGCGCGAGCTACTATCTTGCAACCGCCTGTTACGAGCATTTCCCCCGGGAGTTCTCGCCGACCTTTAAGCGGGGTCTCTGTTGTCTGCGGGCGGCCTGGGTCTGCGACGACCTGCACCGCAAGCGTCCCGACGGGAACTACGACTACCTCGCCCGCGTCTTCTACCGGAAGGCCCGGTTCTTCTACGCGCACGCGGTCGCGCTGGAACAGACCGGAGGAGAGACGCTCAGCGGCGCGACCAATCTCGGTCCCGATCTCGACAAGAACTACGGATACGACGGGGTGCTCTATCTCAGCGGTCTTCTCGAGTATGAGTACGGTCCGAGCCGGGAACCGCAGAAGCGCCGCACCGCGCTCGGACGGGCCAAACGTACGGTTGCCCGGATTTTCGGGATGGGAAAGGCGAGTCGTGACAAGCCTGCGGCGATTCTCGACAACGCTCGCGAGGTCTACGAAGAGATCACGAAAGAGCTCGGCGAGGAGAGTCGCGACCCGGACAACGCCGACCCCGATGCGTAACGTCCGTCTGACGATCGCGTATGACGGCACCGACTTTCTCGGCTGGCAGGTGCAGGCACGCGGCCGAACGGTACAGGGTGAGGTCATGCGCGCGCTCGAGCGAATGCATCGGCGGGAGGTGAAAGTTTCGGCTGCCGGCCGAACCGACGCAGGGGTGCATGCCGATGGACAGGTCATCAATTTCCGCACGGACATCGACTCTCTGCCCGCCGCGCGCTACCACGTCGCTCTCAACTCGTACCTTCCGCGCGACGTCCAGGCCCTGTCCGGCTGCGAGGTCGACGACCGGTTCCACGCCCGGTACTCGGCGACTCGCAGAGTCTATCGCTACTACTGGACGGCGAGCCTGGCGGTACCCCCCGCCATCCGCCACCGCGTAACGCGTCTCAAGTACCGTCCCTCGATCGCGCGGCTGAACCAGCTCGCACGACCGCTTTTGGGACCGCATGACTTCTCGACCTTCACGCCGCCGTCCGAGCCGAGCGAGAACCGGGTCCGCGAGGTGCACCAGATCGTCTTCTACCCGAGCGGCAGGTTCATCGTGATGCAGATTGCCGCGAATGCATTTCTCTGGCGCATGGTGCGCTCGATCGCCGGGACGCTCATCGAGCTTGACAAGCTCGCCGCGGAACCGGTAGAGGTGGAGGAGCGACTCGCCGCATGCGACCATGCCGCCGCCGGCCCATCGGCGCCGGCAGCCGGTCTCGTGCTTCACCGGGTCGACTATGGCTGACCCGGGGGAAGGCGTTGGGCGAACGCGAAGTGGCGTACTGGCGGGTGCTGGATACCGTAGAGGACTACCTGCGCTACGGCGAACGGGTTCCGCACGAGACACCGGTCTCGGTCATGCCGGCCGGGCCCTCGCCGAAGGTCGCCGGTCAGGGCGTGCCTGTGGTGCGGGACGACGACGCCGGGCGCTCCGATCACGAGACGGACCGCCTCCGACGTCTCGAGCGGCTCGAGGAACGCGTTCGAGCGTGCACCCGTTGTCCGCTGCACGCGGGACGCATGCAGGCGGTTCCCGGCGAGGGAGTGCTCGATCCGCTCGTCCTGGTCATTGGCGAGGCCCCCGGGGCGGACGAGGACCGGCGGGGGCTTCCCTTCGTCGGCAAGGCCGGGCAGTTCCTCGATCGCTGGCTCGAGGCGATCGATCTCGACCGGCGGCGAAACGCGTACATCGGCAATGTGGTCAAGTGCCGGCCACCGGGGAACCGGGATCCGCGGCCGGAGGAGTCCGACGCCTGCCTCCCGTACCTCCGCGAACAGGTAGAGCTGATCCGTCCGCAGGCGATTCTGACCGTCGGTCGGATCGCGACGGGAATCCTCGTTGGCACGAAGGCGGGAATTACGAGCCTGCGCGGACGTACCTTCTACTTCAACGGCATTCCGCTCATTCCGACCTTCCATCCGGCCGCGGTGCTGCGAAGCGCCGATCTCAAGCGGCCGGTCTGGGAGGACCTCAAACGTCTGCGGATGCTCCTCGATCGGGACGGCGGCGGTGGATGAGCCCGCCGTCGGCCACGGGTTTCTGGACGTAGCCTGCAACGTCCCGGTAGACGGGGTGTTCACCTACCGTGCGCCCGAAGGCGAACCCCTTCCCCTGGGCAGCAAGGTCTCGGTTCCCTTCGGTCGCCGCACCGTGACCGGGTACGTCGTTGGCTCGAGAACCACACCACCCGACGGCGTGACCGCCAGACCGATCACACGCGTGATCGACCCGGATCCACTCTTCGATGAGGGGTACCTCGGGCTCGCCGACTGGGTCCGCCGCATGTACTTCGCCTCGCTCGGCGAGACGCTCGCCGCGATGGTGCCCGGCGCGACACGGGAGTCGTCGATTCCTTCACTCGGCGGCGACGATGCACCGCCCGCTCCCGAGGACCTCGCGCTCTCTCGCGAGCAGACGGCCGCGCTCGACCGCATATTCGACGCACCCGGCGGACTCTTCTACGTGCACGGAATCACCGGGAGCGGCAAGACCGAGGTCTTCCTGCAGGCAGCCGAACGGACCATCGCCGACGGCCGGTCGGTGATCTATCTCATGCCGGAGATCGCGCTGACCCATCAGCTGCTCGATTCGGTTCGCGACCGTTTCGCGGGCGTCGTAGCCGTGCTCCACTCGCGGCTCACGCCGTCGCAGCGGCTGACCGAGTGGCGCCGGATTCGGCGGGGCGAGGCGATGCTCGTCGTTGGTGCGCGAAGCGCGGTGTTCGCTCCCGTGCCACGGCTTGGGCTGATCGTTCTGGACGAGGAGCACGACGGTTCGTACAAGTCGGGCTCCACGCCGCGCTACCATGCGCGGCAAGTTGCCATGAAGCGGGTCGCC
The DNA here is from genome assembly GCA_007127335.1 of Spirochaetales bacterium. Lineage (GTDB taxonomy): Bacteria > Spirochaetota > Spirochaetia > DSM-27196 > SLST01 > SLST01. The sequence goes on along the minus strand of SKZO01000024.1, from coordinate 2,352 downwards.
GAGGCCGGTGCGCGCATGGTGCTCGGCAGCGCGACTCCGTCGGTTGAGGCGTGGCATCTGATGCGGGAGGGGCGTCTTGTCCGGATGAACCTGACCGAGCGGCTCTCCGGTGGGGCGATGCCGGCGCTCGAGGTCGTGGATCTGCGAAGCGACGAGGAACCGCTGTCCAGGCGGCTCGTAGCCGCGCTGAAAGAGACCCACGCAGCGGGCCGCCAGTCGATCCTCTTTCTCAACCGACGCGGCTTCGCGCACTTCTTCCACTGCCGCACCTGCGGGTTCGAGATGCGGTGCAGGCACTGCTCGGTCGGTCTCACCTACCACAAGCGTCGAAATCTCATGGTCTGCCACTACTGCGGCTATCGCATCGCGCCGGTTGCGCAGTGCCCTGACTGCGGCTCGTTCGACGTGGGATACTCCGGGTTCGGCACCGAGCGGGTCGAGGAAGAGCTGGCGAGCCGGTTCCCCGAATGGCGCATCGCGCGCGTGGACACCGACGCGGTCCGCCGCAAAGGCGCGCTCGAGCGGACGATCGCCTCCTTTCGCGCGGGCGAGATCGATGTGCTGCTCGGCACGCAGATGGTCGCGAAGGGACTCAACTTTCCGGGCGTCAAGCTCGTCGGCATCGTGCTCGCCGACACCGGGTTGCACATGCCCGACTTTCGGGCGGCCGAACGGACGTTCAGCCTGATCGTGCAGGTCGCCGGGCGCGCCGGGCGCTTCCATCCGGACGGTCACGTCATCGTCCAGAGCTACGCGCCGGAGAACCCTGCAATCCGGCGCGCGATCGGCCACGAGCTCGATGCCTTCTACGCCGACGAGCTTTCGGTCCGCGAGGACCTCACCTTCCCCCCCTACGCCCGCCTCATCCGGCTCGTCCTTCGTTCGCGCGACGGGGAGGCGGCGCGTGCCGCGGCGGAATCGCTCGCTTCCATGTGCCGACATGGGCTCTCGAGTGCGGATCAGATCCTCGGACCATCGGAGTGCCCGCTCTCCGTTGTTTCCGGGAACGCGCGACACCATGTGCTCGTGCGAACGACCAGGTTCGGCGCGACGCACGCGGAGCTCTCGCCGGTGCTGCGTTCAGCATCGCCGCTCCGAGGCGTCCACCTCGAGATAGACGTCGATCCGGTTTCGTTGCTGTAGAACCGTGTTTCCCCGTGATTGACCCCGCCGGATGCAATGCGTACCATTTTGGGTGAGAAATGGAGCTCGTTCTGTACCCCGCCGAGATTCTCGGGCGTCGGGCCGCACTCGTGCCTGACCCCGCCTCGGTAGCGGTATACACGCGTGAGATGATGCGTCTGATGCGCGAGCGCGAAGGGATTGGTCTCGCCGCTCCGCAGGTGGGCCTTTCGATGCGGTTCTTCGTGCTCGGTGTGGATCGGCACAGCGAGCGCGTCTTCGTGAACCCGCAGATCGTCCGGGCGTCGCGACGCACCGTTCGGTCGGAGGAGAGTTGCCTGAGCCTGCCCGACGTGACCGTGGAGGTGCCCCGTGCGGCCGTGATCGACGTGCGGGCCTGGGATGAGAGCGGCGAGCCGTTTGAGATTCGTGCCCGCGGACTCGCCGCACGGGCGATTCAGCACGAGCTCGATCACCTGAACGGCGTGCTCTGCATCGACCGTATAGACACGAAGCGGCGGGAACGCATCTCGCGCCGCCTGGAGGTTCTGTCAAGAGATGGATCTGCAACTCGTAGTGCACCCTGACGCGCTCCTGCGCGAGAAGTCCAGCAAGATACCCGATATCGATGGTGAGATCGTTCGGCTGGCCGACGCGATGATCGAGAAGATGCACGCGGCGCGCGGCATCGGCCTCGCCGGCGTGCAGATAGGAAGGCTGCAGCGTCTCTTCGTGACCCACGTAGAGGGCGACACGCCCCGCGTCTTCATCAACCCTTCAATCATCGAGACCTCGGTCGAGCTCAGCGACTACGATGAAGGGTGCCTGAGCATTCCGGCGATCTATGCAGACGTCACGCGTCCGCAGGCGGTCAGGGTGCAGGCGTGGAACGAACGCGGCCGTCCGTTCAACATGGATGCAGACGGGCTGCTTGCTCGCGTCATCCAGCACGAGCTCGATCATCTCAACGGGGTGCTCTTCATCGACTACCTCTCCCAGGACGTGCGGAACGCAGCCATGGCATCCTACGATCCGGCCGTGGACCCGGCCGCAGTTTCGCGCAGGTAGCGATGCGCGTTCTCTTCGCCGGAACCCCTCCCATCGCGGTTCCTTCGCTCGAAGCGGTCGCTGCATCGCCTCACGACGTTGTCGGCGTGCTGACGGCACCCGACAGGCCCGGCGGCAGGGGGAGGGAGCTGCAGCCCTCGGCGGTGAAGAGCCGGGCGCGCG
>SKZO01000078.1 GCA_007127335.1 Spirochaetales bacterium | reverse complement strand
TCGCGATCCCGGATGTACTCGATCGCATCGCGGGTCTGGGCTTCCGCATCATATCCGTCCCAGGTCTGCGGCTCGGTGGAATCCCCCTCGTAGTAACGTGAGTTGTGGTAGTCGTGGGTGCACTCGAGCACTTTCCAGTAGTCGAACCCGAGGCGGGATTCCTTGTCGATTGGTTTGCTCCTGCCCTGACCGTTGACGTGCCACTTCCCGATGTATGCGGTGTCGTAGCCGACTGCAGCGAAGGCCTGCGCGATGGAGTTGCCGTTCGGGCGCAGATGCGCGTCGTTCAGGAACAGACCGTGGATGTGCGGGTACTGGCCGGTGAGGAAACAGGCCCGGTAGGGGGTGCACACCGGGACTCCCGACACCGCATTTGTGAGGTTGATGCTTCGGGACGCCAGAGCGTCCAGATTCGGAGTCTTGACCTGAGCATTCCCGGAGTAACCGGTTGCCTGGGCGCGCCACTGATCCGCGAAGACGAAAAGTACATTCGGTCGCTTCATGAAACTTCCTTCGTCGTTATCCACGAGTTGGTGGTGACCATGATGTCCTGCAGGAGTCGGTCCATGAGCTCGGAGACCACGAGTTCGGTGCCGGGCGTTCCGTAGAGATTCTCAAGCTCCCACGGATCCTCAGCGAGATGATAGAGCTCGTTCCGGTCGTCGACGTACACCACGAGCTTCCAGTGTTCGGTTCGCACGAATTGCATCTTGCCGTATCCGCCGACTTTCATGGCCGGCCGGAAATCCCGGGCCAGAGGCCCGGAGCACACGTCGTACGGTTTGTCCGCAGGCCACGGCCTCGCATGGACCCCATACTCGCCGGCGATATGGTCGCGTTCCGTGGTCGACAACCCGGAACCGCCGGACTCTCCGGAGAAGATGCTGCGCCCCTGTACTTCCGGCGGAGTCTCGGTGCCCGTCGCGTGAAGCACCGAGGGCATGATATCTTCAAGGCTCACGAAGGTTCGCGTCCGAGACCCTCGATCCAGCCCAAACGCATCCGGAGCCCTGACGATGAACGGTATCCTGACCAGACAGTCGTAGGCTGCCTTGGACTTGCGGATCATGCGATGCTCCCCCAGGTATTCGCCGTGGTCCGACATGTAGATCACCAGTGTCCGGTTCCAGAGGTCGAGATCGGTCATCCGCTTGAAGAAACGTCCCAGCTCGTCGTCTATGTAGGTGTTCATCCCGTAGTAGATGGAGCGGATTCGTCTTATCGTCTGTTCGTCCACGGCATCGCCTGCCATCACCGCGCGATCGAGCTGCTGGGCGCGGGGTTTCGTGTCCATTTCGTTGTCTCGAAGCGGCGGGAGCGGAACCGACTCGAGCGGGTACATCGACGCGTACGGTTCGCAGGTCTGGAACGGTATGTGCGGGTCGGCAATCGAGTACCAGAGGAAGAAGGGTTCAGACGCCGGCGCGGCCGTGTTGAGGAAATCCACTGCCCTGGTCGTGGTCCACGCGGTACCCAGCGCGTCCGCCGCAAACGGGGTGATCGTTGAGCCCCACGCCGAACGCAGGTCGGCACACTGCTGGAGGTATTCCCTGGGCTTGCCGTACTCTTCCGGTACCGGGCTGCCGTTGTCGTGGATTGGACCGTAGTGACCGCACTCGGCGATGCTGTCGAAGTACTCCATGTCGTCGGAGCCAAAGCAGTGGTTCTTGCCGGCGATTCCCGTTCGGTACCCCTTCTCCTTGAGAAGACGCAGCAGATGGCGCTTTCCGGAGCCCATGAGGATCTGGTTGTTGAGCGAGCCGTGGGTCGACGGGTACTGGCCCGTGAACATCGACACCCGTGCCGGCACGCAGAGCGGACACGATGTGAAGGCGTTGTCGAACACGACACCTCGAGCCGCGAACGCATCGAGGTGCGGCATCCTTGCTACAGGATTGCCATAGAGCGGCAGCGAGCTTGCCGACTGTTGATCGGTCGTTATGACGACGACGTTCAATCCGTCGTTCGGCCTTGGTTGGGTGGGCACGAGCCTTTCTCCTTCTTCCTGCTTCCTACTGCGAGAACGGGTCTGCGGCATCGCGAAGGCCGTCTCCCACGAAGTTGAATGCCAGCACCGCGACTACGACCGCGGCCCCCGGGAGGAGGAGCCAGGGCGCCTGAACGACGCTTCGCAGGTTCTGAGCGGATTGCATCAGGACGCCCCAGCTGATGACCGGCGCCTGTAGCCCCACGCCAAGAAAGCTGAGCGAGGTCTCGGCAAGTATCATCGCCGGGACGGAGAGCGTGACGCTCGCGATCAAGTGGCTCGCGAAGGAAGGCACCATATGCCTGCGGATGACGTACAGGCGTTTCGCTCCAATCAGCCTCGCAGCGAGGACGAAGTCCTCCTCGCGGAGCGAGATAAACCTGCCGCGCACGACCCGCGCGAGGGCGGTCCATCCGAGGAAGGAGAGGATCACGGTGATACCGAAGTAGGTCGCCACAGGTGACCAGTCGGCCGGCAGCGCGGCAGCCAGCATGAGCCAGAGTGGAATCGCCGGAAGCGAGCGGAGTAACTCGATCAGCCGCTGAATGATGGTGTCGAGGAAGCCGCCTACATAGCCGGACAGGCCTCCCAGTAAAATGCCGATGAATAGACTCAAGAACACTCCTACGAGTCCGATCGACAACGATATCCGGGCTCCGTACACGATGCGTGTCATCACGTCCCGGCCAAGCTCATCCGCGCCCCAGAGCAGGAGCGGCACATTCTCACGTGTTCCCATGAGATGGACATCCCACGGAATCACTCCGAATAGCTTGTAGGGATCGCCGCGAACGAAGAATCGTAACGGATAGACGCTCTCGCGGTCGATTTCGTACACTCGCGCGAGGGTAACCGGATCGCGTCCGGATGTGTACCCGTAGACAAAGGGCCGCAGGCTGAATCCATCCTCACCGGCGAATCGAACCGGCCTCGGAGGTGCGTTCACGTACTGCGCGCTGTACCGTCGTGGGCTGTGAGGCGCTAGAAACTCACAGAAGATTGCGATCGTGTACAGGGCAACCAGGATCCAGAGGCTCGCCATCGCGACCTTGTGCTTGCGGAACTTCCACCAGACCAGCTGAGCCTGGCTGGCTGTGTAAACGCGTTCGGCCGATGCCTGGAGCTTCGCGCCAGAGAGCCCCGCATTGTCCTTGCCTTCCTGGATGACGCTCACCTCGTCCATGAATCTACCCTCGCTCGTATCGGATCCGGGGATCGATGATGACCAGTAGAATATCTGATATAAGCGTTCCGATGACGGTGAGCGTACTGAGCATCAGAACGAATCCGCCGGCGAGGTACATGTCCTGACTAAGCAGCGCTCGAAGCAGCATTGGACCTGTGGTCGGCAGGCTGAGTACCACGGATACGATCGCCGCGCCGGAAATGAGCTGTGGGAGCACGTAGCCCACGGAACTGACGAAGGGGTTGAGCGCGACGCGAACCGGGTACTTCCAGATGAGCCGCGATTCGGACAGTCCCTTCGCCCGTGCTGTGACTACGTACGGCTTTCGTAGCTCGTCGAGCAGATTCGCCCGCATGGTCCGGATGAGCCCGGCCGTCCCCGCCGTACCGAGCACTACGATCGGCACCCAAATGTGCTGGAGCATGTTCACGAACTTGGCATAGCTCCACGGAGCGCGCACGAACTCTGCTGAGAACAGGCCCCCCATGGAGAATCCGAACCACGAGTAGCCCAGCCACATCAGTACGAGCGCGATCATGAAGTTCGGAATCGCGAGGCCTATGAAGCCGAAGAACGTGGCTACATAGTCGAGAGGTGAATACTGGTGGGTGGCGGAGAATATGCCGATCGGGAAAGCGACGAGCCACGTGAATATCAGAGTCGAGAACGAGATAACGAACGTCCACAGAAGCCGCTCCCAGATCAACTCGGAGACCGGGCGGTTCCACTGAAACGACACGCCAAAGTCGCCTCGGAACACGATATTCCCAATCCACCTGAAGTACCTCGTGACCAACGGCTGGTCGAGGCCGTATCTCTGCTGCAGCGAGGCGATAACGGCTTCGTCAACGATCTGGCCGCTCTCCCGCATGTTGGTGATCAGTATCGTCAGATAGTCTCCCGGTGGAGCTTGTATCAGTATGAACACGACGATCGATATCACGAACAGCGTCGGTATGAAGAGCAATACCCTTTTGACAATGAACATGGCCATGCTACTCGCTCCACCTCAGAGAGGACCGGCCGTTGCCATCCCGGGTGTTCCCGGGATGGCTCGGCCAAAGCGGCCTATTCGCCGAAGAACCACTGTTCTGCACGGTACGGCTCGTACATGCCGTACTCCACACTCAGGAGCGACCCCGGCGCTGGCGTGTTCCTGAGTCGGTTGTCGAAGACCGCGACCCGAGGCACGAGACCGATCGTGCCGATCAGCCACGCGTTCTCCGCGTTGATCTGAAGCATCTCGCGCCCAAGTTCGAGGTAGCGCTCCGATCCGCGGGGTTCGTCCAACCACTCGTCGACTACGTCGTACAGCCGCTGGATCTCAGGGGGTGGTTCCTCGCCTCGGGCTCCTCCGGACTCGTACCATTCCCACCACCGAACCCCGCCAAGCGGTGTGTTTTCAGGCCAATGCCACGGTGGACGATACCGGATGGGATCGGCCTGCCGTGAGTACGCCTCCGACGAGCCGCCGATGGCCCAGACGCCCATGTCGCTTTCGTTCGCCAGCAGTCGCGACTGGTAGAGGCCTCGCTCGCGAGGAGTTAGCGACAGGTCGACGCCAATATCCTCCCAATACCCCTTGATCAGCTCGCCACTCTGTGCCCACGTTCCTCTTCCGGCCCAGAACTCCATATTCACGCGGATGGGTCGGCCGTCGGGTCGAAGCCGCCACTGCCCCTCCGAGTCCCATTCGAGCCCCATCTCATCGAGAAGCCGGTTTGCCAGCACCACATCGTACTCGACGTAGTACTGGTCGATTCCCTCTGCATAGAACGAGGCGCCCGGATCCATGATCGGCTGCCTTGGGATTCCCTGGCCCAGGAACTGGATCTCGTTCATCTCCTCGCGGTTGATCGCGTGGGACACGGCCTGCCGCCACCTGATGTCGTTGAAGATCTCACGAAGAACCGGATCCTGGTGCGTGTAATTGAAGACGAACCCAAACTCTGACGCGCGTGCGTCCGGATAGAGTCCGGCCGTGTAGCCGCCTCGAACCTCTTCGCTCTTCAACAACGGGTAATTCGCCATGGTGACGAACCAGCTTGCGTGCGTCGTATCACCTGAGATCACTCGAGCGTTCAGCACCTCGTTGTTTTCTACCAGTATGCGGTCGAAGTAGTCGATGTAGGGGAGTTGCCGCCCCGCCTCATCGACCTTGAAGAAGTAGGGGTTGCGAACGTAGTAGCGATTGCCGGCAGAATCGACCTCCTCGAGTACCCAGGTATTCAGTACCGGGGTGTCCATGTCCGTCTGCTGGACTCCGGTCTCTGCATGAGCCTCAAAGAGATCGCGCCAGTTGTCGTACCCCTCTTCGGCCGCCAGATCCGCAACCGTGTCGCTGTAGTTCGTGTGGAACTGCCGGAGGTGATGATACGGCGCCCAGACGGCGGCGCTGTGCAGGAAGTCGATGAACCGCGGGTACGGTTCGGCGAACCTCATCCGGAAGCGGTACTGATCGACTATCTCCAGTTCGAACAGCGCTCCGCCCGGCGCGTAGGCGAGTGGAAGTGTGGGAGTCAGCTCTTCGTTCAGGATGATATCCTCGTACCAGAACTGAACGTCACGAGTCGTGAACGGATGCCCGTCCGACCATTTCATCCCCTCGCGCATGAAGAATGTAAACACCCGGTAATCCTCGGACATGTCCCACGAGGAGAACACGGTGGGTACCAGGTTGAACTCTTCATCGTACTGCGCGATGCCGTGCGTGTTGAGCCACCCAAACTCCGCGTAGTTCCCTTCAGGGTCGGGCGCGAGCGACCGGAGACGCCCTCCGTATCCACCCAGACTGCCCTGGACGGAGATTACCTGCGGGTCGGATGGTATCCGATCCTCGAGCGGCGGTAGCTCTCCGCGCCCAACCATCTCGGTCAGCAGCGGAGACTCCGTGAGCGAGAGCTGAGCTTCGCCGATCTGCACCTGCGGAGGCGGCTCGTCCTCCGGCTGCCCTCCGGCAGACACCGCCATTCCGACGGCCGCCAGCGCGGCCACTACCAATACCCATCGCATCCTCATGGGACACCTCCTGAGGCACCTGCGGTGCCTGCCGTTTTTCGACTGCGTCTGAGGCCAGACACAGATTCACTGCTACACACCTACCTCACCCGCGAAATGGCACGCTACCATGTGCTCAGCATCTCCTTCGGCAGCGACATTTCGAAGCGCCGGTTCGGTGTCTCGGCAGATCCTTTTCGCAAATGGACACCTTGGATGGAAATAGCATCCACCCGGTGGCGCGGCAGGGTTGGCCACTTCGCCTTCGAGCAGACGGAATCGCGTGCGCTGACGCGGGTTGGGAATGGGCACCACGGAGATGAGCGCCTGAGTGTACGGATGAAGCGGCTGGCGAAAAAGCGCGTCACGGGAGGCGACTTCTACCAGTTTGCCCACATACATGACCCCCACTCGGGTACACAAGTACTTGATCACGCTGAGATCGTGAGAGATGAACAGATACGAGAGCGAGTACTGGGCTTTGAGCTTGAGCAGCAACTCGAGAATCTGTGCCTGGACGGAGACATCGAGCGCCGACACGGCTTCGTCAGCGACCACGAATCTGGGCTTCATGACTAATGCCCGCGCAATCCCAATCCGCTGTCGCTGTCCGCCGCTGAACGCGTGGGGATACCGGTTCATGTGAGAGGGGTTGAGACCGACGTCCCGCAACAGTCGGCTCACCTCTTCGCGAATCTGCGCGCCGTCCATCAGCCGGTTCAGCCGCAGAGGCTCGCCGATTATCTCGCTGACCGTCATGCGCGGATTCAACGACGAGTACGGGTCCTGGAAGATCATCTGGAGCTCTCTGCGAAGCGGCCGCAGCTCGGCTTCGTTCATGGTTCCCAGCTCGATCTCAACGTGAGGCTGCGGCGAGTAGATGATACGCCCCGATGTTATGTCGAAGGCCCGGAGTATGGCGCGGCCGATCGTCGACTTGCCGCACCCGCTCTCGCCCACCAGACCGAAGATCTCTCCTCTCCCGACGCGGAAATCTACCCCGTCCACCGCCTTGACCGCACCGGTCTGACGGCCAAGGAACCCCTTCCGAATGGGAAAGTGTTTGCAGAGCCGGTCGATTTTGAGAACGGTATCGCTCACTCGGTACCCTCTTCTGTCGCGCCGCTGTGCAGATAGCAGCGCGCGGAGTGCCCCGGTCTCACTTCAGCGAGAGCCGGTACTGCATCTGAGTCGCACGCATCGAATCTGGACGGACACCGGTCTCTGAACGGGCATCCAGTCGTCTCCAGGAACGGGTCCGGTACTGAACCGGAAATCGGCCGAAGCGGCCGGTCGGTGTCGAGGCGCGGGATGGAGTCGAAGAGTGCCTTCGTGTACGGATGTAGTGGCTCGTCGAATACGGCAATAACGTCTCCGTGCTCCATCACCCGGCCCCGGTAGATCACGACAACCTCGTCAGCCATCTGGCCAATTACCCCCATGTCATGGGTAATCAAGATGAGACCCATGCCCGATTCCTGCTGGATATCCTGGATTGTCCGGAGTATCTGCGCCTGCATCGTCACGTCGAGCGCGGTCGTGGGTTCGTCGGCGATAAGCAGCTGAGGGTTACACGAAAGCGCCTGTGCAATCACGACACGCTGCCGCATCCCGCCGCTGAGCTGATGAACGTACTCGTTGACGATGCGTTCGGGCTCACCGATTCGAACCCGGGCGAGTGCTTCGACGGCGATGCCGCGAGCCTCTCCTCGGGTCACGGGAGTATGCAGCAAGATCGCCTCCTCGAGCTGGTTGCCGATCGTGTGAACGGGGCTCAGCGAAGTCATCGGCTCCTGGAAGATGTACGAGATCTCCTTGCCGCGGATGCTTCGCATCTCCCGGCTGTTCGCGCGAAAACGACTGATCTCAACTGCGCTGTTCGACCCGAAGTACACGATGCTGCCGTCGATGATCCGTCCCGGCGGGCTCGGCACGATCTGCATCACCGACTGAGCCGTAACGCTCTTCCCGCACCCGCTCTCCCCGACTATGCCGAGCGTTTGTCCGCGGCTGATCCGGAAGTCGACACCATCCACGGCCCTGACGATCCCCATGTCGAGGAAGAAGTGTGTCTTCAGTCCTTGTACTTCGAGCAGTGTGTTGTCGCTGGTCTGTGATGCGCTGGTCATCGCGCTCCATCCTCTGAGCCGTTTCCGAAATCCGTCAATAGGCATCTATTGCAGGAACCGATATCAACAGCTGCATACACCAGGCGCCGACTTCATCACCCGATCCGGCGCTCGGTCGAACCGCGGCTTGCCCAGTTCACGGGCGAGTCGCTATAGTGCTGATGGATGGTCCCGAAAGAGCCTCAAGGTGGAGACGTGCAAGGGTTTTCGTCGCGTGTTTCGCGGTCCTCTCACGCAGTGCGAAGGAAAATGCTCTGGCGGCTCGTACTCTCCTACGCGGCTGTTCTGATCATCCCGGGCGGGCTTCTCGCCTTCGTCGTAAACACATCGGTTCTCTCCACCATTCGTGAACAGGCCGTCGTAGAGAACCAACTCTTCCTCGAGCGAGGAATGCGGCAGGCTGAACGCCTCTTCTTCGAGCTCGAGCGGATTGGCGTCAGCATCGCGCAGAACCACCTGCTCTCGCGCTTCGAGCTCCAGAAGTCTCCCCAGGCCAGGATTCGCGCGGTCAACCAGATGCGTAACTACCGGTTCGTCACCGGCGAGATCTATGACCTGCTCTACTACCCGTTCGGGGATGAGCGGGTCTACAGTTCATACGGGTACGCTGAAGGATACGAGACGATCGGTGGCCGGTACCGGTTCGAGCCGACGTCCGTTCTCAATTCGCTTGATGCCCTGACGCGCGTTCGGCAACGTTTCCTCGAGTCGGAGCAGGTTGCGGTCGTCGGGGATGATCACACGGTGATCCTGTTCCCGTATATCTGGCCGGTTTACGCTGGAGACCCGCACGCGATCGTCGTGTTCCTCATCAGAGCGGACAGTGCGCGAGCGCTGTTTACCGAGGGGGCACCAGTCCATACCTCGTCTTTCGAGATCACCAACCTCGCCGGTGATCCGATCGCGTTCTGGGCCACCGGCGCAGAGACTCCGCCGACCGAACGCGAATCCAATGTGCTCGAGTACACGGTCCATTCCCGACCTATGGGACTTACTTTCCGGTCGGTGGTGCGAGAGGATTTGATGATGCGGCAGATTCGGGATATTGAACGGCATCTCGGACTTGCGTTCGCCGCTGTGTTTGCAACTGGCGTGTGCCTAATCCTGTTCGGTCTGCACACGAGCTATGGGCCGGTCGCCCGGCTTGTTCGCGTGGTCTCCACCGCATTCGGCCTTGATCCACATGGCGGCGATGAGATGAGCCTCGTACAACATGCGCTTACAAGTACGGCGGACGCCAACCGACGACTCCATAGCCGTATCAACTCTCTGAAACCGATCCTGAGAGCGTATGTCCTGCGCGAGTTGATCGGAAGCAGCAGTCCTTTTATCGACCATCCAGCACAGGTTTCATTTCTGCTTGGTCCTGACGAAGGGTACGAGAGCGTACACGTGGTTGCGGTTGTCACACCGTCTAATGCAGAGATCCGGCGGATCGTGCTTGATGCTTTCGGGCAAGACGCGCGAGATGACTCCCTTGCTATCGTGCCCATCGCCGACAATACGAGCGGCTATCTGGTCTTTCTGATATCTGAGAAGCACGATGACCAGACCCGACTGCGCGAGGGCATTGAGAAGGTTTCCAACGCCATAGCGCCTGTTGAGCCGCCTCCGGGGACCGGCAGCTGGACCATCGGGGTAGGCACTTTCTTCAGCGACATCCTTGATGCAGGGCAGTCCTACGCGGCGGCCATGGAGCAGGTCTTCTCCGCAAGGCAAAATGAGTGCGCCAGTTCGGCCGAGAGCCACTCATCAGACGCACATTACACGGTTGGTGAGCCGGGGAGGATCAGTCAGTCGGCAGCGGATCGGCTGCGGCATCATCTCGAAGCAGGTGATCACCGGTCCATTCGTGACGGGCTCGAGAAGGCGCGCCGGGATCTCAGCAGCTCGAGTTCTCCGCAATTCCTCAGTCGGTGCATGATCTACGACCTCTTCAACACGGTACTGCGGGTTGCTTCTGAGAGGCACGTCGACATCGAGACCGTTCTCGGACCCGATGCCTATGTCTTCGTCACGCGCACACATCAGACGATCGACGCCCTGTTCGAAGCCCTGGAGCGAGCGTGCGCCAATCTGACTGCGCACATTGGCGCAGCCGATGATTCAGCGAGTTTGCTGGTAGCCCGGGCCCTCGATGTCATAGGGGATCGGCATGCTGACAGGTCCTTCTCCGTCGAATTGCTTGCGGATGAGCTCGGGGTCACCGTCCCGTACCTCAGCCGTGTCTTCAAGGAGTACCGGGGCGAGACGATCTCTGATTACGTCTGGAGCCTGCGCCTTGCACACGCGAAGGAGATGCTTGGCGGTTCGAGCGTGACCGTCCAGGACATCGCCCATGCAACTGGCTATACAGACGTGTCCGCGTTCATCAGGCGGTTTCGAAAGGAGACCGGTCTCTCTCCCGGCAAGTACCGGTCACAGACCAGTGCGATCCACGAACGAGAGCTGGAACTCAGCGGTCGCCGTACCCATCCGGCAGCTCCATCTCTGCCCAGGGCGTATAGTAGTCCTGAATGAGCAGTCCGGTGTCAGGATTCGGGCTGACCTCCCGGGTGGGGAACTTCCTCCACGCACCCCGGTCGATTCCAGCCGTCTCGCCGCCCCTCGTGAGATGCTCGAGCAGCGCGGATTTGTGCCGCGAGAGGTGAGGCTCGACGAACGACACGCCGGCCCGGTTTCTTGTTTCGTTCGGGTCGGCGGCGCGGTCAAAGAAGTACTCCCGGTCATCCGGTGCGCTGTAGAAGTACTTCCACTCTCTGCTGACGCACATGTAACTCGAGTATGCGGCGATGTGCTCCGGCGCCTCTTGATCTTCCACGGGCTCATACCGGTGTCCCTGGGCCATCGCGTTCATGCCGTTACTCGCCAGTGACAGCTGACTGAACACGAACTTCCGGTCGGTAACTTCCGTCAGCACTTCGCGTAGATCGACCCCATCCGGGTCATGCGACTCAACCGCAGTGCCGGCGGCCGCGAGAAAGGTGGGAGCGATGTCGACCAGGCTCACCGGGTGGTCACACCGCTTCCCGCCCTCGAACCTCCCCGGCAGGCGGGCGACCAGCGGCACGCGGCTCGAAGCGTCGTGCATGCTGCGTTTGCCGTAACACCGATTCTGTCCCAGGAACTCCCCGTGATCCGAGGAGAAGAGTATGAGCGTGTTGTCGAGCTGCCCGGTCTGCTCGAGGACGTCCACGATCCGCCCGACCTGATAGTCGATGAACGAGATACAGGCATAGTAGTAGGCGATCATGGTGCGGACCACATTGCGGTCGAACCCCTGGTCGCGGTACTTGTAGCGGTTCTGGACCCGGTTCACGTAGGTCAGGAGCGACTCGTGATCTTCGGGGA
>SKZO01000157.1 GCA_007127335.1 Spirochaetales bacterium | reverse complement strand
GGTTCCATCATCGCTACGACGTGCTGGAGCGCAGACAACAACTCTGTCTGCTGCCACGCATCCAGTGCGGCCAGGCGGCGAGTGAAGCACTCGTGGAACGGCTGGGGCCCCCGGGCGAGCAGTGCTCGTCCATCGGCCGTGAGCGCAATCAACACCTGGCGTTTGTCGCCGGTTGAACGCTCGCGCGACACCAGACCGTGTCCCTCGAGGCGGTCGACGATGTTCGTGACCGTTGCGCTGCTCAGGTTGATCCGATCCGCGATCCTGCCGATTGGTACCCGATCGCTGGATCCGACCGCCCACAGCACCGTGAGCTGTGGTACGGTGAGACCGAAATCCCTTTCGAGCTCACGGGAGTGCAGCTCCAGATTCCGGCCCATGCGGCGCATTGTCGTGAAGAACATCCAGCTCAGTTGCCTGACATCCGTCCACTCGTGAAGGTTTTCGCCGGAGTGTTCCCTGTCGCGGGTCATTTCATCACCTGCTCCCGTCGTCATTGCTTGGTGGACAACTATTTCGAAGTATAACCATAAACAGACGATTAGTGAACTCACCCAGACAGATACTCCACAGAATTGGCCCGTATGCTAGCCTAAAATCATACCTAGCAAATAGTTATCAATATCCCTTTGTGGACCTCGCCTGATTGATTCGAGCAATAAATATCTATACACCGGATCTATCTTGGGAGAAACTGTTGATGATCCTTTGACTCCAATCCGAATCCTGCCTATATTGGCGGGGTATGGGCCTCCACTGAGGGTGGGGGAGTAGAACTTCGATCAAAGGAGACACTATGCGAAGCACACTGCGAATTCTCGCATCAGCCCTGACGATCCTCCTCGTCTCCGGTATGGCATTCGCCGCCGGGACTGCTGAGGACGCCGATGTGGCGAATCTGACCTACGTGAACTGGGAAGAGGGCGTGGCCTGGACCCATCTGGCCGCCGCGATTCTTGAGGATGAGCTCGGATACCAGGTAAACCTCACTGCCGCCGACGTTGGTCCCGCCTACGCAGCGGTTGCCGCGGGCGACCAGGACGCGTTCATGGAGGCCTGGCTGCCCGGGCTGCACGCGACCTACATGGACCAGTACGGTGACGACGTCATCAGCCTTGGCATCATCTACTACGACGCCGTGAGCGGGCTGGTGGTTCCTCAGTACATGGCAGACGACGGTGTTACCACGCTCTCGGATCTGCGCGACCCTGAGGTCTTTGACCGGCTCGACGGTCAGATTACCGGCATCGACGCGGGCGCCGGCCTGATGATCACCACCGAGGAAGAGGCGATGCCCGCCTACGGACTCGACGACAAGGGCTACGAGCTCGTGGCATCCTCCGGTCCCGCCATGATGGCGGAGCTTGATGCGGCGTACCAGAACGAAGAGTACATCGTCGTACTCGGCTGGCAGCCCCATTCGATGTTCGGGTACTACGATCTCGTCATCCTCGAGCAGGATGAGGAAGAGATCTGGGGCTTCGACGACGTCCATCTGATCGGGCGCGCGGATCTCCGCGACGACAAGCCCGAGCTCGCCGAGTTCCTCGGCAACATGGAGGTCAACACGGAGGAGATCGGAGATCTGATGGTGCACATCCGTGAGTCGAACCTGGACACGCTCGAAGCGGCGCGCGAGTGGATGAATGCGAACCGCGGCGTGTGGGAAGGCTGGCTCCCGAACTAGTCTTGGTGGATCAGCGATTCCACGGAAGAGAGGGGTGCTCACGCACCCCTTTCTCGTCTGCGCGCCGTCTGACGCGCGGTCGGCCCCGGGATGCGGCGATCCAGAAGGAATGAACGATGGACATAATCGAAGTCAAGGATCTGTACAAGATCTTCGGGCCGAACCCCAGGCGGGCGATCCCGATGATCAGGGACGGGATGAGCAAGAGTGAGATTCTCAAGAGGACCGGATGCACGATCGCCATCAACGGCGCGACGTTTTCCGTTCAGAAGCGGGAGACCTTCGTTGTCATGGGGCTTTCCGGAAGCGGCAAGTCCACGTTCATCCGCTGCCTGAACCGGCTGATCGAGCCCACGCAGGGCGAGATACTCGTGGACGGGCAGAACATCATGAAGATGGACAGCGAGAAGCTGCGGGAAGTGCGCCGCTACAAGATGTCAATGGTGTTCCAGAACTTTGGCCTCCTTCCGCACCGGAACGTCGTCAATAACGTGGAGTTTGGTCTTGAGATAAGCGGTATGGACAAGACGGAGCGCCGCAGCAAAGCGATCGATGCGATCAAGCTCGTGGGCCTCGACGGGTACGAGTCGAGCCTGACGTCGGAGCTCTCCGGCGGTATGCAGCAGCGCGTCGGGCTTGCGCGCGCGCTGGCCAACGACCCGGAGATTCTGCTGATGGACGAGGCGTTCAGCGCGCTCGACCCGCTCATCCGGACGCAGATGCAGGATGAGCTGCTCGAGCTGCAGGCGAAGATGCACAAGACCATCGTCTTCATCACGCATGACCTTGACGAGGCGCTGAAGCTTGGCGACCGGATCGCGATCCTGGGGCCGGACGGTCGTGTGCGTCAGATCGGCTCGCCGGAGGACATCCTCGCCAAGCCTGCAGACGACTACGTGAAACGGTTCGTGCAGAATGTCGACCGTACCCGCGTGATTACCGCGGGTACCGTTGGAGGGCATGCCTCCGCCATCACGTATCCGAACGAGAACGTCGAGGCAGCGATGCGGGTCATGGAACGCCGCGGAATATCGTCGGTCTTCGTCACCGACACCGACAGGCGCCTCAAGGGCATTGTTACGATCGATGACGCCGCGGAGCTGCGCAAGAAGGGGAAGTCCGATATCGCGTCGATCATCATCGACGACGTGTACACCACATCTCCGTCAACGCCCATATCAGACCTGTTGACGACCGCGATCAAGACCCGTTTCCCGATCGCGATGATTGACGAGCACGGGGTGTTTCACGGGGCGGTGAGCCGGGCGGCGATTATCGCTGAGGTCAGCAAGGGGAACGGCGACACGGAGCCCCCCGTCACACTCAGCGAACTGCAGGACACACCTGCAGAGGATGAGGAGAAGTAGATGGATTTTCGATCATGGATTGACGTTGGCGGAGGGTTTGCAGCGGTCGTTGACTGGCT
>SKZO01000116.1 GCA_007127335.1 Spirochaetales bacterium | reverse complement strand
TCATGAAAACCTACTATTACAGCAGAGGCCGCTCAGTATCGACCGTAGGCTTCGGTTGCATTGACCATCGCCAGGTAGTTTTCCGGGTCGACCGAGTCGATGATTGAGTGACTCGAGCAGACGACATACCCGCCGTCGCCCGCGAGCCGTTCGATGTGCTCGCGCGTGTCCTCGGCCACCGCACGTGGGTCGCCAGAGGAGAGAACGCCGTTTACGTCGATATTCCCGACGAGCGTCAGTTTGTCGCCCCATGTCCGGTGAACCGCGTAGATGTCGTTGGGCCCGGGCTGCACGGGATGCACGGCGTGGACGCCCCACTTCACGAGGAAGGGATAGAGAAACTCCTGTTTGCCACAGCAATGGAAGATCATTGGCCGACCGGTGTCCAGAAGAGCCTCGACGAGCGTTCGCGTGCGCTCGAGCCAGATTTCACCCATCGTAGCCGGAGAAACGAGCAGCCCGTCGTTGCCGGCGATGTCGTCGCCAAGGTATACGAGACGAAACGGCAGATCGGCGATCGCCTCTACCTGGGCAAGGGCAACGGACAGGTAGAGCTCCATCACGTAGTCGACGAGCTCGGGGCGGTCGTACAGCATGTACATGAACGACTGGATCGGGATGGGTCCGGTAGATGTGTAGGCGGCCGTGAACGGGCAGGTGAGCCTGGCGCAGACCCCGAGCCCGGTGCCGGCGGCGGCGGCCAGGTAGGCTCTCATCTTCGCACGACCTTCTGCCGGATCCGGAGGTACAAGCGCACGGGCGTCCTGCATGGTGCGGACAGACCCCAACGGCGGAGACCAGGTGAGCGAGCAGAAGACGGCATCCTGCCGCGCCGCCAGCGCAACCGCAACCGCTTCTTCAGGGGGAAGCTGCCACCACCCGATCTCACTCCGGCGGCCGAGCAGATGCGATACGGCCCGGGCGTCGAAAGAGACCTCGAGATTGGGCACTCTGTCGTGTTTCGCGTGATGCAGAGCGGCCTCCAACCGCCCCATGCTCGAGGCACACATCAGCTGCATCGTAGTAATGACCGTTTATTCTGTCAATGCACAGGAAAAAATGAAGAGAGGTGCGGACCGGCCTGTCAAGTGGTATGATATGCAGATGAAGCCGCGCAACATCTTCTGGATCATGACCGATGAGCAGCGAAGCGACACGCTGCACCTGTCGGGTGGCGGTTGCATGCCGTGCGTGAGCGCCCTCGCGAATGGGGCGGTTCGGTTCGACGAAGCGATCACCCCCGCACCGATGTGTATCCCGGCTCGCACCTCGATCCTGAGTGGCGCCCTGCCGGGCTCAACCGGTGTGTGGAGGAACCGGCAGAACCCGGCCGGAGAAGCGGCGTCCGTCCCACCGACGGCCGGCCCGATGGAGTGGATTCGCGATCACGGCTACGCGACGGTGAGCCTGGGCAAGCAGCACTACCGTCTGAACGCGAAGGCGTTTGCCACCGAAGAGAGCTTCATCCTGAGTGACCACGTCGACTACACGGGGTATCTCAACGGCAGGAATCATCGTGACTACGGTGGGGTCCGCTTCCCGGGGCCGACGCCGTGGATCATGGCGGGCGTCTTCCCCGGACCGATGAACGAGACCTCCGAGTGGCGGCTCGTAGACCGGGCGATCGAGCTCGTCCAGGAGCGCGACAGGTCGCGTCCCCTGCTGATGAGACTCTCGTTCAACGCACCGCATACTCCCGTGTCGCCTCCGGCGGAGTATCTCGACCGAGCCCCGCCCGTTCCGGACGTCCCTGGGTCGCTCCTGCAGATCGACCCGGAATGGCCGCTCTGGCTCAGGCTCCTGCAGGGAACCTATGCGAATGCAACACAGCTTGCTCCGGATGAGCTCGCCCGAGTACGTCGCCACTACTACGCCCAATGCGCGTTCCTCGACGCGATGATCTGCCGCTTCGTCTCGTTTCTCCGGGAAACCGGCCTGCTCGAGGAAAGCGTACTGGTCTACACCTCCGACCACGGCGCGCACCTTGGCGAGCACGGGCTGATCCAGAAGCAGAGCTTCTTCCGCGAGTCGGTGAATGTCCCCTTCTTCTTCGCCGGCGCCGACGTGGCACCTCGAGTGGTCGAAACGCCGGTTACCGTGATGTCGCTCCTGCCGACAGCAGGAGTTCTCGCCGGGCTGACTTGCCCGCCGATCTGGCGTGCGTTAGATTTCGCGGGTGTTGCTCGCGGCACGGCTGAGCTCGCCCCGGCTCCGGTAATCAGCCAGGGGATGCTCAATCCGGCGCTCCTCGAGCACGATAACCGGCTGGTAATGGTACGCGAGACGAACCTCAAGGGCGTCTTCGATATAGACGACCCGGCTGAGCGATGCCTGCTCTACGATCTCGAGCGGGATCCGCACGAGTTGAGCTCGGTGGACTGCGATCCCTTGTATGCGAACTCGCTCGAGCGGCTGCGGAGCATCGCCCACGATGCCGGGCGCGACGGGACAATACGGAAAGGAGCCGGATAGTGGCAACCGCGGAGGAGAAGAGCTCACGGCAACAGGCGATCCTGCGCATGCTCGAGGAGAAGCCGGAGCTCACCACCCAGGACCTTGCCGAAGAGTTCGACGTCTCGCTGGGTACGGTGAGAAACGATCTGGTCGCCCTCGAAAACATGGGCAATATCCGCCGCTCGTACGGCCGGATCGAGCTGCTCGCCCGGCAGCGCCGGGATTCTCTGCTCCTGATACCCAGCACCTTCTCGCGGTGGGCACGTAACATCGGCGAGCGCATTCTCAGCCGAGTGACGCTCCTCGACCGCATCTTCCTGGACGACTCGGAACCCTCCCACTACGTGGCGCGTCACCTCTCTTCAACTCACGAGCTCAACGTGCTGACGACCAGCATCCGCGTGGCCGCGACACTCGCATGGAGAGACCATCCGGGTGAGATAACGATGCTTCCGGGAGAGGTCCAGCGGAGAGATCTGAGCATCGCGATCGACCTGGGGGATCTGCTGCCGGAACGCTATCGCGTTGGGGCAGCGTTCTGCGAGGTGTCGGCAATAGACCAGGATGGCCGCGTCTATGTGACCAACCGCGCGTCGCTCGAGCTGATTCGGGTGGCCGGTCGCATGGCCGAACAACTGCATCTACACATCAGATCTGACGGCGT
>SKZO01000033.1 GCA_007127335.1 Spirochaetales bacterium | reverse complement strand
CAGCGATGGTGCGCAGCGCCTCATCGCGAGACAGACGTGGCCTGTCGAGTTTCCGCTCGAGGCGCACGAGCGTATATCTACCTTCGCCGGCGCTGTCGACCTCGAAGACATCCCCGGGCCGCGCTCCCGGAATCACGACCCGCTTCTTTGCATCCGCTCGTGCGATTGCCATAGTGGGATCATCCCACTATCGTCGCCGCGGCTCAAGCCCTGTGGCGCTGCGTCTCTCGCCGATTGCCCGAACGTTCGCGACGAGATCCGGGAACAAGCCAGGAAACAGATGAAGGCGGTATCGAGCTCAGCGCGGGAGGTGGCCCGGCTCACATGATCGCCGTGGTGCGCGCGCGGCTGCAGGGGGCGCGGCTCACCCGAGCAGACCGCGCTGTAGGCGTACCGGATGAAGTGTCGAAACGCTGGAAAGCCGTTGGAGATCCAGGTCGATGAGGTCGACAGGTCGCGAAAGCCGCGTCATGAGCTCACCGCAGAAGGTGAAGAACTTGTCTGCTGGTATACCCCGAACGGCGATATCCAGGTCCGAGTCCTCGCGGGCGTCGCCACGGGCAGCGGACCCGAAGACGTAGATCTCAGTGCAGCCGATGGACTTCAGGTACTCTGCCGCTATCTCGAGATCCCTATGAATGGATGTGCTTCGCGACCCTCGCCCATACCTTCAGTAGAGCGGATTCCGCCAGGAATAGACACCACGGTGCCGCCTGCCAGATTGGCCGCCGGTGGGGAGTTTCTGCCCGGTATCGCGTCGGCTTCTCAACACTCTGGTGCCTGGCTATACTGTCCGCCCAGGAGTCGATCATGATCCCCGTCCGGTTCGTCGTAACCACCTACAACCTCTGGAAGATCAACCGATGGCCCGAGCGCGAGGAGAGCCTGCGGGCCTTCATACGTCAGGCCCCGCCGGATGTGCTCTGCATCCAGGAGCTTCGCCCGCAGACGCGCGACGTCCTTGACGAGGAGCTTCCTACGCACGCCCGCGTGGATGACCCGTTCGAGGGGTGGATCATGGAAGGCACGATCTACTGGAACGAGGCGCTGTTCGAGTACGCGGAGCACGGGGCGGAGCAGATAGGCATGCTCGAGGAGCTCAGGCGACTCTTCTGGACGCGCCTTCGCGTGCGCGAGCACGGTGCTACGGTTGTGGTCGCCACCGCGCACTACACGTACCAGGGTAACGAGCGCGAGGCGAGCGAAGGCTACAGCCCGCGACTGGACCAGGCCCGAAGAACGATCGCAGCGCTCGACCGGCTGGCGGGTGCGGACGAACCGGTCCTTTTCATGGGCGACCTGAACGACTCGGTCAATCCCATCAAGATGCTTCGCGCAGCCGGCTACGCCGATTCGTTCACCGGAATCGGGCGCAACCCGGTCCCGACCCATCCGGCGGTGCCCACCGCGACCGGGAGCCCGCAGGTGCTGGACTGGCAGTTCAGCCGGGGACCCATCCGGTGTCTTGGCTCGCAGGTGGTCGACTTCTTCGCGAATGACGTCGCCCCCTCGGACCACAAGCCGGTGAGCTCGGTGTACGCGCTCGAGACGCGGCAGACCTGAGGGAGCGAAGAGGCGGGGAGGCCGGCGATCAGCGAGCCGGGTGCGTTCGCGGAGCTGGAGGCCGCGGCATTCTGCTCTATGGGTAACGAGGCGAACACGTGGCGAACACCATTGACCGGCGTGAACGCTCAGAGCACTTGAACACAGCCGCATCTTAGTATACACTCCGTAGTGTACACTAAGAGGAGCGATCCGTGGAAGTCACAACCAAAGAACTCCGGATACAGCCCGGCAGGATACTCGACCAGGTTTCCGGTGGACAGGAGGTTACCGTGACCTACCGGGGAAAACCTCTGGCGAGGATCGTCCCCTACGATTCTTCTCCCTCAGACGCTTGCGATGAGCCCATATTCGGTATGTGGAAGGACCGGGCAGGTAGCAGAACTGTAGACGAAGAAGTGAGAAACATCAGGAAAGGGCGGCGTTTTTGATCATTGATACGGACGTGCTGATCTGGTACCTGAGAGGGGACGAAGGAGCACGGAAGGCGGTGGACGAAGCAGTTCCATTCTCGATATCCGTGATCACGTACATGGAACTCATGCAAGGAATGAGGAGTAAGGCGGAGAGCCGAGCATTCCAGAGGCAGATGCAGAGATGGAATGTAGAGATCGTGCAGATCAGCAGAGAGGTATCTTCACGAGCAATGTTCTACTCACAGGAATACGCACTGAGCCACTCAATGGAATTGGCCGATGCCTTGATTGCCGCAACGGTTGTGCAAAGCGGCGAAGTGCTGCTGACGGCAAACGATAGACACTACAAGTATATCCCGACGATGGAGTGCAAACGGTTCAACCCAGCGAATTCAAAGTAGAGAAACCGATCGTTGGCAGCGTTGCGTGGGAACTGATCGAGCGGGTCACCCGCGAGACCGGGAGCACGTTCTGGTGGACCGGTTCGTCTACGCGATGAGAGCTTCGAGTCAAGATCCTGGAACACCGCTGCGGCCGACCTCGTCTGAGAGCGGCCGGCGTCGTATGCCCGTATTCTGGCACGGAGTTCGGTGTCGAGATCCCTATGAATGGATTCACTTCGCGACCCTCGCCCGTGCCTTCAGTGTAGCGGGTTCTGCCAGGAATAGACACCACGGTTGTCGCTTGCAGAGAGCGTCTCGACAGGAGGGATGGCAGATAGCAATCTTGTCTCCCGCTCGCCCCTCCGAAGCTCCGGACGCTGACGAGCTTCTGATGCCAGATCTTCGCCTGGTCGCTGTTCCGCTCCCGGCTGAGCGCGCGGGCGCTCGCGGGGCCAGGGGCGCGGAGGGCCCGAAGGGGTCCGGCCGGCCGGCCGGCGAAGAGGCGGTCAGACGGGCGCGGCATCGAGGAGCTGATATCTGCAGAGCCGCTCGTACAGCGGCGAGGTGGCGAGGAGGTGATCGTGCGGGCCGCTGGCGACGATCCGGCCGGCGTCGAGTACGTAGATGCGGTCCATGTGGCGCACGGTGGCGAGCCGGTGTGCGATCGCGAGAACGGTGCGTCCCTCGCGAAGCCGCTCGAGCGCGAGGCGCACGGCGCGCTCGGATTCGCCGTCAAGCGATGAGGTCGCTTCGTCGAGCAGGAGGATTGGCGGGT
>SKZO01000325.1 GCA_007127335.1 Spirochaetales bacterium | reverse complement strand
GCCACCTCGTGGATTCCGCTCGTCTGCTTCGGCCGCTACTACATCCCGAGCAACGACTTCTCCGCGATGATCAGTCCCGCGATGTTCGAGGAGTTCTTCCTCGACGGCATCGCCGAGGAGTGCCGCCACCTCGACCGCAGCATCTACCACCTTGACGGGCCCGACGCGATCCGCCACCTCGACCTCCTGCTCGGGATCGACGAGCTCGATGCGATCCAGTTCGTCCCTGGTGCCGGCAACGAGAGCCTCGAGCGCTGGATGCCGCTGTACGAGAAGATCCAGGGCGCAGGCAAGGCGATGCAGATCCTCGACGTGAACGTGGACAATCTGGAGCTGCTCTTCGAACGGCTGCGTCCGGAAGGCGTCTATGTGGGCGGGGTGGGCGGAGTCCACGACCGCGGGACGGCTGAAGCGGTGCTGAAGCGGTTTGCCGCCTGGCGTTGAGCCGGAGGTCTTCAGCCTGCCGGGAGCCCGGTCGCGCGCAGCTAACGTCATTCTAACTCGGCCCTTACCGGAGCCTAACATCCGCTCTCCATATTGCTCCCATCTCAAGGCAAAGGAGAGATAGCATGAGAATACTTCGAACTGCCGTGATCGCGGTCATGGCGCTGGGGCTGGTTGCCCCGGTCTTCGCGGGCGGTGGAGCCGAACAGGGCGCAGCGGCCGCTGCGGCACCCGGGGCACGCGAGTACGCCAGGGTGAACCTCCTTGGCGCGGGCGCGTCGTTCCCTGCTCCGCTGATCACCGCGTGGGCAGACGAGTACCGCGATCTTACCCGCGGTGCGGTTACGATCAACTACCAGTCAATCGGATCAGGCGGCGGCGTGCGCCAGTTCATGGAGCAGACGATCATGTTCGGCGCGACGGAGGCCGCCCTCAACGACGCGAATGCCGAGCTTGCCCGGACGAATACCGGAGGACTCGCGTACAACATGCCGATCACGCTCGGCGACGTGGTTCTGACCTACAATCTGCCGGGCGTCACGCAGCAGCTTGTCTTCAACCCCGACACGATCGCAGGAGCCTTCCTGGGCGAGATCACGCGCTGGAACGACCCGAAGATCGCCGAGCTCAACCCCGGCGTGAACCTGCCGAACCTGCCGATTCAGATCGCGCACCGTTCCGACGGCTCGGGCACGACGAACATCTTCACGAACTACCTGACGAAGGTGAACGGCACCTGGGCGGACACGATCGGCTTCGGGAGCTCGGTCAACTGGCCGGTCGGAACCGGGGGCAATGGGAACGAAGGGGTCGCCGGTATCGTCACGAGCACGCCGGGTGCCCTTGGTTACAACAGCCTGGTCTACGCGGTCCTGAACGACATCGCCTACGGCAAGGTGGTCAACCAGTCGGGCAACACGATTGACCCGTCGCTCGAGGCAACGAGCCTCGCTGCCGCGGTTCAGATTCCAGAGGACGGTCGGATCATGCTGACCAACAGCGACGCGGCGCAGGGGTACCCGATCGCCGGCTTCGCGTGGGCGCTCGTCTACGAGAACCTCGACCGGAACCAGGCGATCGAGACTCGCGATCAGGCGGTCGAGCTTACGCGATTTCTCTACTGGGTCATCACCGAAGGCCAGAGTATCAACGAGAGTCTGAGCTTCGCGCGGCTTCCGGCCGACGCTCAGGCGGTGGCCGAGCAGATGGTCGGTACGCTGAAGTGGCAGGGCGAACCGGTCGGAGAGCAGGTCATCGCGGACATCAACGCGAACGGCTGGTGAGCAGATATCGACGAGGCGGCCCCGCGCGGGCCGCCTCGGGCGACCCCACCGCCTCCCGAGTTGCGCCGGTTCACGTGGAATCACGATTTCCTAACCGGATCCTCACGCTGCCCTAACAATTCGTCCTGAACCTTTCACCACATCCTGGAACCGGGCTTCCTGAAAGGGGGAATCATGGCCGACGTGGCCGTACCAGAAGCTTTGACACCGGACCTCACGCGGGACGCGGCACCGGGAGCCAACGCGCTTCCGGCCCGGTATCGCGGGCCGGCCGACCGGGCCTTCAAGATCGTCGTGGTGACCCTGAGCTCGTTCATCATTCTCCTGGCGATCTCCATGGCGGTGGTCATCTGGCTGGAGGCGCGGCCGACGTTCCGCGCGTTCGGCTACCTGGACTTTCTGACTGAAACGACCTGGGATCCGGTTGCGGCGATCCACGGGGCGCTCCCGTTTATCTTCGGCACGCTCCTGACAAGCTTCATGGCGCTCGCGCTTGCGATCATCCCGGCACTCGGCGTCGCGATCTTCGTCAGCGAGTACGCCCCCGGGTGGCTGGCAAACATCATCAACTACACCGTGGACCTGCTCGCCGCGATCCCGAGCGTCGTGATTGGTCTCTGGGCGGTGTTCAACTTCGCGCCCTTCATGCGCGATACCTTCTACATGCCCATCTTCCTCTGGGCCGAGGAGTCGGCGCCGTGGCTCGTGCCGGTGCTTGGCGCGCCGTCGACGTACAATCTCGCGACCGCGACGATCATCCTCGCGCTGATGATCGTTCCGTACACCGTCGCGCTGTCGCGCGACGCGATCGGCCAGGTGCCGGTCGAACAGCGCGAGGCGGCGTACGCGCTCGGCTCGACGCGATGGGAGGTCATGCGTGACGCGGTGCTTCCCTACGCGCGGACCGGTGTGATCGCCGGCGTGCTCCTGTCGCTTGCCCGCGCGCTCGGCGAGACGATGGCCGTCGCGATGCTGATCGGCAACCGGAACCGCGTCCCGTTCACCCTCTTCGGCCCCGCCGCGTCCATGCCGTCGCTCATCATCAACGAGTTCCGCGAGGCGGTTGAGCCGTTGCACTACTCGAGCATCATGGCGGTGGGCTTCTACCTGTTCTTCGTCACGATCGCGATCAACCTGCTCGCGAGCTTCATTCAGCGCAAGCTCAGTATCAGGAAGGGGGGGATATGACGCTCAGAGCCCGCTACGCGCGCGATGCAGCCGTTCAGGTCGGCGTCGTGCTGATGACGCTGATCGTCATCGTGCCGCTGTTCATCATCATTGCGTACGTGGTGGTCAACGGTTTCACGGCGCTGAACCTCGACTTCTTCACGCAGGAGCTCGGGAGTCCCGCCCGGGCGATGCAGGGTCGGCCAGCCGGGCTGCGGCACTCGATCATCGGGACGATCGTGATAGACCT
>SKZO01000234.1 GCA_007127335.1 Spirochaetales bacterium | reverse complement strand
TTCGCCGGCATCGCGAATCCGCTCTTCGCCGCGGACAACACGCTGATGTTCTTCGGCGACGGAAAGGTCGCGATGGATCAGCTCGTCGCGGCGTACCGCGACGCGTAGCGGGCGCCGCCGTTCATGGTTTTCTGCGGCTCGGCGCGTCCCCGGACGACGGGCCGGTGCGTCTCGGCCTCAGGCCGCCGGCGACGATGTTGTACCCTCCGTCCACGTAGAGTACTTCGCCGGTGACGTTCCGCGCCATCGGCGAGCTCAGCCACACCGCCGCGTCGCCGACGTCGTCGGAGGTGATATTGCGCCGCATGGGTGAGGCGCGCCCGTATTCGGTCTCAGCGGAGCGGAAACCGGTGACCCCCTGCGCGGAGAGCGTACGGACCGGGCCGGCGGAGATCGCGTTCACCCGAACCTCACGGGATCCGAGCTCCGCGGCAAGGTAGCGAACCGACGATTCGAGCGCAGACTTCGCGACTCCCATGACGTTGTAGTTGGGAGCGACCTTCTGAGCGCCGTAGTAGCTGAGCGTCAGGATCGAGCTCCCCGGACGCATCAGGGGAAGCGCCGCCCGCGTGAGCGCGATCAGCGTGTAGACGCTGATGTCCATCGCGAGATGGAAGCCCGCACGGCTGGTCTGCGAGAAGTCGCCGCCAAGCTCGTTCCGGTCCGCGTAGGCGACCGCGTGCACGAGGATGTCGATACCTGCAAGCTCCGTTCGGGCCCGCGCGAACAGCTCGTCGATCTCCTCGTCCCGGGCGAGATCGCAGCGGGCGAGGAAGCGCGCGTCGACCTTTGCGGCGAGCGGCTCCACCCGGCGCCGCAGGCGGTCCGCGGCGTACGCGAGCCCGATCCTCGCGCCGTGTTCGTACATCCGGCGGGCGATCCCCCACGCAAGTGATCGCTCGTTTGCGATACCAAATATGAGCGCGGTCTTCCCCGCGAGCAGCCCCGTCATTCTCCACTCCTCTGCTCCGCCCCCCTGCGGTGCGGACCAATCTCGTCGCATACCGTATCACAGCGGGTCGTTCAGGTGTATACTGGAGAAGGCGGATCAGGATGGGGCGAAGCAAAGGCGCGGAACAGAAGGCCGGCGGCAGGGTCGTGCTGGTTACCGGAGGCGGTCGTGGAGTGGGGCGCGCGATCGTGCACGCGATGGCGGCGTGCGGGCACCGGGTCGCGTTCTGTTTCCGTGCCGACGCCGAGTCGGCCGAGAGCTGTGCTCGCGAGACGCGCGACCGGTACGGGGTGGAGCCCCTGGTGGTTCAGGCCGACGTGACACGGGACGAGGAACGCAGGAGCCTGGTGGAGGCGGTGCGCGGGACGCTCGGAGGACCGGATATCCTCGTCAACAATTCCGGCACCACTGAAGACGGAGTGGCAATCAGGATGAAGGAGGCATGGGACCGCGTGGTCGACCTCGACCTGACTGCTCCGTTTCGCCTCGCGCAGCTCGCGATCAGGCACATGATGAGCGCCGGTTGGGGGCGGGTGATCACGGTGGGCAGTATCGCCGCTCGCCTTGGGTTCCCCGGCCAGGTCAACTACACGGCGGCGAAGGCGGGCGTGGAGGGGATGACCCGGTCGCTCGCGCAGGAGTACGGGCGCCGGGGGATTACCGTGAACACCGTCAGCCCCGGCTTCGTGGAAACCGACCTCACCCGTGACGTGGGAGAGATGGCGCGGACCTATGTCGAGCACTATTCGGCGCTCGGGCGGTGTGTGAGCGCGGAGTCGGTCGCGGCGACCGTGGCCTTCCTCGCGAGCGAGGCCGCGTGGGCGATTACGGGCCAGACCATCCATGTGGACGGCGGCCTCGTCAAGCTGTGAGGGCGGAGCAGGGTCCGCACTGAGCCGGCTCGAGCCGGCGGGAGCGTATATGCAGGAACATGAGACAGAGTACGAGTATGAACCGTTCGCGCAGACCGAAGAGTACCAGCGCGTCAACCGGGAGATCGTACACGGATGGGTCAACACCATCGTGAGTCAGGGAGCCGGCGGCATTCGAGCGCTGGTCGACGTCGCTTGCGGCGTCGGCACGATGGCGAAGCTCTTTCTCGAGAGCCTGCCTGCGGCCTGGCCGCGTCCGGTGGTGACACTCGTGGACATGAGCCCCAAGGCGATCGAACAGGCGCGTGTCCGGGTGGAGCCCGAAGCCACTTCCGTGGACTCGATCTGCGCCCGCGTCCAGGATGTGGAGCTGCCGCAGGCCGGCTACGACGTGGCGATCTGGGGCAACGGAATCCACTACCTCACCGCGGACGAGCAGGAGGCGGCGCTGAGCCGCCTGCGCCCGGCGATCCGGGAAGGTGGGTGGTTCCTGTTCAACTCGGCCTTCACTGATGAATCGCGACCGCCGGAAACGCTTCCGTTCTACCGCGCGCAGATAGCGAAGGCGGTGCGCTACCTCCAGTCAAGGGGTATTCGCCGCGAACGGGTCGAAGCCCGTCCGAGCTCGAGCACCTTTCTTCCGGCCGAGTACTACGCGGATCTCCTGAGCCGGGTGGGCTTCTCGGTGCAGGAGATTCGCAGCGTCGCTGCGCAGCTCTACCAGACCGCGTGGGAGCACATCAGCGGGTTCACCCAATATGCCACCGGGGCCCTGCACGGCTACGGGGCGGAGGTTGCCTCGCAGGCGATGCGGTATGCCGTCGGCCCGGCGATCGAAGAGTACGGAGCCCGGGACGCGGAAGACCGTCCCTACATTCAGAGAAACTGGCTCGCCGCGGTTGCCCGCGTGGTCTGATCGGGCCGAGGGCCCGACCGTACGCCGGCCCGGATCACGCTACTCGACCGCGATATATGCAAGGTCCCGCGATGACGGTGGCGCGTCCGGCTGGTAGACCTGGGTGACGTTGACGACGATGCGCCGGTCGGTGACCTCGAGCACGGTTCCGGAGGCGATCTGCACCTCCTGGCCCAGCGTCGGCGCCCGCCTGATCTCGATCGTGTCGCCCACCTCTGCGCTGAGCGCAACCAGGCGCTCGACGACGACGAGGTTGCCGGTGATCCGCGAGACGCTGCCCAGCAGCCGGTACTCGATCTCCGGGGCTGAGATCGCGCGGGCGGAAAGCTCGACGATCTCGAACATGCCCGTTGCCACGTCCCGAAGATCGGGGTGGCGCCGCAGATAGCTCTGGACGCTGATGCTCTC
>SKZO01000398.1 GCA_007127335.1 Spirochaetales bacterium | reverse complement strand
TTCCCACGGCATGGCCGCTCGGTGACGCGTCGCGTGTGATGAGTATCCGCTCCGACTGGCTGGATAATCTGGGTATGGACATTCCCACGACCCTGGATGAGCTCGAGGCGGTTCTCTATGCCTTCCGCAACGACGACCCCAACCAGAGCGGAACTCGGGACACGTACGGAATGAGTTTCTACCAGACGCCTGGAAACATCCAGATGTTCGCTCCCATCTACGGAGCATTTGGGGCTCACCCGCAGATATTCCAGGTCAAGGACGGCGAGTTGGTCTGGGGGTCGATCCTTCCTGAGACGAAGGAGGCGCTCACTCTGCTGAACAAGTGGTACACCGACGGCATCATCGACCCGTCGTTCTTCGTGGACAACATCAACGTCTTCCGCGAGAAGTGGTATGCCGGGAACTTCGGTCTCATTCCGGACACATGGTGGTGGACGGCAGGGCCTTCGGAGATGTACTTCTCCGGACAGTTCTACGATCCGCTCGTCCAGGCGAATCCCGACGCACGGCCGCTCACCATTCCGCCGCCGGTCGGTCCCCGTGGCGATCAGGGTATGCGGCAGCGGACGGTGATGGAGGTCATTCCCATGATCGTGTTCGGCAGCCATCTTGAGAACGACGACGCGAAGATCCGCAAGTGGTTCAACATCTGGGATGAGCTCCTGAACACCGAGGAGTGGTCGGTCTTCATCTACCACGGCGACGAAGGGATCACCTACGAACGCCGAGACGACGGCTTCCTCGAATGGATTCCGCCGTACGACACGTTCGAGAAGCGAGCGGAATACGGGATGAACTACTTTCCGTGGGTTCCCAACTACGACATCTACGATACGGCCACGAAAGACGGTGACTGGATCGCTCAGGAGCGGGCGAAGGCCATAGGTCCCATGGACGCCATCAGCGGGTATCCGCTCAGGGCTTGGGGCGAGTACAAGGTCGCACTCGACACGATCGAGGAGCAGAACTTCATCCGTTTCATCACCGGAGCGCGCCCGCTCTCACAGTGGGATCAGTTCGTCGAGGAATGGATGAACGCCGGCGGGCGGCAGGTCCTCGAGGAAGCACGGCAGGTCTACGCCCAGATGCAGTAGGCTCGCCTTCAGCCGGATCGCAGCGTCGCTGTGGTCCGGTTGATCCTTTCTCCACCCCTGCGGTATGCTCTCCGGACCGGAGTCCGGAGGTGAAGCCTTGCGAACGATCCTGACCGGCACGTCCTTCATCCTCGCGCTCGTAGTCGCGCTGTTCGGTGTGGTCCGTATCGTCGGGGGAAGGGGTGTCGCGCCGTTTGCCGTGACGTACGGAGAGCTCGGTCGCGCGGGGCTCGACCGGAGCGCGATCGAGGCGCACACCCGGGATGCGCAGATTACCGAGCGATTCGTGCCGTTACGGGGAACCTCCAACACGCGCGACATTGGCGGGTACCCGGTCGCGGACGGCCCGGCCGGAGGGCAGGCCGACCCGGTGGTGCGAAGCGGACTCTTCTACCGCAGCGGCCATCTCAGCCGCCTCACCGACGCTGATGTCGCGAAGCTCCAGGACACCGGGATCGCCACCATCATCGACCTGCGCGAGGCGTCCCGCATTGACCGCTATCCGAACCGGCAGATACCGGGCTCCAGGACCGTGCACCTGCCCATCTACGACGAGATGAAGCCGTTGCACTTCACCATCCTGCTCAACCGCCAGGCGATCTCCGACCGCTTCCGCGAGTTCTACATCGAGTACCTCGAGGAATGGGCGCCGCGGTTCGCGCCGGTCTTCCGGCTGCTTGCGGACGAGACCGCCTACCCGGTGCTCGTGCACTGCACGAACGGGAAGGACCGGGTGGGCGTGGTCACGGCGCTTCTTCTGGATCTGCTCGGCGTGCCAAGGGAGACGATCGTGGCCGACTTCCTGCTCTCCAATGCCTACCTCGACGAGGTCGTCGATGCGTTCGTCGAGCACGAGGAGGGACGGCTGCTTCTCACCCTGGGCGTACCGCGCGAGCATCTCAACCACCTGATGGGGGTTGAGCCCGGGTGGATCGTCTCCGCGCTCGAGCACATCGACGAGACCTATGGGTCGAGTGAGCAATATCTCGTCTCACGCGTCGGCATGGAGCAGGAATCGATCGACCGGATCCGCGCGATACTGCTTGATGCGCCGGGCCGCTCTGAGTAGATTCAGCGCGGTTGCCCTATGTCACGAATCGCGCCCAAACCTGTCTCCGCGTATCCCTGGACCGTGCGGTGGTTCCTCCGCCGGCAGGAGCGCAAGTACGGACGCGTCCTCGCGCCGTCGTTCCTCTGGGGGCGGCTTCCCGGACCTTTCCTCTCCGTGCTGGCCGCGCTCGGGTTCTTCCAGAGCCGGCGGTACCCGGTGGACGCGAATCTCCGCAGCCTCGTTTCCATCCGGATCGCCCAGATCAACGGATGCACCTTCTGCGTCGACCTGAACTCGTACAACTATCTGCGCGCCGCGGGAGCAGAGCGCAAGGCGGTCGATGTGGAGCGGTGGCGTGAGAGTGACCTGTACAGCCCGCTCGAACGGGCGGCGCTCGACTACGCGGAGACGATGACCGAACGGTGCGCGGAGGTGACCGACGCTCAGATCGCCGCGCTCGGTTCGTATCTGAACGGCGACCAGGTTACCGCGCTCACGGCGTGGATCGCGTTTCAGAACATGAGTGCGAAGTTCAACGCAGCGCTCGGAGCCGAAGAGCACGGCTTCTGCCGACTTGACGCCCGCGGGCGCCGTGGATAGTTTTAGCGTACGGGGTGCTTTTCGCAGGAAAGGCTGAGATCACACCCGCTGACCTGATCCGGGTAATGCCGGCGGAGGGAACCGTGCCTTCTTCATTCCGCAAAGCCTTTCTTCGACGCCGCCCCGAAATCTTCAGGGGGAGGTTTCCCATGTTTCAACCTTTGCCATCTGCCGGACCCGAGCCGTTTCGCCGCCTGCGATCGTTGCTGCGGACCATGTCTGCGCTGCTTGCCGCGTTTGTCCTGCTTGCGGCGCTCGTCGCCTGCGGCCGTGATGAGGCGGCCGGGGAGGCGGCCGACGACCCGGGAGCGCTCACGATCTACACCTACGACGCGTTTCCGCAGTCGCTGGAAGTACTGATCACCACCCACTTCGAGGAAGCGTACGGGGTGACACCGACGCTCGAACGTCACCAGGATACCGGCGGGCTGTACAATCAGCTCTGGCTCGAGCGTGCCGCGCCGCGGGCGGATGCGGCGATCGGTCTCGATAACACCTACATAGGCCGGGCGCTGGAGGCCGGTCTCTTCCAGGCGTATCGCCCGGGAGAGGCCGACGCGATCCGTGACCACCTGGTCATCGACCCGGAGTTCCGGCTCACGCCCTTCGACTGGGGGCATGTGCTGCTCAACTACGACAGCGAACGGCTGCCCGACCCGCCGACGACGTGGGAAGAGCTGCTCGACCCGCGGCTGTCGGAATCGATCATCCTGATGAATCCCGCAACGTCGTCGCCGGGGAGGAACTTCCTCCTGCTGACGGTGGCCGTGCACGGCGAGGACGGCTACCTGGACTACTGGCGTCGGCTCTCTCCGAATATCCTCACCATCACCTCCGGCTGGTCCGAGGGGTACGGACTCTATACGCAGGGTGAGGCGCCCATCGTGCTGAGCTACGAAAGCAGCCCCCCTTACCACATCGCCTTCGAGGATACCGACCGCTACCGGAATCTGATCCTCGAAGACCACGGCTACGCACAGATTGAGGTCGCGGGCGTGCTTTCCGGAGCCGCGAACGTCGAGAATGCGCGTCGGCTCATCGACTTTCTGCTGAGCGTCGACTTCCAGCGTGAGATTCCGCTGAACCAGTTCATGTACCCGGTGCGGGCCGACGTCGAACTCCCGGAGGCGTTCAACCTCGTGGAGACCGCCGGCACCTCGATCTTCCTGCCGGTCGACGAGGTGGACGAGAACTTTGACCGGTGGCTCTCCGACTGGCGGGAAGTGATGCAGTGAGCCGATCGCTCCTGTACGCGGGGGTCGTCGCGTATTTCGCGCTCTTCTTCCTCGTTCCCATTGGAGGCGTGTACGTAGAGGCGATGCGCGGCGTCCCCGCGGCCGCAGTGCTCGATCGGGCCCGAGGCGTGCTCACCGCGCCCCGCACGATGCGCGTCGTCGGTTTTACCACCGGCCAGGCCGCGCTCTCCGCGGCGATTGCGGTGGCCGCCGCGATGCCTCTTGCCTACATGGTATCGCACTACTCCTTTCCGGGTAAGCGGCTTGCCTATTCGTTGTCGCTGGTCCCCTTCGTGCTGCCGAGCATCATCGTGGTCGTCTGCATGATCAGCTTCTATGGGAAGAGCGGCCTGCTCAATTCGATCCTGGGTACCGACTTCAATCTCGTCTACAACTTCCGCGGCATAGTGCTCGCGCATGTCTTCTATAACTTTTCGCTGGCGATCAGGATCATCTCCACGGCCTGGCGCTCCATCGATCGCCGGTTCGCGGAGGCGGCTGAGAGCCTGGGCGAGCGCCCGCTCGGGTTGTTCCTCCGTGTCACGCTTCCGCTTCTCGCGCCTGCGATCGTAAGCGCCTTCGTGCTTATCTTCATCTACTGTTTTCTCAGCTTCGGGATCATCCTCGTGTTTGGCGGGGTACGATTCTCCACGCTCGAGGTCGCGATCTACCAGGAAACGTATGTGAACCTGGACCTCATCGCCGCGGCCGTCTACTCGACTCTGCAGCTTGTGCTCTCGGTCGGCTTCCTCGCGCTCGCCTCGCGAGCGATTGTCGCGGCCCGCGTGTCGCGCTCCGGAGGCGAGCGTGGACTTCCGCCGCTGGCCACCGCCTCGACCGCCGGACGCATCTTCATGACGGCCTATGCGGTCGTCGCGATCGCGTTTGTCCTGGGCCCCGTCCTCACGATGTTCGCCCGGGCTCTCACGAACGCCAACGGTGCCTTCTCGCTCGAAGGGTTCCGGCAACTGCTGATTCCCGGTGCGGCGGACCGGAACGTCGAGGGAATACTCCGGAGCTCGATTCCCGGCGTCATCTGGCGGAGTGTCGCGATCGCCGTCAGTTCGGGAACGCTCATATTCCTGCTCGCCGCCGCGCTCGCGCTCTCGCTGCGGGGAAGAAGTCGGCCCGGATTCGAGAGTTTCCTGCAGATGCCGATTGCAATGTCCTTCGTCACCGTGAGCCTGGGGCTGCGCTTCGTGTGGGGGGCTACGGTCCCGCCGGCCGTGCTCGTCGTGCTTGGGCAGTTCTTCATCGGCTTCCCCCTCGTGTTCCGGATACTCCGGACCGGTGTTGACGAGCTTGGCGACGGCCTGGTTCGGTCGGCGGAGATCCTTGGCGCGAGCCGATGGGCCGTGCTTCGGGACGTGGAGGTGCCGCTCCTGCGCCGGACCCTCCTGAACGGGTATGCCTATGCGCTTGCGCTTCCATTCGCAGACCTCACCGTCGTGCTTGCCGCCGGCCGCGGCCGCATCGCGACCTTCCCCGTCGCAATCTACCGGCTCATCGGCTTCCGCAGCTTTGACCTCGCGCTTGCGCTCGCCGTCATCTATGTACTGATCTGCCTTGGCCTCTTCCTCGTCATCGACGCCACCTCAATGCACGCACAGGAGCCGCGGCGTGATTCGGCTTGAACGGCTGCGAAAGGCATACCCGGAGTTCGACATGGAGCTCGACCTCGCCGTTGAGGCCGGCGAGCTCGTCTCCGTCCTTGGGCCGAGCGGCAGCGGCAAGACGACGACGCTGCGGCTCATCGCCGGATTCGAGTCGATTGATGCCGGGCGGATCGTGATCAACGGTGAGGACGTGACGAGGCTTCCGCCGGCCGGTCGGCACATCGGCTATGTCTTTCAGGACTATACGCTCTTTCCGCACATGTCGGTTGCGCAGAACGTCGGGTACGGACTTCGAATCCGCCGCGTTGAGCCCGCACGCATGCGCAGACGGGTCGATGAGTTGCTCGAGCTGATGGACCTGCCCGGGTACGGGAGGAGACGAGTGGATACCCTTTCCGGAGGCGAGCGGCAGCGCGTCGCGATCGCCCGCGCCCTTGCCGTCGATCCGGTGCTCCTGCTGCTCGATGAGCCATTCAGCTCCATTGACGAGGTACTGCGCCGGGATCTCCGACGCGAAATCGTGCGACTGCAACGGGAGCTCGGAATCACGGTGCTCTTCGTGACCCACAGCCGGCAGGAGGCGCTGTCGATCTCGGACCGTGTAGCCGTCCTGCGCCAGGGACGCCTCGTGCAATATGCGAGCCCGGTCGAGCTCTACCGTCGTCCAGCCGACGAGTTCGTGGCCGGGTTCGTGGGTGAGATGAGCGTAGTGCCTCATGAGGGACGGACGCTCATTCTCCGCCCGGAGCAGGTCAGTCTGAGCCCGGTGGGTCCGGGTGCGGGCGAGGTGCTCGCTGAGAGCTCCGTGGAGGCGACGGTGCAGAGCCGGCAGTTTCTGGGGTTCGCATGGCTGTACGAGCTCGATTCCGCGTTGGGGAGCCTGCTTGCCTACGACTCCCGCCGCTACGAACCCGGAGCGGAGCTGATCGCAGTTTGGTCTGCGGGCTCGGAGCTGCCGAATGAGTGAGTCAATCGAGTTCTACGCGCCGTTCGCGCACCTTCCCGGACGCTACGAGTGGTGCGTTATCCATTCCGTCACGCACGGGAGCTTCGCCTGCTTCATCGTCATCCGTGATGGGACCCACCGCCCGGTGACCGTCTACCACTGTTCATCCCGTGCCGCCCGATTCATGGCGGACCGGTTTCCTGAGAGCACGGCGATCCGCGCCTCTCCATCGCAGCTGCGGATCGAAACCATAGGCTCCGACGCCGGGAGCGGCGATCGCATCGTGCGAGGCCGTCTCATCGCCGCGACCGGGCCGGTGGCTCTCGCGCGGATGACCTTTCTGTCGTCCGCCGACTCGATACCACGGCCAGCGCCCTACGGCGGCGGCGACTTCGCCGTCTGGGGCAGCAGATGGACCTGCGAGGGAGTGGACATGGAGGTGGATGCCTCCGTTGTGGGGCATGTCCGGGTACGCGACGGGCGTCACGAGCAGTTCCACGGCGATCCGGGGATTCTGACGGTGGGCAGTTACGGGAGACTTCGCGAACGGTAGGCGCGCTCGTGGCTCGTGCGCCGCGCGCGTATGGCGAGTTCCGCTCGCCGGGCCCAGACGGCGAAGAGGGCCAGGAGAAGACGCGGGACCGTAATCCACAGCGCCGGGACTCCCAGAACGACGAAGAGAAGCGTGTCTTCGAGGAGCGAGTGGGACACGGCGATGTGGTGGTTCAGCAGATCACTGTGGACCGTCGAGAGGCGGCCCTGCGAGACCTCTCGACGCAGTACACCGGCCCCGTACGCCAGACCGAGCGTGTTCGAGACCACCCACAGGAATGCGGTCTCCTCCGGAAGTCCGAACAGCCGCATGACCGGCCCGAGTCGCCGTCCTATCCAGCGAATCACGCCCATCTCCTGCAGCAGCGCTTCACCCGTCATCAGGGCGAGGAGTATGAGCGAGATCCGGCCGATCAGCATCAGACTCTCCCGTCCCCAGGCGACGAGCGCTCCAGCGAAGCGGTCCGGCTCCACCTCCCGCATATGTGCGCCGATCCCGGTGTCGAGCGCGGCGAGATCGGCCGGCAGCATCAGGCTCAAGCCGAACCCCGCCACGAGCGCCGCCGCCAGGCGCAGAACCACCATGCGTAGCGGACTGCTTCCGGTAGATCCGAGCACGGCGATCTCGACCAGGAAGTTGTGTGCGATCAGGCACATCACCGCGATTATCGTCACTTCGCGCATCGAGAGTGCGAGCTCGCCCATCACCGCGATACCCGAGTACAGATTCACGAAGAGCGACGAGAGGAAGACGAGAGCTGATGCGCCCGGCAGACCGATCGACCGGAATACCGGCGAGAGGAGATCGCTGACTGCTTCGAGTACTCCTGTCCACCGCAGGAGCAGGACGACGAAGGATACCGGCAACATGATGAGCAGCAGCCACACCGCGGTTCGAAGCCCGGCGGCGACTCCGGTTCGTACCGCTCGCACGAGTCGCATCATCCGGGCATTGTAGCCGGGCTGACGGAATCAGGCTATCATCCCCGCATGCGCACCTTGACCATCCGCGAGCCCCGGTCCATCACCATTGAGACTTCCGTACCGCCACAGCCGGCTTCGAGTGATCTGCTCATCCGTGTCGCCGCCTGCGGCATCTGTGGGACGGATCTGCACATCTACGAGGGATCGTACCTGGGCTCGTATCCCGTTGTCCCGGGCCACGAGTTCGCCGGCACGGTTGAGGCGATCGGGGCGGATGTCACGAGGTTCGCCGCGGGCGATCGCGTCGCCGTTGAGCCGAACCTTCCCTGCAACAACTGCACGGCCTGTCTCGGCAACCGGCAGAACTTCTGCGAAAACTGGCAGGCGGTGGGCGTCACCCGAGCGGGTGCGATGGCGGAGTATGTCGTGGTACCGGAGAGCGCGGCCTTTGGCATAGGCAACCTGACCTTCGACGAGGCCGCCTTCGTAGAGCCACTGTCCTGCGTGATCCACGGGATCCGCAAGCTCTCGGTCCGCCCGGGGTCACGCGCGGCGGTCGTTGGGGCGGGGCCCGTGGGGATGCTCCTGGTGCGAACGCTTCGCGCCTGCGGCGTGACCCGTATGACCGTGGCAGAGCGAAACCGCGCGCGCCGCGATTTCGCCCGGCAGTCGCTCGGTGTTCCGGTCCTGTCTGACGCGAGCGAGCTCGAGCAGGACGCGTACGACATCGTGGTCGACGCGACGGGCGTGCCTGCCGCGATGGCGCATACCCTGGAGGCGGCGAGCCCGGGCGCAGAGGTGCTCTGGTTCGGCGTTCCGGACACGGACGCGGAGATTGGCTTTCGTCCCTTTGCCGTCTTTCGCAAGGGGCTGTCGGTTCACGGCTCGTTCACCTCGGTGCGCAACTCCATGGAGGCGATCGAGCTGCTGTCCTCCGGTGCGGTCCCGGTAGCGGATCTGGTGACTCATCGCATTGGCCTTGATGAGGTGGAGGGTATGCTCGGAGTTCTTGCCGCCGGCAGCGCGGATGTCCGGAAGGTACTGGTATTGCCGTAGGTCTCGCTATACACTATATTGTGGCTCCCGGTCGCGAATGACGACCTGGATGGTCACCCGAAGACTCATCGAGTCACATCCCTATAGATCAGTGCAGCGACTCATGACGAACTGGTGAACGGAAGGAACAGTATGGCTATAGACGTCGAGAAAATGCGGAACATCGGGATCAGCGCTCACATAGATTCGGGCAAGACGACGCTGACCGAACGGATTCTCTTCTACTGCGAGAAGATCCATGCGATCCACGAGGTGCGTGGACGCGACGGAGTCGGCGCGACCATGGACTCCATGGAGCTCGAACGCGAGCGCGGAATCACCATCGCCAGCGCCTCCACCAATGTGACCTGGAAGCATCATCCTATCAACATCATTGACACGCCCGGCCACGTCGACTTCACGATCGAGGTGGAGCGCAGCCTTCGTGTGCTCGACGGGGCGGTGCTCGTGCTGTGCGCCGTAGGTGGCGTTCAGAGCCAGAGCATCACGGTGGATCGCCAGCTGAGCCGGTACAATGTGCCGTTCCTCGCCTTCGTCAACAAAGCCGATCGCACCGGCGCCGGCCCGCGCAAGGTGTGTGAGCAGCTGCGCGCCAAGCTCGGGCACAATGCCGTGATGATGCAGCTGCCGATCGGTCTGGAGGAGAAGTTCGAGGGCCTTGTTGATCTCGTGACGATGCAGGCGATCTACTTCGACGGCGCGGCCGGCGAGCAGTTGCGGTACGAGGAAGTGCCGGCGCACATGATTGATGAGGCCGAACAGGCACGTGAGCAACTCATTGACGCAGCGAGCATGTTCAGCGACGAGCTCGCCGAGGCCTTCCTCGAAGGCGAGGTGACGCACGATCAGATTCACGAGGCGGTGCGCGCCGGGGTGCTGCGGCGCGAGCTCACGCCGGTATTCGTCGGGAGTGCGTACAAGAACAAGGGTGTGCAGACGCTGCTCGACGCCGTGACCCGGTATCTTCCGGCTCCGGCGCAGGTCACGAATACCGCGCTTGATCTCGAGGCGGCCGAAGAACCGGTAGAGCTGTCGTCCGGTCCTGACGCGAAGACCGTTGCCCTCGCATTCAAG
Source organism: Spirochaetales bacterium (assembly GCA_007127335.1). Classification (GTDB taxonomy): domain Bacteria; phylum Spirochaetota; class Spirochaetia; order DSM-27196; family SLST01; genus SLST01. The sequence goes on along the minus strand of SKZO01000398.1, from coordinate 22,089 downwards.
CTCGAAGACACGAGCTACGGCCAGTTGACCTATATCCGGATCTACCAGGGTACCGTCAGGAAGGGTGATGAGCTGTTCAACACCCGCAGTCGCCGGAAGTTCAAGATCGGGCGGTTGATACGAATGCACGCCAATCACATGGAGGACATCTCCGAGGCGCCCGCCGGGGACATCGTTGCACTGTTCGGAATCGACTGTGCGTCCGGCGATACGTTCTGCGATCCCTCGCTCGACTACTCCATGACGAGCATGTTCGTCCCGAACCCGGTCATCAGCCTGGCCATTCGCACGAAGGACAAGGCGTCGTCCGACAATCTGGCCAAGGCGCTCAACCGGTTCAGCAAGGAGGACCCTACCTTTCGAACGTACGTCGACCCTGAGAGCCAGGAGACCATCATCCAGGGGATGGGTGAGCTCCATCTCGATGTCTACGTCGAGCGCATGCGCCGCGAGTACAAGGCGGAGGTTGAGACCGGCGCTCCCCAGGTCGCATACCGCGAGACGATCACCCAGCGGTCTGACTTCAACTACACCCACAAGAAGCAGACCGGCGGGTCGGGGCAGTTCGGTCGTGTTGCCGGGTACCTCGAGCCGCTCGTGGAGGAGGACTACGAGTTTGTCGATGAGATTCGTGGCGGTGCGATTCCGAATGAGTTCATCACGAGCGTGGACAAAGGATTCCGGCTCGCGATGGAGAAGGGGCGGCTGATCGGGTTCCCTATCGTCGGCGTGCGCGCGGTAATCAACGACGGGAGCACACACCCGGTCGATTCCTCGGATATGGCGTTCCAGGCTGCGGGCCTTGGCGCCTTTCGGGAGGCGTACAACCGGGCGAAGCCCCAGATCCTCGAACCGATCATGAAGGTGACAGTGGAGGGTCCAACCGAGTTCCAGGGGAACGTGTTCGCAAGCATCAACCAGCGGCGGGGGATCATCCTGAGCTCGACGGAAACAGGAGCGTTCAGTGTTGTTGAAGCTGAGGTACCGCTTTCGGAGATGTTCGGCTACTCGACCGTGCTTCGCAGCTTGACGCAGGGCAAAGCCGAGTACAGCATGGAGTTCCTGAAGTACGGCCGCGTGCCCAGGAGCATCGCCGAAGAGCTGGTGGAACGGTACCGCGAAGAGCGCAAAGGCGAAGCGATCCGGGCGTAGGAGAGAGATCCAGATGGTTAAGAACGAACTGATCAAGAGGAGTCCTCTGCGAATACTCGAGAAGAGCATTCACGGGGAGATTAGCAGAGGACATATCGGTGTGATCGCTGGTCGCAAAGGCACGGGGAAGACGGCTTGCCTCGTCCATATAGCCACCGATCAGCTGCTGCAGAACAAGCACGTGATCCACGCGAGTTTCGCTGAACGGACCGATCACATCATCAGCTGGTACGAGGACATATTTGCCGAGATCGCCGCGCGACGTGAGCTCGATGATGCCATGGACGTTCACGACGAGCTGGTCAAGCATCGGGTAATCATGAACTTCGTGCAGAGCGAGGTGGATGTCGCCCAGTTCATCAAGAGCCTTCAGACGATGATGACCGACGGCAAGTTCGCCGCTGATCTCATCGTCGTGGACGGATACGATTTCGAACATGGCCAACCGGAGACCATCGCCGCTATCCGGCGCTTCGCGGAGGAGCACGGGCTCGCGTTCTGGTTCAGTGCGAGCGTCCATCGCGATGATCCACGGACCGACGAAAACGGTGTTCCGATCCTGCTGAGTTCCTATATCGACTCAATCTCCGTACTGATCACGCTGCACGCGGAGGCCGATTGCGTCAAGCTGAACCTCTGCAAGGATCACGATCAGTACGTGACCGAAGATCTGCACCTGATGCTTGATCCTCGGAGCCTGCTCATCGCCCAGAATCCGTAGGCAGCTTCCTTCTTGACCGGCGCCGACTCGCCTTATACAGTGGGGGGAGACTGGTTACAGGAGTGATCGTTCTGGTTCGCCGGTATCTGCGTCGGATTGCACGAGCGCCGCTGCACGCGAAGCTCGCCCTGGTTTATACGCTCGTCGTCACCGTGTTCGTCGTGGGAGCGGGCCTCGCCTACGGGTGGTTTGCAGCCTCGTGGGTTCGCTCGTATACGATTGCTGAGGCCCAGGATTCCGCGGACACGCTTGGCGTCACTCTCGCGGATGCGGTCCTGCTCGAAAACCAGGGAGCGTTGCGGGCACGCGCAGAGGCATCCGCCGCAGTGATTGAGCTGATGCACGATCAGATGCTCAATAGGCACGACCAGGCGATAGAGGCGGTCCACCAATCCGTTGTCGACTTCCTGGCTGCGCAGCAGATTGGGCGCGACGGGTACTTCTTCGTGTTCGACTCCCACGGCGATGTCGCGTACCATCCCTACGAGGAGATTCGGTCGGAGAATCAGGCAGACACGCCGATCGTTCGACGGATCATGGAGCGGCGACACGGGTTCATCCGCTACGATTGGCAGAACCCTTCAGATCCGGCTCCAAAAGACAAGTTCGGCTACATCACCTACTTCGAGCCGTGGGACTGGTTCGTCGTGGCAACCGACTACGCCGCCGGTTTTCTGGACCGTATGCCCGCGACCACGCTTCAGAGCCTGCTTGACGGGTACCAGCAGAAGAGCGTGCTCGCCACGGTGGTCCGATCATCCTCCGGCGACCTGATGAGCGCTTCCAGCGACTGGGCCGGCGCGGCTGAGGACGTTCAGTCGGCCGGCATCTGGAAGGACGGCAGCGGATCGGTTGCCCGCGCTGAGCCGATTGGTCAATTCCGAATCCTCGCGCTCGCGCCGATGGCCGGCTTCGATGCGGAGGTGGGAATCCTGTTCAGCGGAGCCAGGCTTCGGGATCTGAGCACGGCGTACACCCGCACCGCGACGATCTCACTGATCCTTGCCGTTATCGCGATCTACAGCACGAGTCGTGCGGCCGGACGCCTCATCGCGCGCCCCGTGCGCCGGCTCGGCGATCGGCTGAACCGACGGCTCAGTCGACGGACCGGCGTTCCGGTAGCCTCGCGCGGAAGCGACGACCTGCGGGCTCTTCTCCTCCAGCAGCTGCGAACGCTCGTTCGTCTCGACTACGAGGCGAAGGGCAGACGAGCCGCTGAGCAGGAGGCGAAACTCGCCGAATCGGTCTTCACCCATACGTCGGAGGGGATCATCGTCACGAACGTCGATGGTACCGTGATCCGGGTGAACCCGGCCTTCGAGACGATGACCGGCTATTCGGCGAGCGAGCTGATTGGCCGGAATCCCCGCGTGTTGAAATCAGGGCGGCACGACGCGAGGTTCTACCGCCGGATGCGGGCGGATCTCGCGAGAGCGGGCGCCTGGATCGGTGAGATCTGGAACCGACGCAAGGACGGCGAAGAGTATCCGCAGCTGCTCTCCATTCGTGCCGTACGAGCCAACGGAACGGCCGTCACATCCTACGTCGCGGTCTGCCATGACATCAGTGATCGCAAGGCGGCTGAGGAGCGCCTGCATCATCTTGCGACTCATGATGCGCTGACTGGTCTGCCGAATCGTGCCCACCTGAATGGCGTTCTGCAGTACACGGTCCGCCAGGCCCGCCGTCGCAACTCCCGGATCGCCGTGCTCTTTCTTGACGTAGACGACTTCAAGGACGTCAACGACAGCTTCGGACACGATGCCGGAGACCAGCTGCTCTCGTGGATCGCACGCAGGCTGGAGTTCCAGCTGCGGAGCGAGGATACTGTTGTTCGTTTCGGCGGCGACGAGTTCGTCATTCTGCTGCCGCACGTCGACGATGCCGAGTACGCCTCAGTAGTAGCCCGCAGAATACTCGCCGCGGTCCGTGAGCCGTACATGATCGCGAGTCAGAAGTTCCGCCCGTCGGTAAGCATCGGGATTGCGATCTACCCGGAAGCCGGTCGCGACGCTGGTGATCTCCTGCGCGACGCGGACGCCGCGATGTACGATGCAAAACGGCACGGGCGCAACACCTACCGCTTCCACGACCCGAAGATGAACGAGAATGCGCACCGTCGCCTCGCGATGCAGGGATCGGTGGCGGGCGCGCTTGACCGCGGCGAGTTCGTCGTCGCCTACCAGCCGATTCTCTCGCTGAAGAGCAACACGATCGCGGGGGTAGAGGCGCTTGTTCGCTGGAACCGCGACGGATATCTCGTTCTGCCCGGAGAGTTCATGCCGTATCTGGAGAACTCCAGCATGCTCGCGCGGCTTGACCTGTGGGTTCTCGACCAGGTGTGCCGTGACATGACCGCGATCGCCTCCGGGCATCCCGGGGCCTATTACGTTTCGGTGAACGCCGGGGCATACAGTCTGATACAGGATGACTACGTCCATCGCGTGACCGAGGTGGTCTCACGACATGACGTTGCCGCGTCACGTCTGGCGATCGAGGTGACCGAAGGCGCGGCGATCCGCAACTTCGATCGCGCGCGTCGGGCGCTCAGCGAGCTGAGTGACGTGGGGTTCTCGCTCTTCCTCGATGACTTTGGGGCGGGTCATTCGTCGATTCGCTATCTGCGGGAGTTCGGCGTCGACTCCGTGAAGCTTGATCGAACGTACCTCACGAATGTCGTGCGGTCCGAGTCGGCACGTTCACTCGTCGGCGGGTTCACACAGCTCGCGCACGGGATGCAGTTGACCGCGATCATTGAGGGAGTTGAGACGCAAGGGCAGCTCGATTTCGTCCGGGAGATCGGCTGTGACTATGCTCAGGGGTTCCTCATAGGAAAGCCGGGCGACCTCCTCTCCGCGCTCCGATCCTGGCCGAAGAGCGGCAGCCACGAGTGACGTCGCTCAGAACGTCGTGATCCTCTCATGTGCCAGTGACGTTCCAGCCTCCAGCGCGAGAAGATTCCTCTCCAGGTACCGCTCTGGAAAACGGCGGCGTACCGCACTCTGCAGCGATTCGAGCGACACGACCGGTATGAGACGACACAGCGCCCCGAGCAGGCAGATGTTGATGCCGTGGACCGACCCGCCGTCACCGCCCTGAAGTGACACGATCGTGTCGTGCAACGGTATCTCCACTGCCCGGGACGTTGCGTGTTGCCAGCGCTTGACGTAGAACGGATCCGTGATGGCCACCCCTCCCGGGCGGACCAGCGGCGAGTACCGGTCGTAGGCGAACTGGCTGAGGCAGATCAGTACATTCGGCTCGAGCACCTTGGGAAACCATATTTCCGAGTCGGCGATGATGACGTCGCTCCGTGCGGAGCCTCCCCTGGCTTCGGGTCCGTACACCTGGGTCTGCACCGCATTCAGACCCTCACCAAAGATTGCCGCCTCAGCGAATACCTGGGCTGCCGTGATGACGCCCTGGCCTCCGGTGCCGGAGAAGAGGAATCGCTGTATCACGGCGATACGTCCCGTGCAGCGCTCTGTGCCTGCTCCAGTGCCGGTTCCATCACCCTGGTTCGGTACGCCTCACAGTACTCGGGTCGTTCCTCCCTGCGGAAGAGCCCGACTGGTACGGGCTCATGCGCGCCGTCCATCCGCCCGGATCGGTCGCCAGGGACGGCCCCGTCAGCGGTGACCTTCACCGTCTCGTCACGAAAACGCTCCATCATTGCCACGGCATCTCCCGCGTCGTTCTTCCGCCCGTAGTACGTGGGGCACTGCGAGAGTACCTCCACGACCGAGAAGCCTTTGTGCTCGATGGCCGCCGCGAGCAGGCGGGTCATGTCCCGGGCATGGTAGGTGGTGGTTCTCGCGATGAAGGACGCTCCGGCGGCGCTCGCGAGCTGAACGACGTCGAAGGGCGAGTCGACGGTACCATAGGGCGCCGTCGTCGCGTGATCGCCGCACTGGGTGAGCGGCGAGTGTTGGCCTCCGGTCATCCCGTAGATCGAGTTGTTCATGATGATCGCCGTCACATCGATATTGCGGCGGGCCGCATGGATGAAATGGTTGCCTCCTATCGCGAGCGCGTCGCCGTCGCCCATGGGGACTATCACCTTCAACAACGGCCACGCCATCTTGATACCCGTCGCGAAGGCAAGCGCACGTCCATGGAGCGTGTGCATCGTGTGGAAGTCGACGTACCCCTGAATCCTGGCCGAACACCCGATCCCCGAGATCATGACGATGTCGTTCCTCTCGAGCTGAAGCTTCTCAACCGCGCGAAGGAGGCTGTTCAGGACGATGCCGTGTCCGCACCCGGGGCACCAGATGTGCGGCATGAACCGCCTTCTCAGGTAGTCTGTAGTAGCCATCTAGATACCCTTCCCCTGGATCACCCGTACGAGGTGCTTGATGTCTGCCGGCGTGATCATCTCCCCGTCGACCCGGTTCGCCAGGAACACGCGTTCAGGGCGCTCCACCGCGGCCTTTACCTCGTGGACGATCTGCCCCATGTTCATCTCTACTACGACCACGTAACTCGCCCCGCGGCACCGTTCGCGTATCAGCTCACCGGGGAAGGGCCAGAGCGTCTGCAACTCGATCAGGCCCATGCGCATACCCACTGCGCGTCGGTCTTCCATGATGTGCCGGGCGCTTCTCGCGCTCGCTCCGTAGGAGATGAGCATGATATCCGCGTCGGTCGTGTTCCACTCCTTCGTAAAGGTGAGGTCGCGCTTCCGGTTCTCGAGCTTGTTCATGAGATGATGGATGAGGTCGTTCGTGACCTGCGGGTTGTCGCTCGGGAAGCCCCACATATCGTGGTAGAGTCCCGTGACGTTGTAGCGATGCTCGCCCCCAAAGTGCGACATGGGCAGGCGCCCGTCCTCGCGAGGGAGGTACGGGTGATAGTCGACATCCCGGGGAACGTTTGTCAGCAGGCGTTCGGTCAGTTCGTACTCTCCTGCATCCGGGATTCGGACCGGCTCGCGCATGTGTCCGACGATCTCGTCTATCAGCACAATCACCGGGGTCCGGAACGTCTCGGACACGTTGAACGCACGGATCATGGTTTCGAAGAGGTCCTGATGGGTACTTGCGCTGAGGCAGACGATGGCATGGTCACCGTGAGTACCCCACCGCACCTGCATCACGTCGCCCTGGCTCGCGTGGGTTGGCAGACCGGTAGACGGACCGCCTCGCTGGACGTCCACTATCACCAGGGGAACTTCCGCCATGATCGCGTACCCCACCGCTTCCTGCATCAGCGAATAGCCCGGACCGCTCGTGGCCGTCATGCCCTTCATTCCGGTGAGCGACGCGCCAATGACCGAGCACAACGACCCGATCTCGTCCTCCATCTGGATGCAGGTTCCGCCTACCTGGGGCAGACGAAGCGCGAGTCGTTCGGCGATCTCCGTTGACGGCGTGATTGGGTATCCGGCGTAGAACCGCATGCCGGCATAGATTGCCGCTTCGGCGCAGACCTCGTTCCCCTGCAGAAACTCAACCGTCCCGGAGCGCGTCTGCGTCACGATGCAGCCTCTTTGACGATCGTGATGGCGAGGTCCGGGCAGCGTATCTCGCAGTCGCCACACCAGATGCAGTCGTCCGGACGCATCACTACCACCTTCCCCTCACGATCGAGCGCCAGGACGTTCCTGGGGCAGAAGGCGACGCAGATGCGGCAGCCCTTGCACCAGTGCCTGTTCACGTCGAGCCGGCGTTCCACACTCATTGAACCCCCATGACTCCTGCCCCCAGAGTATCACGACTTTCCGCGGCCGAACACCATTTCCGGACCACTCCCCATGGGAGGTCCCCTGTGGTAGACTGAGCCTTTCCCCGGGAGAGGCATCCATGTCGTTCGAAATTCACCGTGGCACGAACATTTCTCATTGGCTGAGCCAGAGTACCGCACGCGGAGAGCCGCGGCGGCAATGGTTCACCTTCCGTGACGTCGAGCGCATCGCCCACTGGGGGCTTGATCATATACGCCTGCCGGTCGACGAGGAACAGCTATGGAGCCAGGATGGTCACATGCAGCCGGAGGCGTGCGAGCTGCTCGCTGCGGCCGTGGAGTGGTGTGAACGATCCGGGCTTCGAGTCGTCGTTGACCTGCATATCATCCGGAGCCATTACTTCAATGATGAAGGCGTCCCGGCCCTTTTTGCCGATCCGGCCGAGCGCGAGCGTTTTGCTGGACTTTGGGCCGACCTGTCTGCGATGCTCGGCGAGTACTCGACGGATCTCGTCGCTTACGAACTGCTCAACGAACCGGTCGCGCCCGATGCGGCAGGGTGGAACCGGACCCTGCGGGCGCCGTTCGACATGCTGCGAAAACGCGAACCGCAGCGGACGATAGTACTCGGCTCCAACCGCTTCAACCAGTACCAGACCTTTCCTGACCTGGAGATTCCGGAGGATGAACATCTGATACTCACATTCCACTACTACAACCCGATGTTCATCACTCACTACACCGCGAAGTGGTGGCGTGCCGGCGGCTCGTACTCCGGGCCGATCCGGTATCCCGGCCGTCCCATCCCGGATTCGCAGCACATCGCGATCGAGCGTCTGCGGGATGCGGGGATGGAAGTGGAGAACCGGGAGTTCAACCGCGATGTGATGATCGCCGATATGTCGATCCCGCTTGAGATCGCCCGCACCGCCGGACACCCGCTCTACTGCGGCGAGTTCGGCTGCTACGAGCACACTCCGCCCGACATCCGCGAGGCCTGGTATCGTGACGTGGCGACGACGTTTCGCGAGCTCGGCATCGACTGGGCGAACTGGGATTACAAGGGACACTTCGGTCTCGTCGACTCCGCCGGCAACGAGACCGGTGTTCGTAGCTGGCTCATGGAGTGACCAGGCGGTTCTCCATTCGGTACCTGGACGGGCTCATGCCGATCCGCCGGCTGAACTGCCGTGAGAAGTGAAATTCATCATGGAAGCCGAGCTCGGCGGCGATGCGCTTGACCGGCAGCGACGAGCCGCGCAGGTATGCGCGAGCCGCCTCGACTCGGGCCTCCAGCACGTACTCCTTGGGCGACTTCCCGGTCAGGCTGCGGAACACGCGCGTGAAGTGCTGAGGGGATCGATGTGCCCGGTCGGCGAGCAGACCGACGCGCCAGTCATCGCCGGGACGCTCGCGGATCTGGTCCGCGAGCCGGCTGACCGCCTCGCGCGTCGAGTCCGGTCTCGAGGCCGCTGCCTGTCGGGCGTTGGCCCCTATCTCGTCGAGCGCCGCGTGCAGCCACCGCAGCGCCGCCGCATCGTCGGCCTGCAGGCGGCAACGAAGCACACGATCGAGAATTCCGGCGAGGAACTCCATTGGCGCGATCCGCACGTGGAACGGCAGCGCGCCTTCCCCTTCGAAGTGAACGGCGACGACCGTCAGCGGTTCGTTCGGATCGTGCTCAGCGAGGATGCGTGACGTACCGTCGAGAACGAACACATCGCCGCGATCGAGCGGGTACGTACGCCCCTCATCCCGGTCGTGTGATGAGGCATCGGCCGGCAGGCTCCGTAGAGTGCCGCGTCCGGCGAGGACTGCCCAGAGGTCACGGTCCGTCATGGGCGTTCGCACCGTGTCCCAGCTCCAGTCGCTCGCGCAGTGGAATCTCGCTGCGCTGTTGATCCTCAGCTCCATGTTCCATTTTTCCATGGAACGATTCACCGCGTCCATGGGAGCAGCCACCCGTCCGGAGGCATCTTGGAGCCGGAGGTTACTCGATGGTATCTCATGTTGGCTTTGAGAAGCCCGTTCCGGACCATGCACCTGAGCTCTATCGCAGCTACGGCACGCCGGATGCGGTGTCCGGGTGGGATCGGTGGGCGCCGGATGTCCAGGCACGGTACGATCGCGACGGCTTCGTCGTGGTCAGAGAGGCGATCCCGCGTGAGCTCTGGAGCGCTGCGCTCGAAGAGCTCCAGTTGATGGCGCGATCCGAGGATGCCGACTGTTCGAACGTGACCTACGAGGGCGCATTCCAGCAGGTTCTCGAGCGGGCGCTGGGCGCTGGCGTGGACGCGGGTGACGAGGAGTCACGAACGGCTGCGATGGCACGCGCGATGGCGCGCATTGAGCCGGAGACACGGGCGGCGCATGTGCGCAAGTTCATGGGGTTCACCAGGACGCACCCGACCCTCAAGGCAGTGGCGAGCTACCAACCGCTGCGCGCTGCGGTCGAGACCCTCGCGGGAGAGCCCACCAGGCTCGTGCAGAGTATGGCGCTCGTGAAGCCACCGCACGGACGGGAGAAGCCGTGGCATCAGGATCACGCCTATTTCGATCTGCCCATTGAGGCTCGCGTCTGCGGCGTATGGATCGCGCTCGGTGAGGTGACCGAAGAGAACGGGGCGATGTTCATGCTGCGCGGTGGCCACGCCGGAGGCCCGATCGTGCACTTTCAGCGGCGCGACTGGCAGATCTGTGACACGGAGATGGCCGGCTCTCGGCCAGTCTCGCTTCCCATGCAGGCCGGAGACCTGGTGATCTTCGACGCAAAGATCCCGCACGGAACTCCCACCAACCGCACCGGTCAGCACCGATGGGCGCTCCAGTTTCACTACGTCGGGAAGTCCGTCGAGCGCGTCAGCCAGGAGTACCGGCTTGCGATTTTCGGCGAAGAAGGCAAAGATGTCTCCTGCTGATACGATGACCTCGAGCCGACCGGGGTGACCGGTCGCGGGGAAAGGAGCATATGATGGAATGGCTGCGCGACGCCTATCTTGACTACATGAGCGGCCGGAAGGTGGACCGGATGCTCTTCGTCGAACTCTTTGGACCTCTCGTCGGGCTCGAAGAGGAGTGGCGCGCCCAGGGCGCGAGCGAAGACGAGATCGCGATGACCGCCTTCGGCTTCGACTACGTGCGCCGTTCGGGTGTCGAGGTGGCTTCCGGCTACTGGCCCGCCGACGATGAGGTCGTACTCGAGGACACCGAGGACAGCCGGATCGTCCGCGACCGGATGGGGCGCCGGGTCAAGCTGCCGAAGGGACGTGCGACCATACCGCTTCCGCTCGACTTCCCGGTGAAGAGCGAAGCCGACTGGGCGCGGGTCAAGCCCCGCTACGCATTCGACGAGGCGCGTTTCACGAGCGGTTGGGCTGAGCGTGCACGAGAGGCGAGAGGCGCCGACTCGCTCATCGTCGCACACATCGTGGGCGGGTACGATGAGATCAGGGAGCTCATGGGCGACGAAGAGGCCTGCGTCTCGTTCTACACCCAGCCTGATCTGGTGCGTGATATGCTCGAGACGTTCACCGAGCTCAACCATCGCGTGCTCGCCCGCATCATTGCGGAGGTTGCCGTCGATCAGCTGAGCGTCCACGAGGACTATGCAGGCAAGAGCGGGCCGCTGGTGGGACCGAATATCATCGACGAGTTCATTGGGCCGTACTACCGTGCGGCATGGAACGAGGTCGAACGCACCGCGGAGATCTACCAGCTCGACTCGGACGGGAACATCAACCCCATCGTGGACTCGCTGCTGAATGCCGGGATCAACTCCCTTCTGCCCAACGAGCCGGCCGCGGGCATGGACGTCGTTGCCATGCGCAAGCAGTACGGCGACAGACTCAAGCTCGTGGGCGGCATCGACAAGTTCGCGCCGCGGATCTCCCGCGAGGCGATTGACGCGGAACTGGACTACAAGACACAGCCGATCATGCGTGAGGGTGGGGTCATCTTCGGGCTCGACCACCGGATTCCGAACGGAACGCCCATAGATCTCTATCGCTACTACGTCGCGCGCGCCCGGGAGAAGCTCGGGCTCGAGCAAGAGCCCCAGCCTGGCTGGGAGCGCATGGCCTTCTAGCCGGGAAGCCGACGCGTGAGACCCAGCGCAGCGGCCGCACCGGCAATGCTGATGGCGAGGTAGAGCAGGAACGCCGGCGTATAGCCGGGGACCGTCGCGCCGTGCTCCGCGATACCCACGTAGAGGACGACCCCGCCGATCGCCGCGCCGAAGAGGCTGCCGGCGAACCGAACCATGCTGTAGAGCCCTGCCGCGGTCGCCGAGCGTTCCTTGGAGACCGTCCCGAGCGCGAAGAGATGGAGCGCCGCAAGACAGAGCCCTGCGCCCATCCCGTGGAGCGCGACCGCCGCGAGGGTGAGACCGAGTGACGGCTCCAGCGGCATGAGGACGAGCAGGAGCATCGCGAGCGACTCGATCAGGAGCCCTGCGATGATCTGCAGCCGGCTGCGGTACCGGTCTATCACGTGACCGCCTATCCTCATCGTGACCAGCAGCCCCACCGCGTGGAGCGATATGACCGCACCGGTCGCCGCCGCCGGGAAGTCGAAGAGGTCCGTCAGGAAGAGCGGTACGAGCAGGTTCACCCCGCCGAGCAGCATCATGCGGATGCTCACGCAGATCGATGCGAAGGAGAAGTTCCGGTTTCGGAAGACAGTGAGGTCGAAGAACGGTCTGCGGGCGCGGGACTGCCACCAGAGGAAGCCCGCCCCGACCGCACCCGCGCCAAGCGCGAGGCGCCAATCGGTCAACGGGTCAACCCCGGTCACAGGTCGGCTTGACGTGTAGAAGACGAGCAGGCCAACCGCCACGTTGAACAGGATCACCCCTGCCCAGTCGAAGGTCATGACCGCGGCTCGTCGCGCGCCCGGGGGACGGGGCCTGTCGGACGGTATCAGGCGGGCAACAAGGAACGCCGCAACCACCGTCGCCACGACACTCGGCACCATGATCGCGCGCCATCCCACTGCGTCAATAATGGGCCCGGCAATGATCGGCCCGACCATCCCCGAGATTGGCCCTGCGGAGTTCCATGTCCCGAGCGCCGTACCCCGCCTGACGCCCGGCGTGTGTTCAATGATCAACGACATAGCAAGGGGGTTCACGCCGGCCGCCCCGGCCCCCTGGACCGCTCGAGCGAGCAGGACGAACGAGAGATCAGATGGTACGAGGAGCATCGCGCTTCCAGCCGCAAAGAGCAGCAGTCCCGCGGCAAGGACGCCGCGTCGTCCGATCAGATCGCCGAAGCGTCCGTAGAGCGGCATCAGCGCCATGAACGGAAGCGTGTAGGCGACGACGAGCCATGCCGCGACATCCTCGGTAAGGCCGAAGTCCGCGCGGATCTGCGGGACCGCTACGGCAAACATCGCCATCGTGGAGATGACCGCGAACGACGGGATCATCGTCGCGAGCAGAAGGCGGGTCATTCGCGAGGTCTGCTCGTTCATTGGCGCAGCGCCTGCGCGGACGCGTCGCCGGATGACTCGAGGCGGTCATCAGGACGACCGTCACGGCGATCGTCGATCAGCCGTCGGCCCATGCAAATCACCTCGTCCTGCGCGAATCCGATCCGCCGGTAGAACTCCATCACACTCGGGTTGTTCGACCTGATCTGGAGGTTGATTTTCGCGCACCCGATGCGCCGGAGTCTGCGTTCGAGCTCGCTCATGAGTTCCCGTGCGATCCCGCTGCGACGGTGTTCAGGCGCGACGGCGAGGTAGTTGACCCAACCGCGGTGTCCCTCGTAGCCTCCCATGACGCTCCCGACGATCGACCGGTCGAGGATAGCGACGAGGAAGAACTCGAGGCCGTGGGCGGTCTTGCGATCGATATCGCGGTGCGGATCATTCTGCGGATATACGAGCCCGCACTCGGTCCACAGTCGTACCACTGCGTTCCGGTCGCTTTCGGTGAAGGTTCGGATTGTCAGGCTCATCTGCGTAGACTACCCGTGTGAGCGGATGAAGTCCAGATTCTCCGCGGCACCCTGCTGGTAGACTCGCTGACCGGGGTACATCTGCACGTGCTTGATGTTCATCTTCAGGTTGTAGACATTCGCGCGCAGCTCGAAGCCGTGGTCGAGATCGTGGTGCCGCAGGTAGGTCTCGAAGAACCGTCGGTTTGCGACGCCAAAGAGCATGGCGAAGGAGAGCTCGCGCGCGGCGTCTGCGTAGAAGCCGGGAATGTCTATGTAGCCGCTCACCCGCGGCGGGTCCGCCTCCACGTCGACCATCACGTTCCCGCTCCAGATATCGTAATGAGTCATCGTTGCCGTCTCTCCTATCCGCAGCAGAGGCCGCAGGTGCGGGCGAACCTCATACGCTCCCGCAACCAGGGATGCCGGTACGCTGCCGCTTGCCGCCGCCTCGTCGATCGCCTGATCGAACCTCGGCAGCCAGAAGTCGGGCCATTCGTCGTGCCGTTCCGCCTCCGGGAGCTCCACGCCCCCGAATCCCGGCGCACGAATCCGGTGCAGGTGCGCGAGATCCTCGGCGATCTCGTCGGTAATGCGTCGGCGTGCTCCATAGTTGAGTAGCCCGAAACACTCGTGCATCACGGCCCCCGGCAGCCGGGTCATGACGAGGGTCGTTCCCTGAAGCAGCTCGCTCTGGTCGTCGAGGTACAGCGGCGTGGGGACCAGAAGATCGGTACGCGAAGCAAACTCCCCGAGCACCCGATACTCGCGGATGATCCGCTCGTCCCGTGCATGGGGACTGATCTTGAGGACCAGGTCGCGCTCGCCGCAGCGCACCCCGATGACCCGGTTCCAGCAGCCACCGGTGAGCGTCTCGTACCCGGATACGGCACACCGCTCGCCGGCCAGGCCACGGCGACATAACTCGGTGAGGGTGCCATTGCTGAGAAAGGGGTCGATCCTCTCCTGGAGGAGCTGTTCCTGCACGTTCACCCGGCCATGGTCGCAGGGCGGTCGGACGTTGTCAATCGCGGTCCGTGGATCGTGCACGGTTGACCGGCGCTCGAGCGGGGCCTTGGTGCAGGCGCGCGAAAATGCTACGTTGCGGGTCAGGAACCATCCACGATCGGTCCCGGCCCGGTGCCGCGGACCTGGGTCGTCTCCACAGGAGGACGAACATGACCACCAGCCCTTCCCCTCGCCGCGCGTCAACGATCCGGGCGGTCGTGATCATAGCAGCGATAGCCGTGCCGCTCGTGCCGGCCGGTTTCTGGCTCGGCGAGGTGGTGCCCATGATGCCTGCGCCGTTACAGGCGCCGGAGCTCGGCCTCTACATGCTCGCGAGGCTCTTCGCGCTGACCGGCTTCGTCCTCATGTTCTACCAGTTCGTGCTCACGGCGAGGCTCCCCTTCCTGGAGGCCGTCCTCAAACGGCCCCGGATGATCAGGTCGCACCGGCTGGTCGGCAGGATTGGCTTCCTTCTGATGCTCGCGCACGGGATCATCCTGCTCGCGATGGATCCCTCTCTCTACACGGAGAAGACGCTCGGTCTGATCGCGCTGATCCTGCTGACCGTCGCGGTGGTCGCCGCATGGTTCTTCAGACCGCTGAAGCTCAGTCTGAAGACCTGGCGATCGATCCACCTCCTCGCGTATCTGGTCTTCCCGCTCGTCTTCGTACACGCGATCACGCTTGGAGCGACGGTCACGGCGTACCGGCCCGTGTGGTGGTTGCTCGTCGTGCTCTTCGGCGGGTACTGCCTGATCGTTGTGTACCGGGTGGCGCGTATCAGTAGATCACCGGGTCCGCGTCGAGATCGCGCCAGATGAACCACGTTGCGACCGTGCGCCACGGTCGCCACCGCTCGGCGTGTTGACGCAGACGCTCGGTTCGGGACGCGCCGTCCCAGCCGTAGAGACGTGCCGCAGCGTTTACCAGCCCCAGGTCTCCCAGCGGCAGGACGTCCGGCCGCCTGGCGTGGAAGATGAGTACCATGTCCGCGGTCCACGGGCCGATCCCTCGATAGGCGACGAGCTCGTCACGAAGCTCGTCATCTTTCATCGAGCTCCAGGCCGACGGGTTGATCCGGCCGTCAACGAAGGCGCTCGCGATCGACTGGATGTACTCGGTCTTCCGGGTCGAGAGTCCGGCTGCGCGCAGATCCGCCGCGTCTGCCTCCGCGAGCGCCCGGGGCGTGAGCCGGGGGTGCGCGCCGGTGAGCCGACGCCAGATTCCCGCCGCGGCGGCAACCGAGATCTGTTGCCCAACAATTGCGTTTACCAGCGTGCGGAACGCGTCCCCGCTCCCGCGCAGAACGTCGTCGCGATGGACGGCGATCAGACGACGCAGGATCTCATCGCGGGAGGCGAGCTCATCGCAGGCGCGAGCCCAGTACGGTGGCTCGGGCATCGTGGCGGTCGGGTTCGAGCGGGGCGAGTCGGTCAACGGGAGCGCATCCTCAATCAAAGACGAGCCGGCGAGTGATTCCGCCGTCGACCACGAGATCGGCGCCGGTGATGAACCGGTTCTCCGGGTCCGCGAGATACCGGCACGCCTTTGCGATGTCCTGCGGTGCCCCGGCGACCCCCGCCTCGTGGCGTACGCGTCCTGCCGTCGCCGTACCCTCGCCGGTCTCGATCCATCCGGGGCTGACGCTGTTCACGCGGATCCCGTCCGGCGCGAGTGCTGTAGCGAGGGCCCGGGTGAGGCCGATGACACCCGCCTTGCTCGCGGCGTAGGGAATCGAAAGGGGGTCCGGCGTCCGCGCCCGAATGGAGGCGACATTGATGATCGCCCCGCCCCCGCGCTCGCGCATCGATAGCGCGGCCTCACGTGCGCAGAGAAAGGCGCCGCGCAGGTTCGTGTTCATCACCGCGTCCCAATCATCGACCGTCAGCTCGTGGAGCGACCCGGTTCGTCCGAACCCGGCATTGTTGACCAGGACGTCCACGCCGCCGTAGACCTCCCGCACCCGAAGGTAGAGCCGTTCGATCTCCTCCGGCAGGCCGACGTCGGTCCGGACGAACAGCGCCTGTCCACCCCCGTCGCGGATCCCGGCCTCCGTCCGGTGGCCTGCTGCCTCGTCGCGTTCCGCGATCACGACCCGTGCTCCATCGCGTGCGAAAAAGTCCGCCACGCACGCGCCTATGCCCCTGCCCGCCCCCGTGACGATCACTACCTGGTTCTTCATCGCGGACATCCTACCGCAACGTGGGACACGAAAGAAAGGCCACCGCGCGGTGGCCTTTCCGGTCGGGACGCAGCTTTGCTCGCTAGCGGCCGCGGCCCGGACGCTGATCCTGGTTCCGACGAGCCGGCTCGAAGTCGTCCCGCCACGCCCACCCCGGAGGGATCGCGGCGTCATTGGCGTCATCGGTTGCGTCGGGCTCGGCTGCGGGTGTTCCCGCCGACTGACCGATCGCAGCGATTCGACGTCCGGGAGCCTCTCCGCGCGCCGCGGTCTCGACCGCATTGCGTCGCTCGCCGCTTCCCGCCCAGAGCGGATAGCGTTCCTCGTGCCAGAAATCGTACTGCTCACCGCCCGTCTCCACGGAGATTGGAGACATGTGGCCGGGGATGACGAACCCTCTGACCATGGCCTCCGTCCCGGCTACGAAGGGCAGAGACTCGTCGTGCCCGTAGGGGCCCATATGCAGCTCGAGGCTTGCATCTCCGGCCTCCAGCATCCACTCGTCGTTCTCGTAGAACAGGCTGCCCGAGAGCGAGGCGTAGGCTCCGTCGCGCGCGACGTCCCGTCCGAGTACGTCGTCGCCGGCAAGAACCCCCCCGGCGATGAGACCGGAGAGCCCAAGAACCAATACCATCGTTCGTGTACGCATGTCGTACCTCCATCGTTGATAGTGATAGTGTCGCCACTTCCTGTGGCGTCGCAGTGGAGTGAACGTGAAGAGTGTGTGAATCAGACCGGACGGCGAGGCAGCAGGATCCGGGCCGTGGTGCCGCCGGACTCGGAGCTCGTGATCTCGATAGTGCCGCCATGGATCAGCGTGATCCGACGCGCGATCGTCAGTCCGAGCCCGCTGCCGGGACTGCTTCGCGCGTACTCACCGCGGAAGAGTCGGTCGAACAGGTGTGGCAACTCCGCTTCAGGGACAGGTGGTCCCTCGTTGTGGACGCATATCTCTGCGCGATCCACGCCCGACGGACCAACGGACAACGAGACTCTGCCGGCCTCCGGTGCGTGGCGGATAGCGTTACTCAGAAGATTCGAAACCGCGCGGTGAAGCAGAACCTCGTCCGCGGCGATCGCGTCGAGTCGAAGATCCACCGTCAGCGACAGGCGTTTCCGGGTGAGCTCGTGCTCGAACCGCTGTCGGAGGGTGTCTGCGAACTCATGTGTCGAGAGCTCAGCGATCCGGACGCGCAGTTCCGGCGCCTCGAGCCGCATCAGCTCATCGAGATCAGCAATCAACGTTTCAACGCGGCTCAGCTCCGCAAGGGTCGCCAGGATTCGCTTCGGATCGGGCGAGTACACGCCGTCGGCGACAGCCTCGAGCTGTGCCCGAATCGACGCGACTGGCGTGCGAAGATCGTGCGTCACATCCTGAGCCCACTGGGCCCGCAGCCGTCGTTCGTCCTGCAGTCGCGCGGCCAGGGTGTTCGCAGAACGTGCAATCCGGCTGATCTCCTCAGCGCCCTGCTCGGGGATGGGGATCATCTCCCGTTCGTGCGCCATCGAGTCGATGCCGGCAGCGACGCGCGCGGCGGGGCGCGAGAGCGACCTCGCGAATCGCCATGCCGCGAACAGCGCGACCGCGAGCGCGGCGACCGCGCCGGCGGCCGCAGTGCGCGTCAACGAGCCCGTCAGCGCGCGGTTCGCGGCGTCGTTTCGAAACGCCGTGGGGCCTATCTCGTAGTGTCCCGCGACGCTGCCCCCGCGGTGCAGTACGTGCCGTTCCCACTGATCGGTCTCCCGCCTCCATCCCCCGCCCCGGTTCGACGCGACGAGCGTCCCTTCACGGTCGTAGATGAAGACGGGTATGTCCTGCGGCAACCCCGCATCCGCAGGGCTCTCACCGGCGAGTACCCGGCGAACCGCCTCCTCGACCATCAGCTCGCGCCGTTCGCTCCACCTCGCCAACGAATGGTGGTACCCGGATACGAGCGCTCCTGCGAGTACGATCAGCAGAACGGCGAAGCTGAAGACGAAGGCGGCGAACGTGCGTCTGAAGAGGCTATGCATCCTGCGGGGCTCCGATGAAGCGATATCCGAATCCGCGAACCGTGTCGATCCAGGGCGCCTTCTCGAGCTTCAGTCGGATGTTCTTGATGTGGGTGTCGATCGTGCGCTCGGATCCTTCGGCAAGGTAGTCCAGGCATTCCCCGAGCAGTCGCTCACGGGAGACAACCATGCGTGGTCGCTCCGCGAGATAGCGGAGTATCTTCCACTCCGCCGCGGTCAACGTGACGTCCTCGCCGTCATGACGGCAGAGATGACCTTCATCGTCAAGCTCAAGCTCATGGCGTTCGCCCGAATCTCCGGTCGTCCAGAGAGCCGTGCGGCGAGGAGCCTCATCCTGCACCCGGCGCAGCAGGGCGCGCACCCGGAGCATCAGCTCCTTGTTCGAGAAGGGTTTCACGACGTAGTCGTCACCACCCACCTCGAATCCGGTGATGCGGTCGGACTCGCTCGTACGGGCGGTCAGGAACACAATGGGCGTCCGTTCGTGGCTGCGCAGGCGGCGAGCGAAGAGAAATCCGTCCCCGTCCGGAAGCATGACGTCGAGGATGATCAGATCCGGGTGCTGCAACCGCACCGCTTCGTCGACTCCCGAAAGCTTCGAGAAGCACGAGACGGTGTGGTCGTCGAGCTCCAGATAGGAGGCAATGGTCTCACGCAGCCCGTCATTGTCCTCTACCACGAATATTCTGGCCATGACGTTCTCACACTATACCATCACGGGGCTTCGGACATCACAGTTCGTACGTACGCGACGGTGATGTGCTCATATCGCTCGTCCTCCTCAATGTCGAAGACTCGCGTGTCGAGATCGAAGTCCGGATCGATCCCGAGACGGTCGAGCAGTTGTTCATCCGGCACGCCGAGTCCGGTCGCGACCTCCCTGAGCGTCATCGTCGGGCTTATCTCCTCCGGCGCGAGAGCCGCCACCACTGGTGTCCCGGCGGGGCGATAGGCTCCGGTCGCCCGGGCGATGGCGACCGGCAGGAGGAGCAGGACGAGGGCCGCCGCTGCCAGCGTCGCTGCGCTGCGCACTGACGTGAGACGCGGGGCAAGGCGTCGCGATCGAGCCGGGAGAACGGGAACGCCGGTGTCCTGCCGCGGAGCCCGCGTGGAGAGTGCCAGGACGTCCGAGATAGGGCACGCGGCGAGGCACTCCGTGCATCGGTTGCACCGGCTGTCGCGGACCGCCGTGGGCTCGTGGACGCTCACGCCCATGGGACAGGCGCGGCTGCACCGTGCGCACGACGGGCAGTGTTCGGCGGAACGCCGGACCGTAAACGGACTGAATTTGCCCAACGCGCCCTGGATCGCGCCGAAGGGACAGAGCCATCGGCACCAGGGGCGAGACACGAGAAGCGATCCGGCGAGCGTGAGCGCGAGTACGACGATGCCGCCCGGAAAGGCCCCTGCAAACCAGACGTGCAGGAGCGCCCGTGACGGGTTGAACGACGAGGCCGTCAGTCCGATGAAGCGTACCGACTGGATGAGTACGAAGGTCAGCGCGAGGTAGCGCAGCCAGGTAAGGCGTCGGTCCCACTTCTGAGGAACCAGGCGGTTGAACCGCCTTCCGAAGAGCCGCCGTCCGAGCCGACCCATCCAGTCCTGCACCGCGCCGAGCGGACAGATCCATCCGCAGAAGACTGCGCCGAGGAGCGCCGCGCTGAGGAGCGCTCCGAGGAGGATCCAGGTGTTCGTCCGCTCCGTCTCGATAAAGCCGTTGCCTGCTGCGACGGCGCCTATCGATTCGACCATGCCGATGGGGCACAGACCGTGCAAGTCCGGCCACCCTGACGGCATCGAGATTCCGGACTCTCCGGCATAGCGGGCGACGACCATCGAGAAGATGAATGCCGCGATCGCCACCTGCACGATCAGACGTGTTCTCGATCGGGTCAGTTTCACGGCGCCGCCTCCTCCACCTCGATCAGCAGAATCTCATGGTATCCGCCACGGTCGCACTCACGGATTACGTCGATCCTGTAGCGACCGGCTGTCGCGGGCCGGAACTCGATCGCGGTCGTGTAGCGCCGGGTCGCGATCTGCTCCCACTCGATGTCTGCGAGCAGCACCAGCGGCTGGGTCTCGCGCAGTACCCGCCAGCGGCCCTCTTCGAGCAGGAAGATCGTGTCCTCGGGGTCGATTCTGCAGTTCGCGTGGTCTTCCCTCATCGTGATCTCTATGCGGTACGTCTCGCCGATGCGGACGACCGGCGCGGCGCCCGACCCCGCGAGCTCCGTTTCGCCTTCCGGACCCACGAGCGTATAGGTGAAGATGCAGGCGTGCGCGGCGAGCGCCGACGCGAGAAACAACGCCAGGGTGCAGCCGACCCGCCGCAGTACGGGTTTGGGCATGAGGCCTTCGTTCGACATGCTCTTCAGTCTCGGGTACGGATGTGAGTCCGGCGAGGAGCGTCTGTGAAGATCAGGTGAAGGGCGACTCTACAGCCCGGCCGGGTTGAACACGCGCGCCGGGATGCGGGCGTCCGGATCCACGGACACGATGGTCAGCTTCGTGAAGGTTCCTTCGGTATGGTTCGTCATCACTGCCTCATGCGGAAGCGTCTGTCCCGAGATCTCCTGCCTCGTGAGCAGCTCGTACTCCTTGACCATCCTTCCGTTCGCGTCGAGGTACCGGACACGCTCGATGAGGCCCGTCTCGTCTTCCACGGTGAAAACCTTCCGGGCGTGGGTGGGCGAGGCCTGCGTCAGACGTCCGTCGATGACCGTACGGCCCGCGGGTTGGTCGGGCAGAAGCGCGAGCTCATACGCGGCGATATCTATGTAGGAGAAGTCCTCGACGGTGAAGTCCGAGTTGAAGATACTCTCCGTATTGTCGCGACCGGTCAGGCGTCGCGTGCCGCTCGAGGTTCGCATCCAGAAGTCGGATCGGCCGCGGTGGTCGCGATGCATCAGAAACTTCAGGTTCCGCAGAAAGGCCGGCTCTATGACCTGCGCGAGAATACGCGCCGCTCCGTCCGCCTCGCGCTCGATGGAGACCTCGACCGTCCGCGTCGAGGCACCACCTCGAGAGTGGATGTCCATCACGGCCCGCAGAACGATTGACTCGGATGGTCCAAGGAGGTGTGCGTTCTCCAGAACCGTTGCAACATCGGCCGCCCCGACAGAGCCTGCGCAGAACAACGCGGCAGAACAGAATGCGAAGAGGCCGCGTGTGCTAACGATGGTGGTTCTGATCCCCTGCATTCGCCTCACTATATCGCGTGATGAGCCACGGAACAACGGTCAGGGTACAGAAGGTTGCGGTCGCGAGTGCCGGCACGAACAGGAGCACGTGAGCGAAAAAGGTCTGATAGCGCGAAAGCATCAGAGGCAGAACCGCGAGACAGATGATCGTCGTCGTCTGGACGGCGGCCCTCCCGGCGTGCGTGAGAG
>SKZO01000358.1 GCA_007127335.1 Spirochaetales bacterium | reverse complement strand
GTGGCCATTGGCAACCGAGAGACGAGCACAGGTAGCGAGACGACTCGATGTCATGAGAGTCGGGATCGACGCGCTCGACGAGGAACAGATTGCTCCCGCAGTCGAGCAGCTCGTTGCCGCCGACAAGACGACCCAGATCGTGCTCGTACGCTGGTGGGATTTCATGCGCGCGCGAGCACGCCGTTCCTACCGCGCCTGCCTGCGGGATGCAGATCTGGTCGTCCCGGTATCGCGCAGTCTCGTATACGCTGCGAAGCTGCTCCGAGGAGTCCGGCCGGCACGGTACATGCCTTTCGACTTTCTCATACGCGTCCTCGGTGCGCTCGAACAGCGTTCCCGGTCCCTGTACGTGCTTGGAGGCACGCCGCGGACCATCCGTGTCGTCGAGCAGAACCTGCGGGAGACGTTTCCCGGGATCCGTTTCGTCGGTCGCTACAGCGGGTACTACGGCAAGCAACTCGAATCCGACATACTCACCGCGATCCGCAAGGCCGCCCCTGACTTCGTTCTGATAGGCCCCGGTGTACGGGGCGGTGAGAGGTGGGTCTCGCGGAATCGTGGCTCGCTTGGTCCTGGTATCTTCCTCGCGGCTCCCGACGTCTTTGATGTATTTGCCGATCGCCGCCGGCGTGGTTCCCGGAAGGCCTTTCAGCGGGGTCTCGACTTTGTCCCGGATCTGCTGCGCCGGCCCTGGCGTTGCCTGCGGTTTCTGGTCTACCTCTGGTTTCTCCTGACACTCGGCGTCTTCAAGCTGTTCCGGCTCTGAGTGGCGCTGCCTCAGTTCTGCAGTCTCAGATACTCGTACAGCTCATGGAAGTGTGATCGACGCAGACGTTCCAGCGTCGCGCCAAGGAGCCACCCAACCGGCCTCGTGAGCAGGAGCACTCCCAGGGCGTCAGTGACGAAGCCCGGCACTACCAGCAGAACCGCAGCCGCGAGGAGTGGGATCAGGCGTCTGAACTCCTTCGCCGGGTACACGCCTGTGGCCACCGAGCTTCGCATGGAGCGCAGCTGCGCACGATAGGAGATCATCACCACCGCAATCGCCGCGAGACCGGTTGACGCCGTGAGCGCGAGCAGGAGATAGACACCCACCCGTCGTGAGGCAAGGATCAGGACATACCCGTCCGCGAGCAGGAGCAACGATGCAAGCAGCCCCCGGAAGAGCGCCCGCGCCACGACGTCCGAGTCGATGATGCCCTGCAGTACCGGGTGACGTGCCATACCGCAGCTTACCTGCACGACAGCCGGTCGCAAAGTACTTTCCTGCCGATTTTCCTTGACGGGATCCCTCATTGCATATACCATGAATTTATGGAGTTTTTAGATGGCAAATATGGTAGTAGTGAATGAAGATTCCTCATCGTACCGCATGATCAAGCAGCTCATAGGCACTCACCATCGCGTCGAGTATGCGGAACAGCCGGTGACGGCGCTCGACTACGTCCGTGAAAAGAGCCCGGACGTGGTGTTCCTCAACGTTGACCGCGGCAACGGCATGGACCTCCTTGCGGACATGAGTCGTGAGGGCAGACGCGCATCCGTTGTCGCAATGGTCGATCACGTGGAGCTGCGCCGCATCGTCGACGCTGTCCACCGTGGCGCATGCGACGTCGTCGCTCATCCAATCCAGATCCGCGACCTTCAGCTTGCGGTGACACGCGCGCTCGCGCGCCGGCAGGTTCCTGCCCTCACCTCCAATGAACACATCGGCGAGATCATCGGGATGAGCGCGCCAATGGTCCGGGTACGTGAGGAGATCAGGCGGGTCGCCGACAATGGAGGGCCGGTGGTGATCACCGGTGAGAGCGGTGTCGGCAAGGAGCTGGTTGCCGGCGCTCTCCACCGTCTCTCCGCAGTCGGCACCGGGCCGTTCGAAGCGAGAAACTGCGGAGCTCTCCCGGAGTCGCTGGTAGAGTCAGAGCTCTTCGGGACCGAGCGCGGCGCATACACGGACGCGGTACGGCGCCCTGGTGCCTTTGAGCTCGCAGACGGTGGCACGATCTTCCTCGACGAGATAGGCGAGTTGAGCCTCCCGGCCCAGGTGAAACTGCTTCGCGTACTCGAGACCGGTGACTACTACCGCGTGGGTGGTGCCTCGGTTCGCCGCACCAATGCCCGTTTCATCGCGGCAACCAACGGTGACCTGAGAGTCCAGATGGAAGCGGGTCTGTTCAGGGAAGATCTCTACTACCGCATCACGGTGTTTCGGATTGCCGTTCCGCCGCTGAGGCAGCGCCGGGAGGACATCCCCGGTCTGACCCATCATTTCGTCCGTGTGTTGAGTGAAGCAGGTGCCTGCGACCGTGCCGAGTTCTCGACCGATGCTCTCGAGCGTCTCGCTTCCTATGACTGGCCCGGGAATGTTCGAGAGCTGCGAAATGTCGTATGGCGTGCGCTCGTCCACGCGCGAGGACCGGTCATAGGGCCGGGCGATCTCGTGTTCGAGTAGTCGCGCTAACGCAGGGCCACCGCCAGAACAACCGGTGCCTCCGCTGCCTCGAGCGTTGCCGTACCGATGAACGGCCCAACGACGAGAAGCCGTTGGTTCGTCCGGATAATGCGAGGGTCCGGGTCTGCCGGAACGCGCTCGGGCAGGCGCTCCGCGTACTGCGGTCCCTCCACGAGTACGTAGACGCGGTGGACCTCAATGCGCTCTACTCCCACCCAGTTGCTCGAGACAACCTCGATGAGCGCCTGGAACGAATCCGGCTCAGGATCAAAGACCTGGATGGAGGCCACCACACCTTCGAGGATAAAGTGGCGCTCCGTATCTATCCGGTCATATTGCCCGGTCTGGACCAGTTCGGACAGCGTGCTGATGGAGACGTCAAAGTCGATGACTCTCTCCAGCTCCCCGGGGATAGCCGGCAGCGCGACAGTCGCAGTCATGAGCAACGCGAACGCCATGAGCTTGCGCATGGGCCCCTCCTAACTTCCGCGATTCTAACAGGTCGGGACGCCGGTGGTCTACTTCGCCATGGAGTTTGACAAAGCCGTGCCGCTCTCATAATATGTGATCGTACAAATATGTAAAAAAAACGCCGCCTGCGCGGGATCCGAAGGAGAACCATGGCTAATAACGACATTGTTGCAGGGTTCGACGAGGAGAAAGACGACAGCCTGAAGATCAAGCTCCAGCAGATCGACAATGTTGAGGGCGGGCTCGTACT
>SKZO01000156.1 GCA_007127335.1 Spirochaetales bacterium | reverse complement strand
GCCGTGGAGGAGGCTCGGGCGCTCGAGTCGGCCGCGAAAGGCGAGTGTTCGGCTCGGTGCCTGGTCCACGCCGGGCGACTGGACTCGATCGTCACGGCTCTCGTCGAGGCAGTGAAGGCGCATCTCGCCCGTCTGTCCTGATGGTGCAAAGCGCGGCTATGCCCTGGGGGGGCGGCGTTCCGGTATCGGCTGCGGCTCCGGACCCTGTGCCGCGAACTCCCGCGTGAGGAAGAGCCCGCAGAAGCAGTGTCCATACTCCTGCTGGTCCGGTACGGCGTACGTGCAGGGACAGATGATGTCCGCGTCTTCGCGGCGGTCGCCGTCGCCGTCCCGGCAGGGGCAGAGATAGTACCCGTATCTGCCGTAGTTGCGTGCAAGCCCGTCGGCGAGGTCTGCCACGAAACCGTCGTCGGGGTTGACTGCCCACCCCTGATGCCGGGCGACGGCGCGGATGAACTGCTGCGCCTGTTCCGGCGTCTTGTTCTTCTGGTTCATGGTGCCTCAGGAGATGCCCAGCCGATCGGCCCACTTCTGTTCGGTGAAACCACTTATTACATCGCTGTTGTCGATCGTCAGAACCGGAAACACCGGGATATTCTGGAACTTCGACTTGAGCTCCTGTTTCACCTCGCGCTTGAGGTCGAAATCAAGCTGATCGAGGAAGACGTAGCGATACGTGAGTCCGTGGTTCTCGAGATAGCGCATCGCCTTCTTGCAGAACGCGCAGGTTGACAGCGCGTAGACCGTGAGTTTGTGCGGCTCTTTCGATCCGGGAACCTCGATGAATTCCACTTTGTCGATTGGATCACTCATGCAGACACCATACGGTTTGTCGAACGCGAGTTCAAGCTGGTTCGTCGGGATCCTGACTCAGACGAGCCTGCCAATACGCTCGTCGATCTCCTCGAGCTTCTCCTGCAGACTGCGGATCGTGCGCTGGATCCGGGTTCGTTCGCGTTCGAGTTTCGTTCGCGGGTCGAGCTCGTCCTCCGACGCGGGGATCCGCGCGTCGACCTTCACCATGTCAGGGCTGCGTCCAGCGAGAAACGCCTGTTCCGCCTTCGTTCGCTTCTCATCGCCGGCGATCCCGGCAACCGTGGCCATGTTGTGGTACCCGAGGGCGGGACTGATGTCGTACCGGTGTATCTTCATGAGGGTCGTCGCTGTTCTGCGGTCAATGGAGAGCACCCGCTCAACGTAGTCCTCGAACCTCGCGCCCCGCCTGCGGCAGAGCGCCTCCGCCTCGATCAGGGCCGCACCAAAGCTCTTCATGATCTCCCCGTTCCGGGTCAGGAACTCGTCTCGCAGTCTTCCGGTCAGGGCGCGAAACTCAGGGTCCGCATCGAACGGATTCGTGTAGACCCCTTCCTGTTCGGCCTTTTCGAGCAGCCGGTGAAGGATGCTGCGGAACTCGAGGGTATGGGCGCGAGGTCCCACCGGGACCGAGGAGGTCGTGAAGTGCACATGATGAGCGAACTCGTGGATCGCCGTGTACATGAGCTCGTCGTCGGTCTCGAAGTTCCTGTTGTGGATGATGATCTCACGCGACTCGGGATGGTAGAGCCCGTTCACCTTCCTGCTGGTCTTGCCGCTGAAGATGAGCGAGAACTCTTCGACATCGTCCTGCAGTCGCAGGAGTCGTTCTTTGACCTGGTCCTGGTTCATGGCAGCTCCCTGCGGCCGAAGCCGCCCCGCCGAGCATAGCTGCTCGTGCGCCGAGAATCCACCACCCACCGGCAGTGACACCACCGGCAGTGAATCTTGACAATGTCCGCTCGACCGGGTAAGAGAAGAGGGCAGCGGTTTGTGGCGCTGCCGGGGCGACTATGCGCAAAGATCCTGACCTTCCCGCCATCACCGGTTTGCTCCGCTCGGTTATCACCGGTGAATACGAGCCGCTCGCTGCCGAAGACGCCGCCCCGGAGTACCGGGAGTTCGCACAGACGCTCAACACTCTCGCGGACCAGCGCGAGGAGCTCATCCGGAACTACAACGAGGACCTCAGACAAGGTGAGGCGCGACTGCGCCAGATCATAGAGTCGACGCCGGTTGGTATCTGCATCACCAACGAAGACGGGTTCTTCGAGTACGTCAACCCGACCTACTGTCGTCTCTACGGGTACGATCCGACCGAGCTCATCGGCAACCACTTCACCGTCGTTGTTCCAAAGGAGAACCGGGAGCGGCTCGGTCACCTTCACGCGGAGTTCATGGGCAAGCGCTACGAGCTGCGAGGAGAATGGGGTGTCGTTCGCAAGGACGGAACGCCGCTGGCGATTATCGCGGACGCGGCTTATATCATCGACGTGGATGGACGGCCGAAGAAGGTGACCTTCGTGCTGGACATAAGCGACCGCAAGCGTGCGGAGAAGGCGCTCGAAGCGACCGTGGAGCGCCTCAACGACGAGATCGCGCAGCGAGAAGAGCTCGAAAAGGTCAAGGCGCAGGTGGAACGCATGATCCGCCATGACCTGCGGAACCCGTTGAACGGGATCATTGCGGCGGCCGAGATCATGATGGTTGATGAGCTGCGTGACGAACACCGTGAGCTGTGCATGGTCATCCGCGAGTCCGGGCGCAAACTCGACTCAATGCTCTCGAGCAGCATGGACCTCATCAGGATGGAGGAGGGGAGGTACGCTCTGAAGGCGCAGCCGGTGAACCTCGTGACTGTGCTGCAGGAGGTGCGTCGTGAGATCGAGCCGTTGGCAGGAAGCATGGGAGTCGACGTCGTTTTCGAGGCCGACGCGAAGCCCATTTCCTGGTCGGCTCACCTGCCGCTCGAGGGCGAGCGGCTCTACCTCTCGCAGGCCTTCGCCAATCTCATTCGCAACGCCGTGGAAGCGTCGTCGGAAAGCGACCAGGTAACCGTACACGTGACAACGGGCGAGCACTATGAGGTGGCGATTCACAACCGCAGTGCGGTCCCCGCGGAGATGCGAGCGGTCTTCTTCGATCGCTACACGACGAGCGGCAAGAAGAACGGAACCGGGCTCGGGACGTACGTCGCGGCGATCATCACGAGGGTGCACAACGGAACCATTGACTACACCACATCGGAGGATGAGGGGACGACCGTTACCGTGCGCCTGCCCGGGAGACAGCCGCGCGGATAGAGCGGCCTGTCAATTCGGGCGCCGTTCTGTCGATACTGAAAGTGGGATGTTCATTGCGCATCGACCGCCTTTCACCTTCATGTGCGCGCTGCTGCTCGCCGCGACCGTTTCGACGGGTGCAGCCGAGTCCGCCCTCAGCGCCCCCGACGCGTCGGCCACCGGCGTTTCGGCGTCGGCCTCGAGCGATATCATCGAACTGCTCGAGCAGACCGGGGCCCTGCTCGAGTGGGATGAATTCACCCGCACCGGCGTCCTGTGGAGCGGTCTCGATTCGATCAGCTTCGCCGCGGGGGAGTCGATCGCCGTCGCCAACTTCGACGAGTTGCTGCGGGTAGAGCCCATCATCTACGACCGCGGGCGTCTGCGCGTTCCCCGGGAGACCTTCTCCGTCCTCGCCGACCGCCTTGGCAGGCGGGCCGATCCGGTGCGGCTGCGACCCGTCAAGGCGATCGTCATCGATCCGGGGCACGGCGGACGCGATCCGGGAACGTTCCGCAGCCTCACGGTCGACGGAGAGACGATCACCTACTACGAGAAGGATATCGTGCTCGAGATGGGCAGGTATCTGAAGGCCGAGCTCTCGAAGCTCCTTGACGGCCCCGAGATCCACCTGACGCGCGAGTCCGACGTCTATCTCCCGCTCAAGGAACGAACCGAGTTCGCACACGCGCTGCGCGATGATCCGCTGGACAACGTGCTTTTCGTGTCGCTTCACGTGAATGCGAGTCCGTTGCCCTGGACCGACGCGCGCGGGGTTGAGATCTACTACCTTCCCGCCACGCAACGGCGACAGGTACTCGAAGAGGAGATCGCGGCAACGCTCGAGCCCGAGGTTTCCTCCATCCTGAACGACCTCAAGGAAGAGGAGTACACGGTGGAGAGCGTTCTGATGGGCAAGGCCGTTCTGGACGCGATCGCCCGCGATCTCCCTGATACGCCGATCGAGCGCGGGGTTCGCGTGGCCAACTTCTTCGTCGTGCGCGAGGCGCGAATGCCGTCGATTCTCATCGAGACCGGCTTCATCAACAACCGGCAGGACCTCGAGCTCCTGGCCACCTCCGAGTACCGCCGCGAGCTTGCCGCCGCAATAGCCTCCGGCATTGCCGCCTACGTCCGTGACTTTGAGCAGCTCCAATAGCCGCCGCCCCGCAGCCGCCCCGCAGTCGCCCCGGATTGACAAAGCTCTCGACGCCGCTACAATGCAGAGAAAGGTCTGAAGGAGTACGTATGGGTAAGCTCAAGGTCAAGCCGGGAATCGTCACGGGCAATCAGATGCAGGACGTATTTGAGTACTGCAAGTCGGTCCCCTGCGCGCTTCCCGCGGTGAACGTCGTTGGCAGCAATTCGATCGCCGCTGCGATGCAATCCGCGCGCGACGCCAACGCCCCGATCATCATCCAGTTCTCCAGCGGCGGCGGTCAGTTCAACGCCGGCAAGTTCCTCGACAATACCGATCAGCGTGCGGCCGTCGCCGGTTCGGTCGCCGGCGCGCACCATATCAGGCTGCTCAGCGAGTACTACGGCGTTCCCGTGATCCTGCACACCGACCACTGCGCACTCAAGGTCATCAAGTGGGTCGACGGCATGCTCGACCACGGCGAGCAGTACTACAAGGAGAACGGCCGTCCGTTGTTCAGCTCCCATATGCTCGACCTCTCGGAAGAGACGCTCGAGGAGAATCTTCGGATCTCGAGAGAGTACCTTGAGCGGATGGCGAAGCTCGACATGCTGCTCGAGATCGAGCTCGGGGTGACCGGCGGTGAGGAGGACGGCGTCGACAACACGGCGATCGACAGCTCGCGCCTCTACACGCAACCGGACGAGGTGCTGCAGGCGTATGACAGTCTGAGCGGGGTCGGGCGCTTCACCGTGGCCGCGGCCTTCGGGAACACGCACGGAGTGTACAAGCCGGGCAACGTGAAGCTGAGGCCGGAGATCCTCAAGCACTCGCAGGAGAAGATCCGCAGCGAGCGAGGCACCCAGGACAAGCCGTTGAGTCTCGTCTTCCACGGCGGGTCGGGTTCGACCGAAGCCGAGATCAAGGAAGCGGTCTCCTACGGTGTCGTGAAGATGAACATTGACACGGATACGCAGTGGGCTTTCACCCGTCCGATCAAGGAGTACATGGACAAGAACGATGCCTATCTGCATTCACAGATCGGTAATCCCGAAGGTCCGGACAAACCGAACAAGAAGCAGATCGACCCGCGTGCCTGGCTTCACCTGGGCGAGAAGGGTATGGCTGCTCGTCTCGTCGAGGCGTTCGACAACCTCGGAAGCCGTGACCAGTTCGTCCTGGATTGAGCCTCAGAGCGTGAAGGTGCGCAGGTAGCTGATCGCTGCCTGCGCGTGTTCGCGTCGTACAGCTGCCGCGGCCCGTTCGGCCGCCTCCGCCGTCTCAAACACACCGTAGAACGCCCCTCCACCGCCGGCCCCGCTGAGTTTGGCGCCGCGAGCTCCTGCCCGTCGCAGAGTGGCGAGAATCGCGTCGAGCGCAGAGGTGCTCAGCCCGAGTGCCGCAAGGAGCTCCTGCGCTTCGTTCGCCGTTCGTCCGAGCTCTCGCGCGCTCGGGCAGAGGCCCGGCGACGACGCCTTCGTCGCGCACTCGCCGAGCCGAGCCATCGCTGCCTCCGTTCCACGCTCGTCGCGGGAACGCCGCTCCCTGATCGCCCCCACGAGAGCTGCCGTCGTTCTCGTGCGTGGTATCGCTCCCACGAGCAGGACTGCGGGGGGCAGATCGATCGCCGTACGATCAGGCAGGCCGGGTGGACGCGGTACCACCATGCTCGCACCCGGGAAGATTGAGAGTCCCGTATCTATGCCCGAGGGGGTACCGTGGAAGATGCGCTCGAGCTCGTGAGCTTCACGCCAGAACTCGCGAGGTCCGCTCTCCCCCCGAAACGTGCGACCGCACGCGCGCAGAAGCGCGGTGCAGAACGCAGCCGACGACCCGAATCCGACGCCCAGCGGGAGCGAGCCTCGGATCGTGACACGGCCGCAGGCCGGCGCATCCGGCGTCGTCCGCGCTACGCTTGAGACAGCCGCGACGATCAGGCGCCGTTCGTCTGCATGCACGTCCGGGACGATCCATCCCCCTCCCGGCTCTTCCCGGACCTCGACCTCAAGGTAGTCATCGAGCCGGATTCCCACGGCGGGATGCCCGTACACGGCCGCGTGCTCACCAAACAGCAGCAGTTTTCCGTACCCGCGCCCTATTCCCACCTGATTCCCTCCGCCGAGACGGCCATCGTCTGCGGGTCCCGGCAATCCGCCGGAAGGAGCACCCCGAGCTCGCTGCCCGCGCCCACCGCCTTCCACGTGATCCGGCTCGCCGGCGCGGTGTCAGGCGCTGGCGCGTCGCTGCGCTGCGCGGCCTCAGGCGGGTCAATGCGAGCGGATATCCCGATCGAGTCGCCGAGCTCGATGCCGAGCGCCCGGTGCGCATTGAAGGTGCTGAACGCCTCATCCCAGCTGCCTGCCTCCACGAACTCGCGCACGAGCTCGTTCGACCGGGAGAGAAAACGCCGCGCCGCACCCGGTGACTCGCGCTTCCATGCTCCGTACGCGGACACCGCGGATCGTGTTGCGACCTCGGAGACTCCGGGAAAGAGCCTCATTGGCGGCAGCCAGGGGAGCTCCACCCGACGCGCCTGCGGGGTGCTCCCGCCGGTGAACAGGACATGACCGCCGAGCACGCTCGTGGCCACGTCATACCCGCTTCCCTTGCCGCCCTGTGCGAACCGGTGGATCTCGACCGCACGGTGGAGGAGGTCTTCTCCCTCCGCAGGGGTCGTGCCCGCGGCGGTCGCCCATGCCGCCGTGAGCGCGACCGTCATCGCAGCGCTCGATCCGAGGCCACGCTTGCGGCCGAGCGGATCGAACAGCGCTCGGGTGTCGACCACGATCTCACCGTCAAATCGGCCGTAGAGCCGGGCAAGCGAGTCGGCGACCCGGCCGAGGATTCCCCTGTCCCCGGGCCATACGACGGTACCGGTGCCGAGGATGCCGCGCACTGCCCCGCCGTACTCCTGCGGTGCCGGAGTGAAGACTGCGGTCGTCAGGACATCAGGCGCGACGGCCAGCCCGAGTCCTCCGGGTTCGAGTACCGCATACTCCCCAAGGAGGAGCAGGTTGGCCGGGACGTTCAGGCGGACCTCCCGCTCGCCCCGCTCAGACATCGCCTGCCTCCGGCTCACCCCCCACCGACGACACCAGAATCGACGCCTGCGGAACGGCCGTGCGCAGGCGCTCGCTCACCGCCGGCACCTGATCCTCCACGGTCAACAGCTTGACCTGCGGCCCGGCGTCCATCGTCTCCCAGACCGGGATACCAAGGCGGCGCATGTCCTCGGCCTCACGGATCACCGCAAGGCTCTCCGGAAGCCAGTAAATAAGCGGCGGGCGAGAGGTGAACATCGTGGAGAACATGAAGAGGTAGCTCTCGCGCATCGCCGTGCCCAGCGCGTCGAGGTCACGTCGGTCGAGGGCGGTACGGGCTCGATCGTAGATGCGCTGCGATTCATCGCACCACATCCGGTACACCGGAGATGTGGCGGCCGTCGCGTTCATTCCCTGACGTGAGGAGACCGGCTTCTCAGCGCGAGTCAGCACGACGATCAACAGGCGAAGCTGCGGCCAGTGGTCGGCGGTGTGGATCTGCTCCGCGTGGTCGGCTCCTCTCTCCCAGGCGGTGAACCCGCCGTACACCGACCGGCAGGCGCTGCCGGAGCCCTGACGCGCCTCAGCGGAGAGCTCGCTCCTCGACAGGCGGGTCCGGTAGAAGGCGTCGAGCCCGATCGCGAGGGCCGCGAATCCGGAAGATGATGAGGCGAGGCCCGCGGCCGTGGGAAAGGTATTGTCGCTCTCCACGAGGATCCTCGTGGTTGACTCTCCGATCTCGCGAAACCGGTCGATCATGGGCGTGAAGCGTTGCGGCGGGCATGGCCGCCCGTTGATGTGAACCGAGTCGCCCGGCGCTTCCGCCGCCACCTCCGTGATGCGGGTGACGGTGCGCAGCTCATTGAGGCTGATTGCCAGGCTCGGTGTCGCCGGCAGGTTCGTTCCGTACGGCAGCTTGCCCCAGTACTTGACGAGTGCGAGGCTTGCCGAGGCGCTCGCCACGACGCTCATCGTTCGGCACCTTTGCGGGCACCCCCCTGCGAGCGTACCTCTGCGAGCGCCTCCTTCGCGGCGTTCGTGCCGTACTCGCCGCGCGCCCTCATCGCCGCGGCCACGAGCCGTCGTTCCTCACCGCGAGCTCCCGCGACCCATGCCACGCGCTCCGCGTGGAGCCCCATGTGTCCGCGCTGGATGCCCTCGGTCACGAGCGCGGTGAGCGCCGCGAGATTCTGGGCAAGCCCCGCTGAGACTGCGATGCCTGCGAGCGTCGCGGCATCCGGGTCTCCGAGCAGGGCGAGCGAGGCCCGGGCGGTCGGGTGGATGCCGATGGCCCCGCCCACCGTCCCGAGCGGCACCGGCATTTCGAGCTCCCCGCGCAGCAGGCGGCTGCCGTCGGGCCGCTCGTCGAGACGGTAGCGGGTCAGAGCACGGTACGTCCCGTCTCGTGACGCGTACGCGTGAGCAGCCGCTTCGACCGCCCGCGTATCGTTGCCGGTGGCGAGTGCGAGTGCGGTCACGCCGTTCATGATTCCCTTGTTGTGCGTCACGGCCCGAGCCGGGTCCTCCCTGGCTATGTCATTTGCCAGTACGATGCGACGCGCGACCTCCGGGCCCGGGACTCCTCCTCGTGCGAGGATCGACACCGGGACTGCAATTCGAGCGCGCCGGATACGTCTCGTCCCGGCATTCGAGAGAATCGCCATGACGACCCGTCCGCTGCTCAACGCCTCAACGTCCTGTCTCAGGTGCTCGACTACCGAGTTGACGAGGTTTGCCCCCATCGCGTCACGGGTGTCTATGTCCACCTCGAGCCGCAGCAACCCGCTGTCGGGGAGTCGGCAACTGCGGATCCCCCGCCATCCGCCGCCACGCGCTTCCATCGCGGCGAGCAGAGGCGCCACCGTGAGGCGCAGCCGCTCTTCGTGCGCCACTATCCGTTGATCGGCATCCGGTGCTGCATGCTCCACGTAGATCTGTCCGGTCGTGATGGTCTCACCGCCGGTCGTCTCGAACCCGCCCCCGCGGGCGATGATCCGGGCGGCATAGGTCGACGCGGCGATGACTGAGGGCTCTTCGGTCGCGAGCGGTACATCGACCCGTTCACCGTCGATCAGGAAACCGGTTGCGACGCCGAGCGGCAGCGCGAGATAGCCGACCGACGATTCGACCATGACATCGGCGAGCTCGACCATCTCGTCGTCCCGACCGAAGGCAGTCGCATCCAGGCCGGGGTGGGCGCCGGCGACCATATGCCTGCGTTCGTCGACCGTCGACTTCCTGAAGTCCCCCGGCAGCCGATCACCCATCGCCGACCGCCGTGCCGCCTGCCGCGACGTCGCGGCGCGCGGCATCGGCCTCCCGCAACGATGCCGTCATCTGCACGAACCTCTGCGATCTGATCACAGCGGCGCGCCGCAGAGCGGCGATCGTCGGCGATCCAGTGAGCACCATCACCGAGCGCAGGACCGCACGTATCCGTTCGGCGAGCGCAAGGCCGCCTTCGTAGCCGCTGGAGACGACCGCGCGTGCGAAGGGCAGGGCGAGTCCCGCCGCCTCCGCGCCAAGGGCGATCGTCTTCGCGACGTCCATCCCCGACCGGATGCCTCCGGAGGCGAGGATGCGTCCCGGCAGGGAGCCGGCCGCCGCGACCGCTACGCCGGTAGGTATGCCCCAGTCGGCAAACTCAGCCGCGACCGCCTGATCCGCGTCATCCATGCGGTACCGTTCAACGGTGACCCAGTTGGTACCGCCGCATCCGGCGACGTCGACGTAGCGGACTCCCCGGTCGACGAGCATGGCCGCCTCGTGCGGTCCGATTCCGAACCCCGTCTCCTTGACGATGACCGGCACGGGTGAACGGTCGCACAGTCTCGCGATCCCGTCGAGCACCCCTTCGAAGACGCGGTCGCCCTCCGGCTGAACGATCTCCTGTCCCGGATTGAGATGGACCGCAACCGCATCGACTTCGAGCCGTTTCACGAGCTCGAGCAGCGGGCCGTGCGCCGGGTCAACGAGTTGCACTCCGCCTATGTTGGCGAAGACCGGGACTCGCGAGGCGATCCGCTTCAGCATGAAGTGATCGATGACCTCGGGCTTTCGAAAGAGGATCCGGATGGATCCGGTCCCGACGGGGATGCCCGCATCCTGGGCTATCTGCGCGAGCAGTCGGTTCACCCGATAGCCCTCGGCCGATCCCCCCGTCATGGAGGAGATGAAGATCGGCATCGAGACAGGTGTATCGAGAAAGGACGTCCGGAGATCGACGTCGGCCTCGTTTACCTCAGGAAGCGCGCGGTGGACGAAGCGCAGGTCATCGAGCAGGGTGGAGCCACCCTCCACCTCATAGTGCTCGGAGTCCGAGCAGATATCGAGGTGCTGCGCCTTGCGCTCGGTTATTGCGTCGTTGTCGCGGCCCATGACGCGGGTTTTGTTGCGGGGACGTGCGCGAAGCCGTACTCACGGTACCCGTCCTCACGTATGGAAGACAGGAAGAACCGGCCGGGGGGGACATCCGTTTCGGAGAGGATCTCCCGCAGCCTTTCGGACCCGTGAGGAGCACGCAGCCAGGTCTCGTATTCATCGCAGGTCGCGTCTCGTTCGTCTCTGAAGACGGCGTTGAGGTCCCAGCTCTCGATCACTTCCGGCGCGCCCGGGGCCACCGTGGCCGACAGTATGAGCATCGTGTTCCCTGAGCCGTAGGAGACCATCAGCATCGACTTGCCGACGATATCCCTGCCGAACTTCTGGTACCGTTCACGCAGGAGAAAGGCGAGCGCGAAGAAGATGCTCGCGGTGTAGAGATTCCCTACCTTCGCGTTCGGCTCGAGCGATTGCTCGAAGCCCCGTTCGTTGACGAATGCGTTGAGCTCGTCGCCGTGCATCCCCGTGTGGTTCGACACGAGCCGATGGAGGGCGCTGAGCGCCATCATCCTGAATGGAACGTGAAAGACGAACATGTCCGTCTCGTGGAGGACCTCCTGCGCAGACCGGCCGCGCCTGCTGCAGTAGTCCTCGAATGCTACGTCGAGCGCCTCGTTGTAGCACTGCATGGAGTAGGCGCCCTTCACTCTGGCCGTCGTCGATCCGTTTGGACGGAAGAAGTCGTCGACATCGCGGGAGCAGAGTCCCTGAGTCTGGAGATCGATCTCCAGGAGCTGCGGGTCCTTTTCGACGAGCAGGCTCACCGCGCCGGCGCCCTGCGTGATCTCTGCGGTCGACGGGACATCGTAGCGGGCGATGTCCGAGCTGACCACGAGGCCGCTCTCGTCGTGCGGGCTCTGGGCGAGCATCGCCGCGATGCTCAGCATCGCGATCGTTCCCCCGGCGCACGCGTGCTGGGACTGGAAGGTCATGAGGGTTTCGGGGACCTGCACCCCCGCGTTCTGCAGCATTCCTTCGAGGTACGCGGCGAGCGGCTTCGATTGATCGACGGTCGTCTCAGTTCCCGTGCCTATGTACCGCAGCCTCTTCGTGCTTTCCACGTTTCGCCGGAGCAGCGAGTACGAGGCCTGCGCCGCAAGCGTCGCGCTGTCCTCCCACGGCGCGGGGAAGCGGAACGCCTCCTGGCCCGTCTTCTCAATCGCCCGTCTCAAGCGCCGCTCGATACCGGGGTCTTCGGCCGCGCGGTACGAGAGCAGCGAATCGAGCCCTATGCGCGGCTCCGGGACGTAAATCTCGAGGTCGCTCAGCCCTACTTTTTTCTCTTCCATTTCACTCCGCCCAAACGTCTACAATGTAGAGTGCGTCTAATGTAACCGGCTCGCCAGCTACCGGCAAACAAAATCCTCCAGCTGGACACCAGCATATCACGCCCGTAGATTAGCTGCATGCGCTACGCACTACTCCTCTCAGGGGGAGTCGACAGCTCCACAGCCCTTGCAGAGGTCGTGCGTGCCGGGCAGCCGGTCACCGCATACTATCTCAAAGTGTGGCTGGAGGACGAGCTGGATCACCTGGGGTGCCCCTGGGAGGAGGACCTGTCCTACGCGCGCGCAGTCTGCGAACGGTTCAGCGTCGATTTGCGGGTGATTCCGCTGCAACTCGAGTACTACGAGCGCGTCGTCAACGATGCGCTTGCCCAGCTTCGCGCCGGGTGTACTCCGAGCCCGGATGTCCTGTGCAACGAGAGGATCAAGTTCGGAGCGTTTCTCGACCGGCTCAGTGAGCTCGAAGGTGGGCCGGACACGAAGATCGCGACCGGCCACTACGCGCAGATCATCGATCGCGGCGATCACGTGGAGCTCGCTCGATCGCCCGATCCGGTGAAGGATCAGACCTACTTCCTGTCGCATCTGCGCCAGGAGCAACTGAGGCGCATCGCGTTTCCGATCGGAGGCTGCCGCAAGGAGGAGGTGCGACGGCGCGCGGACGAGCTCGATCTGCCGAACAAGGACCGACGCGACAGCCAGGGTATCTGCTTTCTCGGGAACGTCCGGTACCCGCAGTTCGTGTCGCACTACCTCGGCGAGCGCCGCGGCCCCATCGTCGATCTGGACGGCGGAGCGGTTCTTGGCGAGCACCGAGGCTACTGGTTCTACACCATCGGTCAGCGTACGGGGCTCGGACTCGGCGGCGGGCCGTGGTACGTCGTTCGCAAGGATACCGAGCGCAACACGCTCTACGTCTCCCACGCCGACACCGCTCCACAGCGCGCCCGGCGCGAATTCGTCGTGAAGGACCTCTCGTGGATCTGGCGGCCTCCGCGGCAGGAGCGCCTGGCGATCAAGATTCGCCACGGCCCCGCACTGACCGACGCGTCGATCAAGTGGTTCGATGATGATACGATCGACGTCGTGATGGACCGCTCAGACCGCGGGGTGGCGCCCGGGCAGTACGCGGTCTTCTACGATGGCGACATCTGTCTCGGGTGCGGGACGATAGAGCAGGAGGACGGCGGTGCGCGTCATAGTGGTTGAGGACGACCCCAAGATCGGCGGTTTCGTGGCCCGCGGGCTTCGCGAGTCCGGGTATGCCGTGGACCATGTCGACCGGGCCGAGGAGGCGCTGCCGCGACTCGCCGGCGGTGCTTACGACGCCGCCGTGGTGGATGTGATGCTGCCCGGGATGGACGGGTTGTCTCTGATCGCGGCGCTCCGCGAGCAGGGGGTGACGACACCAATGCTCGTCCTGAGCGCCAAACGGTCCGTCGAGGATCGCGTGCAGGGGTTCACCAGCGGCGGCGATGACTACCTGACGAAGCCGTTTTCCTTCTCGGAGCTCCTCGTCAGGGTGCAGGCGCTCATTCGCCGGTCTGCGCAGGGGACGGCCCCCACCAGGCTCTCGGTGGCGGACCTGGAGGTCGATTTGCTCGCCCGCGTGGTGCGCCGGGGCGGTACCGTGATCGAGCTGCAGCCCCGCGAGTTCTCCCTGCTCGAATACCTGATGCGCAATGCCAACCGGGTCCTCTCCAAGACGATGATCATGGAACACGTGTGGGACTACGACTTCGATCCGCAGACGAACGTCGTTGACGTGCTGGTCTCCCGCCTGCGAAGCAAGATAGACAAGGACTTCCCCGTGAAGCTCATTCATACCGTGCGCGGAGTTGGCTATGTCCTCAGAACACCGACTGTTGACAGGACCTGAGGCCGGGCGTTCGGACCGATCGTTCGGCAGGCTGCTCCGGCGGATCGACGTCAGGCTCACCCTCTGGTTTTCCGTCGTCTTCCTCGTCTCGGCCCTCGTGCTCTACGGGTTCACCTTCGCCAACCTCTTTCAGACGCTGCGCGAGGAGGACCGCCAGGACCTGCAGGCACGTGCGCTCGGTTACGTCGTGCGATTCCGCACGGCAGTGAACGAGCGCTCGGGCATCACCTTTCTCGTGAACGAACTGAGCAACGATGTGCTCACCCCTGCCGGCCGTCCGTTCTTTGCTCGGATTGCGACCACCGGAAACGTTCCGGTCTTTCTCGCGATTCCCGTCCGGGAGTGGCAGGAGTTCGACCTCTCGATTCTCGACGAAGGCCGCACGCCACACGCCGAGGGCTTTTTGACGATCTCGGCCGATCGGCTCGATTACGAGCTCGAGGTGTTGGGAGTCCGCCTCTCGGAAAACTACGTGCTTCAGATAGGCGGCGATACACGCAACCGGGGAAATCTCCTGAGGCTCTTCCGGAGAAGCTTTCTGCTGACGTTCTCCGTCATGCTCGGAGTGAGCCTCGCCGGAGGGCTCTTCTTCGCGGCGCGCTCGCTGAGGCCGATCGGCGCGCTCAACCAGACCGTGCGGTCCATCATCGAGACCGGAGAGCTCGATCGACGCATTCCCGCGCGCCACTCGAATGACGACCTGGACGAGATGATCGGATCCGTCAACGCGATGCTCGATCGCATCCAGTCGCTCGTGACCGGTCTGCGCGATTCGCTCGATTCGGTGGCGCACGATCTGCGCACGCCGCTGACGCGTCTGCGCAGCACGGCCGAGCGCGCCCTCAGCGAGGAGGCGGACCACGAGACGAGCCGGGAGGCCTTGAGCGATGCGCTCGAGGAGTCTGACCGGATCCTGGGCATGCTCAACGCGATGATGGATATCTCGGAGGCCGAGAGCGGCGCGATGAGACTGAACCGCAGGCCCGTGGATCTCGCAAGACTCGCGCGCGAGGTCGCGGAGGTCTACTCGCTACTGGCCGACGAGGCACGGATGCGTATCCGGGTCGAAGCCGACGATGAGCTGATCGTGTACGCGGACC
This sequence comes from Spirochaetales bacterium, assembly GCA_007127335.1. Taxonomy (GTDB): domain Bacteria; phylum Spirochaetota; class Spirochaetia; order DSM-27196; family SLST01; genus SLST01. Next base: position 57,958 of record SKZO01000156.1, on the reverse strand, counting down.
CCGCCCGGATGCGTCAGGTGATCGGCAACCTGTACGACAATGCGGTGAAGTACGGGCGCTCGGGAAGCGACGTCGTCGTGACCGGGCGGGTCAGAGGCGGGCACGACGGTGAGGTCGAGCTCTGCGTCACCAATCAGGGGCCTGCGATCCCGGAGTCGGATCTGAACAGGATCTGGAACCGGCTCTATCGCGGTGAGGGTGCCGGGGACCGCCGGGACGGGCTCGGGCTGGGGCTGGCGCTCGTGCGGGCGATCGTGCAGGCGCATCTGGGCAGGGTTGATGTCTCGAGCTCGGTCGACGACGGCACCCGCTTCACCGTCATTCTGCCCTGCAACATTACAAAAGTGTAAGGCTGCAGCAAGGTTGCTGCAACAGTCTGCCTCTATACTCTGCACCATGAACCGGTCGTTCTGGAGTGTACGACTTCGAAACATCATGATCGGCTTTGCGGTGGTCGTTCTGGCAGCGTTCCCGGGAGGCTCGTTCCTTCCGAGGGTCCAGGCGCAGAGCACCGCCGAAGGCGGCCCCCCCTCACTCGACACCCCCGCGAGTGAAGAAATCCTCTGGGCCTACCAGAACGCCTTCCGCAGAGCCGCTCATGAGGCCCTGCCGGTTGTCGTGAAGATAGATGTAGTCGATGTTGTCACGCAGCGGGTCCCGACCGTCCAGAACCCCTTCAGTTTCTTCTTTGGTCCTCGAACCGACGAAGAACCGCAGGAGCGTGAGTTTCGGCGGCCCGGGCTCGGTTCGGGGGTCATTGTCAGGCGCGTGGGCGATCGTGTCTACGTTCTGACGAATGCGCATGTCGTTGGGACCGCCGATGAAATCACCGTGAGCCTCCACGACGGCCGATCGTTTGACGCCGCGCGCGTGGGAACCGACGAGCGGCGTGACCTCGCACTCGTCGTGTTCGATACCCCGGAAGAGGTGCCGGTCGCGAGGCTTGGAGACAGTGATGAGGTCACGGTTGGAGACTGGGTGTTCGCAGTCGGCAATCCGCTCGGGTTCGAGTCGACGGTCACCTCAGGTATCATCAGCGCGGTCGGGCGTCGGCCGAACGCCACGAGTCGGATCGCTGCCCTGACCGACTACATACAGACTGATGCGGCGATCAACCAGGGCAACTCCGGCGGGGCGCTTGTCAATCTCGCCGGTGAAGTGATCGGCATCAATACGTGGATCGCAAGCCAGTCCGGCGGAAGTGTTGGACTCGGATTCGCGATACCGATCAACAATGCGAAGCGGGCGATCGACGAGTTCATAAACGTCGGCGCCGTGGAGTATGGGTGGCTGGGGATAGGCTACGGTGGCGCGATGACCGCCGACGTCGCTCGCAGCCTTGCGGTAGAGGCACGCGGCGCGCTCGTCGGGAGCGTCTACGAAGGATCGCCCGCGGCGCTGGCCGGCATGCAGCCGGGGGACATCGTCATAGAGATCGACGGCCGCCGGATAGGCCAGTGGACCGACCTCGTGAACGTGGTTGCGGATCTGGAACCCGGGCGAGTCGCCACGTTCCGCCTCTGGCGGGACGGCAGGCTCACGACGCGCCGCGTGGAGATTGGCCGAAGGCTGAACGAGGCAGACCTGGCGGGTATGGACTTCTGGCCCGGTCTGATTGTGATGCCACTGTCCCGCGAGATGCGCGAGAGCCTGGGCCTTCGCAATGAGTCAGGCAGCGTGGTCATCGCGGACGTGATCGCCGGTGGCCCCGCCGTGGAAGCCGGCCTGCGGCGCGGAGATATCATCCGCCGCGTCAACAACGAGGAGATAACGGAACTGGCTGACTTCTACCGGATCCTGAACGGACAAGGCGACAGCGAACTCGTGTTCCGCGTTGCCCGACAGGGACGCGAGTTCGTTATCGGGCTTGTCCGGTAACAGAATACTCCTCTCCTTCTTGGCAGTCCCGCGGTCGTTGACCCGGGGCTGCCTCTTTTTTATCCTGACCGCAATGCTCGAAGCCCCCCGCTCTCTGCCCAGTCTCAGGCAATCGGTTCGGCCACGAACCGCCATGGTCGGAACTCCTCCCGTCAGCATTGCGCCCATGATGGAGAAGACCGATCGGCATTACCGGTACTTTGTCCGCCGTATCACCCGTTCGACGCTGCTCTACACCGAAATGGTGACCGCGTCGGCGATCGTCCACGGTGACCGTGACTATCTGCTCGGCTTCGACGAGTCGGAGCACCCCATCTCGCTCCAACTCGGCGGGGATGATCCGCACGAGCTTGCGAGCGCGATACGCATCGCGGAGGAGTACGGATACGACGAGTACAACCTCAACGTAGGATGTCCGAGTGACCGGGTGCAGAACGGCAGGTTCGGCGCCTGTCTCATGGCGCGCCCCGAGCGGGTTCGCGACCTGATCGCCGCGATGCGCGCGGTGACTACGAGGCCCGTGACGGTGAAGCATCGCATAGGGATCGACGGGCGTGAGAGCTACGATGATCTGCTCGAGTTCGTCGACACGGTGCACGGTGCGGAGCCGTCCCGCTTCACCGTGCACGCGCGGATAGCCGTGCTCTCCGGGCTCTCGCCAAAGGAAAATCGGAGCGTGCCTCCCCTGCGCTACGAGGATGTCTACCGGCTCAAGCGCGAGCGTCCGCACCTGCAGATCGAGATCAACGGTCACATCGAGACGCTCGCGCAGATCGAAGACCATCTTTGTCGCGTTGATGGAGTGATGATCGGTCGGGCGGCCTACGACAATCCCTGGCTCCTTGCGGACGTGGATGCCCGGTTCTTCGGCTCGGATCCGTGTTCACGGAGTACTCGCCGCGAAGTCGTCGAGCAGATGATTCCCTATCTCGAGCGGTGGTATGCAGCCGGTTGGCCGGCGCGGAACGTCGTGCGTCACATGCTCGGGCTCTTCGCGTTTCAGCCGGGCACACGGAGGTTCAAACAGGTGCTGAGCGGCCCCGAGGTCAACACCGATCCGGTGGGTGTCATGCGTCGTGCGATCCGGGACATCCGCCCCGAAGTGCTCGACGCCTGAGGAGGCTGCCATGACGGCGACCGCGGCGCTCATTCATGACCTCCGGGCACGCGCCGGGTATGACGGCACCTGGTCCGTTGCCCAGGACGAGCTGTCGGACCGCTACGACCCGGTGGATCTCTATCGCGCAGTCTACGCAGCAGGTCAGGTGAGCGTCGATCGGTATGGGCCCGAGAACACCGGTGAGTTGCTCGCGCTTCTCGAGCAACTCACGGGCCGCGACTACGGTCCCGAGTTCCGCGAGGCCGGCCTTTTTCTGAGCCACGACGATCGACTCGATCTGACCGAGCGCTTCGTGCGTCTCGTCAGGTGTGCGGTCGTGCTGCACCTTCCGGAGCCCGAGACCTTTCGTGCAATGCTTCGCGAATTCAGACGGTACGACCGTGCGCGGTTGGTCTATCTTTCGACCTTCTTCGACACCGAAACGCTGGTCCGCCAGTGCGCCGACGAGTATCTCGAAGTCCGTGACGCTGCGGCGCTTCGCTTCACGGTCGAGTCGTATCTGCGCCAGCTTCTGCAGCGTCACATCGTCGACTTTGAGGACCTCGCTCCGGCGCTTCTCGAGATTCTGCGCACGGTCGCCCGGCACGAGGGGATGCTGCCCGGGTCCCGGGGCGGGGCGGGGTTCGACCGGGACGCCGACGCCGCAGATGACCACGGGAACGGGCGTGCCGACGCGCAGCGACCACACCGGGCAGAGTCGCGGGCGCAGGCTCTGCAGGTGCTCGGGCTCGGCTCCGAGCCGGCCCGCGCCGAGATTCGCGACCGCTACCGAAGCCTGATGCGTCGATACCATCCGGACGTCAACCCGAACGGACTCGAGCGGGCGAAGCTGATCAACAACGCCTACGCCGTTCTGATCAACGCCTCTGCCGCCGATTTCTGACACGTTCCCGACCCGGCACATGGACGCGTCCGGTGTCCCATTCCGCACTGCTCACCCGATCCCGCTCGTGACGGTAGTCGTCCGCAATCTGACGACGCAGGTCGTCGTAGACGGCCTCTGACGCGCCGGGCCGCCGGCGACGCTCGGCTCGCCGAACGGGTTCCCGCGACGGTGCTCGTTCGGCCGTTGCCGGAGGGGCCTGAGCCGGACGTCGGGCCCCGGGCACGCTCGGTACCACGGCCGGCAGCGCGATCTGTTTGACGAAGAGCTCGACGAGCAGCAGCGCCATCGCGGCCACGAGCAACCACGGCCCGAGATCCCGGTGGGTGATCCCGGCGCGGGGCCTGTCGAGCGCCGTGGCCGTGTCGTCAGGCCCGAGCATCGTGCCTCCGCCGGCACGGGCTACCGCTTCGAGCAGTTCGTAGTCCGTTTCGAAGTGGAGATACTCCTGCGCATAGGGGAGCGAGAACCCGTACGGCTCGGGACGTCCGTCCGCCGCGCCGATTATCGTCACGAGATACTCTCCCGGGCGGTTGCTCGGCAGGTCCGCCTCGTACCGTCCCGGGCCCGTCTGTTCGAGCGCCACCCGGAACGTGTTCCCGTTCGGTGGGACGACTCGGGCGGTGAGCTCGAGGAGATTCCGGAAGCTCCCGTCAGGCTCCGACGCGTCGACGGTCATGCGCGTCGCCGCACCGGGACGGGTCTCGAAGCCGACGGCAAGCGTCGTATCGCCGGCCGGGCGCTGGGCCCATCGCAGCATCTGGCCGATCAGCCTCGGATACCCCTGCCAGCCGATCCAGTTGATCGCCCATCGCGCCCGGAGGTCAGACGTGAAGGCGACGCTGCGCCCGAGTCCGTACCGGCGGGTCGACAGGACGGGATTGCCGCCGACTCCGGAAAGCACCATCTGGGCGTCCGGCTTCTGGTAGGCGAGCACAAATCCTTCCAGCGGTGGAATCTCATCCGCGCCTATTCCATCAACAACGGCGTTCCGGGCGACGATCTGCGGGACGAAGGGGCGTTCGACGATCAGGTTCCTGCTCATGATCGTCGTCTCCGTAGCGAAGATCCGGGGAACGCTGCGCGGGTCCGCGGCGTGGTAACTCCGACCGCCGCCCCACTCGGCGATCTGCTGCATCTGTGCGCGGTTTGCCGTCGATCCGACCGAGACGGTCGAGATCGTGATCGACCCTTCACCGAACTCGTCGATCAGCTCATCGAAACCGGAATCCGCCGTGAGTCCGTCTGAGAGCACGATGATGTGCTTCACTGCGGCCTCCTCGTCGCGGAGCGACTGCAACGCCTCCCGCAGTGCACCGCCGAGGACCGTTCCGCCCCCGGGCGAGAGCAGCACGAGATCGCCTATGATGCGCTCCCGCTCCTCGGCCCTCGTGACGGGGACGACCCACTCGTAGTCGGCATCGAAGGCGATCACACCGACCTGATAGTACGGATTCATGATTTCTACCGCCGATACTACCGCCTCCTTCACGAGATCGAGTCTCGTGACCCCGCTGACTTCCATGGCACCCATGCTGCCGGACTTGTCGATCACGAAGAGCATAGCGAGCGAGGGCATCTTCATCGTCGACGTAATGTCCATGTCAACCGGCAGCAGACGCTCGATCGGCGTTCGGTAGTAGCCTCCGGCGCCGAAGCTCTCATCACCTCCGATCATCAGGAAGCCGCCACCGGCATCGCGAACGTACCGCTCAACAGCTTCCATTCGAGCGAGTGAGAGCTCGTAGGCCGGAACATTGTCGAACACGACGGCGTCAAAGTGAACCAACCCGCCGAGGTCGCCGGGGATGCCGCTGACCGGTCTCACGTCGACCGAGAAGCCCTGCTGCCGCAGCGCCGTCACCGCATGCGGCGCCGGCGACCGTGTCACGTACAACACGGCCGGCTCGCCGGTGACGCGGACAAGGGCCTCCGCCTCGTTCGTGGGCGCGTCGGGCAGGTCAGGTGCCGAGACAACGACACGGTAGCGGTGGATACCCGCTTCCTCGAACCGTCCCTGGAACCCCACGACATTGTCCCCTGGTCCAAGGCGGACGAGATCCTCACCGTAGTAGCGATCGTTGCGAAAGACGGTGATCGTCGCCTGTCTCGCCTCGGTCGCCGCAACGACCACCCGAAACTCGTGCGGCTCTTCCTTCCGCACCTCCGCGGGTGCATCGATCCCTCGCACAAAGACACCGCCCTCGGCAGGGCGTGCTGGAAGCGGAACGACCGAGACCTCCACCCCCGCCTCCGCGGCCACCCGTGCGGCCGCGACGACATCGCCTCCCGTCTCGCGGCCGTCGCTCAGGAGCACGATCCTCGCGGCGCGGCGATCCTCGAGCAGCGACAGGGAGCGCAGCACGCCGTCGGCGAGCGTGGTTGCTCCGGTATCCAGAACCGACTCCCGCGTCAGCCGGGTCAGTCCCGGCTGCAGCCGACGCTCAACGGCCACTCCATCGGCGACGAGGAGGATCGCTGCGCGGTCTTCCGGGGCCGTCCGGGCGAGCGTCCGATCCACGAATCGTTGTGCGAGCGCGGCCCCGTCCGGCCCTACGCTGTCGGACACATCCACGACGAAGACGATGTCGACCCCCGGTTCGTCCACGAGCGACTCGGTTCCCGCGATGGCAAGCACCACTGCCGCAACCGCGAATGCCCGAATCGCAAGCGGTATGGCGCGCCGGGGCCAGGGGGTGTGGCGGTGTCGCAGAAGCGATGTTGCGAGCAGCGGCACGACGATCAGGAGCAGGAGGGCGGTGGGGTACAGGAGCCGCATCAGTACCTCCTCACCCAGAGAAACCAGTCGAGTGCGAGGAGCGCAAGCGTCGCGACGGCAAGCCATCGCCAGACGGGCCGCCCGGCGCCCTGTGGCGCGACTGAAGCCCCGGTCTCCGCGCGGACGGCCTCCATCCGCGGCATGAGATTGGACTCGTCGGTGTCGAGGAGATTGACGGCGAAGTGCGACCTGAACGACTCACCGCGCACTTCGTACAATCCGGTCTGCCACGTGCGGGAGAACTCGAGTCGCGATGCGCGCGGTCTGAACCGCAACGGCGTCGCATCAGGCGTGATGACCACCAGCTCTTCACCCGGCGGAACATGGAGCGGGACGACGCTTCCCGGCCGGGCATAACCGAGCTCTCCCGTCGGGGCCACCGGCACGAGCAGTTCGATGACATTGTGCATGAGCACGGGGAACCCGGTACGAAGCGGGAGATCGGTGTCGGAGAGGGCAAACGTCGTGGCTACGAGCGAGAGTCGGTCGTCCTGGAAGGTATAGAGCAGAGGATGCCCGCCCGAGCGAGCGACGACGGTCGTCCGCGGGTGCCAGTCGCCAACGAGCATCTGCCGAATTCGGGTCTCGCCAAGCCGGACGCCGCGGACCAGCGGATGGTCTTGTCTCTCCGATGCTGCGGCTTCGACCGCGACGAGCCTCTCGGGGGCGAACGGGCCGTCGGGCAGGCTCGTCCCGAGCGCCAGTACGTTCCCGCTGAGCCCCGACGGGGCCGGGACCCGGTCGAGTATGAGGAGGTCGTACAGGAGGGGGTGCCGCAGTTGTTCGGTCACCGTGAGCTCGACATTCGGGTAGACCGAAAGGAACGACTCGAGGAAGTGATTGCCCTTGCTCGCCAGGTGTACCCTGATTGGTCGTTCGCCCGCGGCCACCACGAAGGCACGGTCGTCGGCCGCAAGGGCATCCTCGTTCCCAACGAGCTCGGCGGAGTAGATCGACGCCCGCGTGCGCGGGAGAACGGAGGTGAACAGGCGTTCTTCGCCCGCACCGAGCTCGATTCGGCGATCGGATACCGTCTCGCCGTCGGCGGTGAGCCGCAGCCGCACATCGGCCGGATCAGGGGCATGATTCGCGACTCCCACGAGTGCCTCGATCGCGCTGCCGTCCGGTCGCGTGCGCAGCTCGAAGACGGTCACGGCCCGGTTTGCCACGTCGGCCCATTCGCCGTTGGCTCCCCCAACCAGCTCGGTCCTCAGATTCGGGGGGAAGACCGGCCGTCGCGCGGCGGAGACCGCACCGTCGGTAATCAGCACCAGACTGGTCTCCGCCTCACCCAGGACGGATGTGGCGAGTGCGATCGCCCTCTCGAACCCGGCTGCGCCGTCGGTTCCCCGGATCTCCCGCAAGCCCTCGTAGAGCACATCGCGATCGCTCGTGAACGTCTGCACGATGCGCGGCCGGGGGCCCGCCGTCACGAGCATGAACTGTGTCGCGCCGGATGCCCGCCCAATGATCTCACGTGCCCGGTTGCGCGCAAGCTCGAGTCTCGGCACCGCGCCGGTCTGCATGCTCGCGCTGTCGTCGATAATCAGGACCTTCGCCGCCGGCGCGCCGGCCTGCTGCTCCGGCAGGTGCGGTTGCGCGGCGGCCAGCGACGCGAGGATCGCCGCGGCGATCTGGAGAAGGAGGTTGATGTTCCGCAACAGTCGCGGCCGGATTCGCCGGCTGTGTCGGTCGGCGATCTGACGCCACAGGTAGAGCGACGAAACCTCGACTCGTCGGCGCTCATGGCGAAAGAGATGGAGCACGATCAGTGCCGGTACGGTGAGCAGTAGCAGCAATCCGAGCGGGTTCAGCAGGGTCAATGGACGAATACCCCCCGTCGAAGATAGTCCAGAACGACGTCCTCAAAGGGGATTCTGGTCGTCGTGCGAAGGTACTCGATGCCGTTGCTCAAGCAGAAGCTCTCGACCTCCTCGAGGAATCGCCCGAGCTCCCGCCGGTAGTCGGCGGCCAGTTCTGATCCCAGGTCGAGCTCGGTCTCCTCCAGGGTCTCTCCATCGACCAGTCGGTACGGTCCCCGAAGCTCCGGTGTGATCTCCTGTTCGTCCATCACGTGGAGGAGCATAACGTCAAAACGGCGGTACAGTAGCGCCTTGAGACCCTCCACGTATCCGCCCGGATCAAGGAGATCCGTCAGCAGAATCGCCAATCCCGGACGTCGCGACTGCATCGCATAGTTGCGCAGCGTGCCGTTGAAGTCGGTTCGGCCTGCAGGCTCGAGCGCTCCGAGATAGTCGAAGAGCGTCGATGCATGGGAGGCCTGACGGAGGGGAGGGAGCGAGTGTTCAACGCCTTCTGCGAACGCGCTCACTCCCACGCGATCGAGATTGTGGATCGCCAGGTAGCCGAGTGCGGCCGCAAGGCGCGTGGCGTACCACAGCTTCGTGGGAGAACCGAATGCCATTGATCGGCTCGTGTCCACGAGGATGTGTACCGTGAGGTTCTCCTCGGCGGTGAACACCTTCAGGAACAGCCGGTTGAGGCGCCGGTAGATGTTCCAGTCGAGATAGCGGAAGTCGTCGCCGGGCTGATAGAGCCGGAAGTCGGCAAAGTCCAGCGAGGCGCCGCGGCTGATCGTGAGATTCTCTCCGCGCGAGAGGCCCGTGCGGATACGGCGTGCCGCCAGAGAGAGTCGTTCGAGCTTGCGGAGGAACGCTTCGTCGAACAGCCGATCGGCCACTCAGGCGCCTCCTTCCGGCGTTATCTCGAGCACGCGCTGAATGAGTGCATCCTGGTCGACGCCCTCGGCCTCTCCCTGGAAACTGAGGATGAGCCGATGGCGAAGCGCGGGCAGCGCGGCCCGCCGTATGTCGTCGAAACTCACTGCGAACCGCCTGTCGAGCAGGGCGTACACCTTCGCGGCGAGTACCAGCCCCTGTGCTCCCCGCGGACTCGATCCGTAACGGACGAAGCGGCTGATCTCCCCGTCGGCTCCGTCGCGCTGCGGATGGGTTGCGTAGACGAGACGGACCGCATAGTCCGTGACCGTTCGTGAGGCCGGGACCGAACGAATGAGCTCCTGGTATCCGCCGATCTGCGTCGCCGACAGCATGCGGTTGAGCACGACCGGCGCATCGCCGGTCGTGCGGTTGACTATGGCGAGCAGATCGTCGTGCTGCGGGTAGACTACGCGGAGCTTGAAGAAGAACCGGTCGAGCTGTGCTTCCGGAAGCGGATAGGTTCCCTCCATCTCGATGGGGTTCTGGGTCGCGAGCACGATGAACGGCGGCGCGAGGGGGTAGGTTCGTCCCGCGACGGTCACGTTCTGCTCCTGCATTGCTTCGAGCAGCGCGGACTGGGTCTTGGGCGTTGCCCGGTTTATCTCGTCGGCGAGCAGCACCTGGCTGAAGATGGGACCCTTCTGGAACCGGATGACCTGATGACCGTGTTCATCCCGGACGAGCACGTTCGTGCCGATGATGTCGGCAGGCATCAGGTCCGGGGTGAACTGGATCCGGCTCGTCGCGAGGTCGAGTACCTCTCCGATCGTCCTGATCAGATAGGTCTTGCCAAGACCGGGAACGCCTTCAAGGAGGGCATGCCCGCGGCACAGGAGGCAGACGAGCACCTGCTCCACCAGGTCGACGTGTCCGACGATCGCCTTGCCGATCTCCGCCTGCGCTTCACGGATCCGCTGTCCCGCCGCGAGCGCCCGATCGACGACTTCCGGGTCCCAGGTCTCATTCCTGTTCATCATGTGATCCTCCGCCGGTGCCGGCAAGCCTCAGGAAGTAGTTGCGTACAAGAGAACGAATCTCCGGCGGCGGAGCTTCGCGCGAAACGGCCTCTTCTACCACTCGCTCGATCATGACTGCTCGCTCCTGCTCGGACAGCTTCGACGTAGCCTCCGCGGGCAGATCCCGGATGATGATCTCCATGATCGTGCCGTCGGTCACGATCCCCCGCAGCTCCCGGAAGATCGGCCCCTCCTCCGGTCGCCGGTGGTCGCCGTCCATCCGCGGCTCCGCCGCGACTGTGCCGCCTTCGCGGCCACCGTCCCCCTGTGCCGTGTCGCCCGACGCATCCTCCGGCTGAACCTCTTCGGCGCGCATCTCGCGGCTCGTCGGGTCCCGGCCGACACCCGAGTCCTCCGCCTCGCCGATTCGTTCATCCTGGCCTTCGGTGAGCTCGGCGAGTCCGGCGCCCATCTGCTGCAGCACGCGCTGTGATTCCCGCAGCTCCTCGGTCAGATCGGTGACGGCGTCGTCGGGTGTCGGGCGGTTGATCTGGTCGATCAGACTCCGGATCTGCTCGTCGCTGAGACCCAGCGTCGTGTCCGGGACCCGGTCCGCGGGTGCCTCGTCGAGCGCCTCGACGATATCCGGAATCGTTTCGCCCTGCGATCTCATGCGCACGAAAAACTCCACCACCTGGGACTCGCTCATGCCGGACCGCAGCGCCGTGCGGATCGCGGCCTCGGCCTCCGGAGGGAAGGTCGTCCCGTCGTCGTCGAACGGGGCCGTCCGCTCGATGTCGCGCAACTGCTGCTCTACACGCTCCCCGAGCGACTCCACACGTCGTCGCGCCTCGTCCGGATCGGCCTCGCCGCGCTGCAGAAGCTCGCTCAAGCGTCCGAACTCGTCGGCAAGAGCGAGCAGCTGTTCATCCCTGTCCGCGCGAGCCGCGAGTCGCCGACCGGCATCTTCGAGAAGCAGACCGTCCTGCGCGAACGGCGCCACCGGACGTGCGAACACCCCGCTCGCATCAAGCACGAGGACGGTTGCGATGGCGACTGCGAAGCAGCCGACGACGGCGGCTCTTCGGGGCGTTCCGGCCGGGTAGACGCGGCGGGGGTCTATCTCCGGCGCCGCCCGCGCCGCTCGTGCAACGACGATCTGCTCGAAGGCAGCACGGCCTCCTGCATCCGACGCCTCTCGCGCATCGGCAAACTCGTGTCCGGACAGGAGCAACGAGTGCAGGTGGTAGACCCGGTCGGCATCGATGAGGAACACCGTCGCATCGCGTCCCGCGAGCGCTGCGATGAGGATCGCCGCCGCGGCTGCCGAACCGTTGAGGAGCAACAGGACCGCGGGGATGGAAAATGTCAGATCGGACGCCACCCGCATGAGAAGCGCCGCGAGTGAGACGCCAAGGCTGACAGAGAGTGCATTGACGGCCATCCGCAGAAGAAGGACGGCCCGCCATCGCAGCTCGAGGGCGTGAACGAGACGCTCGAGACCCCTCACCGTCGGCTCACGCATTCGGCACCTCACCTTGCGTTCTCTCCCGGTGACGAGCGAGCGAGACCCGGTACCAGATCATGAGCAGGAGCGTTGCGGCCAGAAGGGAGCCGGCGGACTCGAGGATCGGGTCGAGATCCGAGGCACCCGGAGCCAGAGCAACGCCGGCGATCGGGTTGAGAGGCGGGTAGACGATGATCGTTGCGACGAACAGGAGCGCGAGAAATACCCATCCGCCGGTGATACGCACGACGTAGTTTCGCTCGCCATAGTGCGAGACGATCATCCCGGTCGTCCGGGCCGCCGTCCCCGCCCCAAAGACCACCAGCTGGGCCACGAACACGGGTGCGAGGCCCGATCCGGCCGGTCCGGCCGCGACAACCGTCGCAGGCAGGCCGAGCAGCGTGAGAACGGCCGTGTGTATCACCGCAGCGACCAGCTTTCCCCGTACGATCACCCCGACCGGCAGCGCGGTGCGCTCGAGCCACTCCGAATGGCGGATGATGGCGTCTGCGGCGATGGTGTCGAGCCCCGCGGTCAGACTGGCAGCGGTCACGAGCACGACCTGGACGATCAGCGTCGCGTGCAGGACGAGCGGCTGCGTCTCCGTTCTGAAGTAGTGAAGGAGGCCGTGGGGAGGCCAGAACGCCACGGCCGCGAGGGTCATCGTCAGCGCTACCGCAGCGTGCAGGACGACGTACCCACGCCTGCGAAGGTAGACGGCAACGGCCTCGGTCAGCAGGGGATTCGGCATCACTCACCTCGCCCAAGATACATGGGGATCGTGACGACATGAAGATCGATGGTGGTCTGGAACGCGGGTTCGAGCGACATGGGCAGCAGCGGATGCTCGGTCCATCCGACGATGATGAGATCGGCAGCGGCGCTGCCCTCGAAACGCTGTCTCCGTGCGATGTCCCCAACCAACCGGGCACGATTCGGCCGCAGATCATCGTCGCCGACGAACTCCTCCCAGTTGATCGACCGGAACCCCGTGTCGGGCTTCACCAGAGAGAGATGCTCGACAATCGATCCCGGATCGAGGTCTCCCAGGTGCTCCGGGTGCCCGTTGCGCAGCAGCACGATGTCGCGGATCCGTCGGTCGGTTGAGTTGGTGAGCACGACCTCTGCGAATCCGGGGCCGCTTCGCACGCTCGAGTGCAGCTCGAACGGCATCACCTGGAGCGCCATCGTGTTCTCGTACCCCCAGCGGTCAACCGTCACCCGCTGGCGAACCGTCTGCTCGTCCTGTCGCGTGTGGTGCGTGCGTTCGGCCATTGGGAGAACGACCGGAGAGCCCGCGTAGCCTATGTGGTACTCCCCTGCGCGGCGACTGAACAATGCAGTCTCACGCGTCACGACGGCGTAGCCGCCGGTTTCCGGCAGCTCCGCCCGTTCGAGGCCAAGGGCGAGCGCTGCTACCGGCTGCATGTGCCGGGTGAGCCCGATGTGGCCGCCCGCGGTGACGATGGCGATCATCGCGGCAACCGCAGCGGCGGTCGCCGCGAGCACCAGCGGGCGACGAATCGAACGCCGCTCGCTCGCCGCCCGCATGAGAACAGTAGCGAGCCCGAAGACGTAGGCGCCCAGGAGTCCGAGCACAGCCATGCGTGAAGGAAACCGGTAGATGGGGAGCGCGAGCTGGTTGGCGAGGAGGTCGGTCTCGAAGACCCGGCGACGTACCTCGGTCGGCAGTCGCCGGTCGGCGGGCGTCGTCTCGAGCAGGGAGCTCCATAGCGCTGCGCTCGTCAGCGGTGCGAGCCGCGAGAGCTGGGCGTAGTCGAACGGCAGCAGCACGACCTCGCCGCGGCCGACCGACAGGCGGCTGATCCGTGAACCGTGCTCGGCGAAGGCGCTCACCACGACGACGGCGTCGCGCTCGTCCTCTGCGACGGGGAGCCCGATTTCGCCGAATCCGGCTGCGCTTGTAGTGGTCGCCGTCGTCTCGCGTACCGTGAAGTCTCCCAGCGGCAGGAGCGTCCTGGTCTGCGACGGCCCGAAGTGAGCGCCCGCGGACACGACGAGCCGTCCGCCTGAGGCAACCCAGTCGCGAATCGCGGCCACCTGCCGCGAGGTGAGGTCGTGCAGCCGGCCGTCATGCAGCACCACGAGGTCTGCTGCGTCGTACCCGTGCCAGTGATCCGGCAGGTGCTCCGGAAGCGGATATACGAGCTCGAGACCTCGTTCTTCGCGCGTGTTGTAGAGCGGGAGAAGGAAGTCGAGCTCCGGTCGCCGGGTGAGGACGAGTGCGAGTCTGCCGGGCACGCTGCGGCCGCGCAGGTCGAAACGCTCCGTGTGGGCCACCGCGCCGCCGTCCGCCCGGTCGCCATCGGTGATCGTCACCGTCAAGGGGTACACCGACGTATCGAGCGGCACGATGAAGGAGTACTCCTTCGTGCCTCCGCGCGCGATCTCTGCCGGCTGGTCGTACACGACCGGGAACCGAGCCGTTCCAAGCCGTTCTCCGCGCTCGATCTGCAGCGACAGCAGCCCCGATACATCCGCCCCGAGGTTCGTCACCGTCACCGACACGGGTGTCCACGAACCGGCCCGGAAGAGCCCACCAAACCCGACTCTTGCCTCGACGTGGAGTGCATGTTGCGCGAATAGGGGAACGATCGCCGCCGTCAGCCACAGGCCCACGGCAGCCATGGTACGTCCGGTCATCCACGTCCAAGGTACAGGAGTCTGCGCGTGCCGACAATCGGGCACGGCCCATGGGAGCCGCTCCACGGTGCCCTGCGCCTCTGCCCCTTGACCCGGACCGTGAGTTTCGGTACTTGATAGGCATCCCCAGGGGTTATGCTTGCTCGTTCGATATACCAAGGACGATCAGGGCCGCGCGAAGCAGCAGGCCGTGATCTACACACCCGAAGAACACTCCATTACGACCGAGCGGATCGACCCGGATGCGGTGAAGATCGCCCGACGCCTGCACGCCGCGGGGCACCATGCCTACATCGTGGGCGGGGCGGTTCGCGATCTGCTCATCGGAAACGCGCCGAAGGACTTTGACATCGCCACGGACGCGCAGCCGAACCGCATTCGGCGCCTCTTCCGCAACTCCCGTGTAATCGGCCGAAGGTTCCGGCTCGTCCACATCTTTTTCGGGCCGAAGATCATCGAAGTCTCCACCTTTCGCAGCGAGACGTCTGCAGGATTCCAGAACGAGTACGGAGATATCGAGGAGGACGTGTTCCGACGCGACTTCACGCTGAACGCCCTCTACTACAACCCGGCCGACGGCCGCATCATCGACTACGTAGGCGGGGTGAAGGACATACGAGCCCGGAAGATCAGGCCTTTGATACCGGTCGAGCGCATCTTCAGCGAAGATCCGGTTCGCATGATCCGTGCGATCAAGTACCAGGCAGCAACCGGATTCACCCTCGTGGGGAAGCTCCGTCGTCAAATCAGGCGGAACGCCGACCTGCTCTCCCAGACGCCGCCCTCGCGGATGACAGAGGAAGTGTTCAAGATACTCCTGTCGGGGTACTCACAGGGGATCTTCCGCGAGTGCATCGCGTACAAGCTGCTGCGACACATGGTGCCTGCGCCGGCGGTTCTCGCGGGCAGTGATTCCCGATACCGGGATCGGTTGCTTTCCCGGCTCGGAGAGCTCGACGAGGAGGTGCGCTATGGAGAGGACCGCCGATCCCGAGCGATTGCCTACCTCTGCGGAGACTACCTGTTCGAGCACACGAGCACCGGGCGTCAGGAACGCATACCCTTTCCTGAAGCATTCGCCGAGCTCAAGCGTCTGATCAGACCTCTTGTTCCCGCGAACAAGGACGTAGAGATGGCGCTCGTGTACCTCATCAGGCGCCGCAAACACTACCGGAAGCTGGGTTCATTCGAGCCGACCCCTCCTTCGCAGCGTCAGCGCGAGGAGGATCAGCCCTGGACCGGCTCACCGGACGAGGATGAACGGAAACCGAGCCGACGACGACGGCCGCGTCGGCGGCGTTCGCCCGGCACCGAGCGACCCCGCGCGGATACGTAGCCGTCCTGCAAGATTATCCCCGTATCCGCTCGAGTAACTGCGTCGCCTTGTCCTCGTATTCGCCCGGGTCGAGCGAGACGGTCTGCTCGAGATACCCTTCTGCATCGTCAAAGCGGTTGTCCGCGTAGGCGTTGACTCCCAGCGCGTAATACGTCAGAGCCGGTGCGGCCCCCCGTGCAAGCGCCTCGCGGTAGTACCGGTCCGCCGTACTGTGGTCTCTCTCGTCATAGCTGATCAGCCCCAGGTAGTAGTACGGGACGAAACTGTCGTCGCGCAGCGTGATCGCCTCGCGGAACGCCTCCCGGGCCGCGGCGAGCTCACCCTCGTTGTAGAGATCGATTCCTTCCTCGACGAGCATGCGGAAGCTTCGGCGACTCCCGACGTACTCGACGAATGAGTCGACCAGCTCCTCCTCAGGGTGCCAGCGAAAGGCTCGATGCCAGACGTTGGCCGAGTTCTCCGCAAGACTCGCATCGGTCTCGAGGGCGCTGATGGAGTCCCAGACGATTCTGTTATAGTGGCGCTCGTCGCTGTTGAGGAGGAAGCTCACCATTCCCCAGGCCTGAGGGTAGAACACTTCGATCCGGGCTCGAGCTTGCTCGACGTTCATCCGCAGCATCTCCGACAGCGGTATCGGCGCGACTCCCGCTGTCCCGTCCATGATCGACTGCAGCGTCTCGAGCCAGGCAAGATTCTCGCGGTATATCGCCGTCTCGAGCTGATCGCCAAACTCGACCTCCTCGAAGTAGACGGCGAACCCTTCCCGCAGCCAGAGCGGCGGATTGGGGACGAACGCCCTGAGAAACTGCACGAATCCCTGGTGCTTGAGCGAAAGATCGAACGCGTCATCGTCCATGCCGTATCCCACCAGCTCGCTCTTGGCCAGATCCGTGTAGTGCAGGTAGACGAAGTCGTCACGGGTTGTGTCGATCACACGGCGCAGGTAGGCGTCGTAGCGGTCCTTGCTCGAGAAGAACCGGGCCCGCAGTCGTACCGGCAGCTCGTCCGGATCGAAATGGAAATACCCGTTGAACACCCCCATCAGGGCTTCGAGCTTCAGGGCTGTCTCTCTCGCGTGATCCTGCCCTATCTCCGAAAGCACCCGATAGTGGTCCGTCTGGTATTCGGCGAAGCTCGACGTCTGAGCCGACAGAGCAACAACAAATGCTGTCAAGAGAACGAAAAAGGCGATCTTCCGCATCCGGGAGCCTCCTCCACCGAATAGTAGTGGCTGGTTGTTTCGCCTGTCAAACTCTTTTTCCCTTGTCCGGCGTCGGGGTTTCGAGGCTTTCGATCGTCACGTTGAGCTCGTCTATGATGATCCCGGTATAGCGCTCGACCTGGTCGACGATATAGCGCTGGAGCTCGTGGATCGTCCCCGCGAGCTGGACGCCGAAGGGCACGTCGAGGAAGAGATCGATGTGATAGCCATCGCGATCCTTCGAGATCAGCAGGCGCTTGATTCTGATACCGGTGCCGTACTCGTCGACGCAGTGGAGGATCATCTGACTCAGCGCGGCCTTCGAGATGCTGACCTCGCCCTTGCGGCTGAACTCCGGACGGACGACAGTCTTCTCGAATACCTTGCTCCGCCGACCTGCGCCTATGCCACGGCGAAACAGGACCTTCAGCGAGTCGGCCATGATCCTCGGATAGGTTCGTTTCAGCTCGATCGAGGGAACGGGGATGACGTGACGCCCCTGCGTGGTACGGTAGTGGATGGCCGTGTTGATCTCTTCTGCCGTGGCTATATCCTCGATCTTCACGATCTTCTGAATTGGAGGGAGCTTCAGCACCTGGGCGATCTTGATCACCATCCGTTCGCTCGTCCCGAGGATGAGCACCCTCTTGAACCTGATCGATTCGAGCGCGCGAAGAACCTCGTTCCGGTGATGTCGGTCGTTGAACAGTGCAGTCTTGACCGCGGCGAGGTAGTTCTTCTCACGCTTCGCCGAGCGTCCGGCTATGATGCGGCGATCCTTGATGAGCAGGCCGTCGTCGATCATGAGATCGATCGAGTGCTTTTCCATGAGGAGCTGGGCCCGGAAACTCTTTCCCGTTCCGCTCTTGCCGACGAGCGCGAAGACCTTGATTCCGCGCAGCCGAAAGAGCAGACGCTCCATCAGTTTCGCCATGCATTCACTATAGCGGTCGAAGGGGCGTGGCTCAATGCAGCCGGCGGCCTCAGGGTTCGTGACAGCACCGGATGATCGTATCGAGGCGTTGCAGGGCGTGCGGGCCGAAATCTTCTCTCACGCGAAGGCGAAACTCCTCCGGGATGCGGGCGTACAGATGCGAGAACCCGATGCCCTCGCGGGGGTGTGCGACCGTCAGCGAGGCGGCATGGAGGAGATACGAGCCGGATTCGGTGCTCCCGTATTTCCGGTCGCCGGCGAGGGGGTGCCCGTGTATCGCCGCCTGGGCTCTGATCTGATGGGTCCGCCCCGTCGCGATCCGCACGAGCCCAAGCGTGTGCGTGGCATTGATCGCGATCGGTTCCACCCGACTCAGGGCACGCATGCCGGGATCCGACGCAGCTCCCCCGGCCTGTCGCGTCACCCGGTGCGCTCTATCCCGGCTCAGAAGGTCGTCCCATGCGTCGGCCGCAAGCACGCCTTCGAACAGCGCGACGTACCGCTTGAGCATCGTTCCGTCGCGAAATGCCGCGGCGGCCGCCTGCGCTCCACGCAGAGAGAGGGAGAAGACCAGCAGGCCGCTCGTGTTTCGGTCGAGGCGGTGGGTCGGGCCGGGGCGAAAGCTCACCCCGTTCGTCGGACGTCCGGCAAGGTACGCGTGTACGGCTGCGTCGAGCGACCCGGGCCCGTGGGTGAGCTCGCCACGGCGCTTGTTCACCACCAGCAGGTCATCGTCCTCATGAACGATGCGTCCGGCAAGGGACGATCCGTCACCCTTGACCCCGGTCCCCGAGTCGCTCTTCCGAACGGCGGTTGGTCTGCCGTGAAGAGACTCGGCCAGTTCGATCGCGTCACCCTCATAGACGCGAGTGTCTCCCTGAACGCGACGACCATTGACGGTGATCTCTCCGGACCGCATCGCCCGGTAGATGCGGCTCAACGGCACGTCCTGGAGCAGACGTCGAACGACCCGGTCTATACGCCGGCCGTCGTCGTTCGAGCCGAGAACTGTCCTGTCGTACCGGGTTCCCACTCGTCTACTGTACCGTCTGCGCCGCCCGTTGACAAAGGGCGAGCCGGACGACAAACTCAGACCACCATGGAGGCCCGCACCGTAGCCGCCCTGTACGAGATGGTATCCGGGCCGGTATTCCTGTCCGCCTTTTTCTCATGGTTCATCGCACAGTTCCTCAAGACCATCATCGATGTCGTTCGGCATCGGTCACGGACCTCAGGTGAAGCGGTCTCGACGATGTTCTGGAAGACCGGCGGTATGCCGAGCAGCCATTCTTCGCTCGTGACCGCGCTCGCGACGTCCATAGGGTTCGAGTACGGGGCCGGCACTCCCATCTTCACGCTCAGCCTGTTCTACGGGGTCCTGATCATCCGCGACGCGCTCGGAGTTCGGCGGAGTTCGGGACTGCAGGCGCGAGCCCTGAACGAGATCGGTGCGCAGCTCGTGCGTCGATTCGGCATCAGGTACCATCCGGTCAAGGAGGTTTCGGGTCATACACCCACCGAAGTCACGGTAGGTGTTGCATTGGGCTTCTTTATTGCCGTCGCATTCAGTCTGCTGTGAAGAACCGGCAAGCTTCGACGCGTCTGTGCCTCGCCGCGGTGGCTCTGGCCCTCTACCTCGGTTCGACCGCCATCCTGGTACTCGCCCTTCCGTCCCCGCGTGACGCCCGGCCTCTCCACCCCTTCGTGACCGTGCTGACCGACCTCGACCATGCGGCAGCTGCTGACGCGCTGCTCGACGCCGGCGCGACCGACGTCATCACGCCGCAGACGACCGAGGTATACGTCTCCCGGTTCCGAACCGTCGAGCGGGTGCCGCTCCCGGTTGCGCTCCAACGGCTCGATCCGCTCGATCCGCGGCGTGATCCGTGGATCGCACGCCTGCCGCACTACTTCACCATTGAGGGGCGCAATGCGGTGTACGCACGGTTCAGCGGGTCGCTGCCGGCCAGTAGGCGCGCGGTCCGGCGCGCCCTCGGCGACGCGGCGCGCGTGGCGGAGTGGTCGCCGTGGCGTTCGGCCGGCGCCGTTGGACTCTACCTCGTGGCCGCAGGGGGCCTCATCCTCGTGTGCTTCCGGTACCGTCGGCGGTTGGCGCCGGCCGTGCTCCCGGCGGCCGTGACGGCCGCTCTGCCATGGGTGCCCGCCGTAGTGCTCGGCGGCATCGCTGCCGTAGCGCCGGCGACGGTGCTGCTGTGCTTTGTCATATGGGTTGCGGCTGAGGCTTCGGCCCTCCTTGCGGCCGGGCCGACCGGGTCGCAGACTACCCGGCGGCATTCACGGCCCGCCTGGAGCAGGACGCTCACGCTCCGTTTCGTCGGCCTTGGTGCCGCAGTCCTCGTCTCGTCACTCTACCTCGCCACCGTCTCGGGTGCAGAGCCGGTCTTCGCGCTGTTCGTCGCGCTCGTCGGCTCTGTCGCCGGCCCGATCGCGGTGCTCCTGTCGATCCGTGCGAGCTACGATGCCGGTCACCGGCCATTCGAGCCGCTCAGCATCATCCCGGGCCGACTCAGTGCCGTCGTCGGGCGCCCATGGGCGCGCGCAGGGGCATTCATTATCCCGTTTCTCGTCGCTCTTCCTCCGCTGGTCGACGTGACGGCCCCCTCCACCGGCCTGAGCCCCGTACCTCGGGTCGTCGCGGCGTCGGGGTTCGCCTATGACGCCCTCGCCGAGCTGTCGGAGGCCCGAACCGATCGGGGCCTGCCCGATATTGCGGACTATCTCTCGCACCGCGCATATCAGGAAGGGCTGCTGTACGGTCGTGGGTTCGGCTTCCCCGGACGCAACGAGGTGGTGGCGCTCGAGCGATTCCGCCAGGAAGCGGACGGCTCGTATGCCGGGTTCTCCGACCCGGTGCTCGTCTTCGACGCCGCGTGGTTCGCGACGGCACTCGAGGATCCGCCGGCCGGAATCGCGAGCATGCTCGTGGGTATCGGCCGGCCGGCAGGGGTTGTTCTCTCCCCGGCGGACACCATATACTCCGATCATTCACGAGTTCTCCAGCATATTACATACGTCGTACTGGTCCTGGCCCCGTTCCTGCTCGCAGCCTTTTCTCGAGCGAGGCCTGTTCGCAGGAGTCCCGTACTCGAGCTCGCCAGGCGACGCAGACAGGTAGCATAGTGCGCAGGCTTACATTTCCCCGGGGCGGTATAGTCCCGCCCGACCGCAAGCATCAGACTGGTCGCGCCCTTCTGTGGAACGCCGCGATTCCCCGTACGTCGATCGTGCCGCTCCTGCAGCACTCGGGCGAGCCGGCGATCGCGTGCGTGTCGCGGATGGACCGCGTGCGAGAGGGCATGCTCGTGGGTCGGGCAGCGAGCTCTCGCAGCGCCAACGTGCACGCCCCGATCCCCGGCGTCGTGCGGGAGATACGGCCCGTTGTCCTGCCGGGCGGCATCTCCTGCGACGCCGTCGTCATCGATATGGACGGGGAGTTCGATCTCCTGGGAAAGCGTGCGGAGGTGCGTGACTGGCAGTCATGCGATCGCAGGACGCTTTCGCGGTTGATCGCGGAGCACGGAGTCGTCGACATGGACGGGTCCAGGTTGCCAATGCCTCTGTCGTACGGGCGCATGGACCACCGTCGGTGTGACACGCTGATCCTGAACGGGTGCGAGTCGGAACCCTACCTGTCCGGCGACCACCGGACGATGGTAGAGCAGGTGTCCTCGGTGCTGACCGGTCTCGAGATCGTCTCCCGGGTCACCCGCCCTTCGAGGATCGTGATTGCCGTCGAGTCGAACAAACCGGATGCGATTTCCGCCCTTCGCACAGCGGTGCGCTCGTCCGGCCTGGAGTCTCACGTCGTGCGGCTGCGCGTGCGGTACCCGCAGGGCGATGAACGGCAGCTCGTGAAGGCGGTTACCGGACGAGAAATCCCTTCCGGAGGCGTCGCAGCCGACGTGGGATGCATGACGCTTGGCGTTACCACGGCGAGGGCCGTATATGAGGCAGTCGTTCTGGGGATCCCGCTGATCGAGAGGGTCGTGACGGTCGCCGGCCGGGCGATCGCGGAGGAAGCAAACGTCAAGGTTCGCATAGGAACGCCTGTTGGCGATCTGATCGAGGAGTGCGGCGGATTCCGGAAGACGCCAATGAAGGTCGTCATGGGCGGCCCCATGACCGGCCACACGGTGACCGACCTTCGTACTCCCATCACGAAGGGAACTCGGGCCGTGCTCGCGCTGACCGCGGGCGAGATCAGAGGCGCTCGGACCCTGCCGTGCATCCAGTGCGGCCGCTGCGTCACCTCCTGTCCCATGGGTCTCGATCCAACGAGGCTGTACAAGCTCATCGAGCACGGAGACCTGCGGAGAGCCGCTTCGGAAGGGCTGCAGGACTGCACGGAGTGCGGAGCCTGCGGCTATATCTGCCCATCCCGAATTCCTCTCGTCCGGCAGCTGCGACAGGCGAAGATCCGGCACGGAGACGGGGGTTCCGGTGAGTGACTCCCGAATCGCCCTCGTCGCCTCCGATCCGCCTCAGTACCACGATCGATCGTCGACGACCCGCATCATGTGGATCGTCACGCTCTGTCTCCTTCCGGGCGCCGGCTGGGGCGTCTACCTCTATGGGACGCGTGCGGCTCTCGTCCTTGCGGCTGCCATCCTGTCGGCAGTCGTCTTCGAGGCCGCGGCGGCGCGGCTCGCCTCCCGTGTGACGCTCCGCGACGGGAGCGCCGTACTCTGCGGGCTCCTCATTGGTATGTCGCTCTCTCCCGCGGTCCCGTTGTTCATCCCGGTCGTTGCTTCGGCCTTCGCCATGTTCGTGGTCAAGTGGAGTTTCGGAGGGCTCGGAGGCAACTGGATGAACCCGGCGCTCGCCGGGAGGGTGTTCGTCGCCTTCTCGTGGCCGGGGGCCATGACGACCTGGCCGGCACCGCGCACGCTTGACCTGGTGGACGGTCTCGCCGGGGCAACCCCCCTGAGCCTCGTG
The DNA here is from genome assembly GCA_007127335.1 of Spirochaetales bacterium. Lineage (GTDB taxonomy): Bacteria > Spirochaetota > Spirochaetia > DSM-27196 > SLST01 > SLST01. The sequence goes on along the minus strand of SKZO01000156.1, from coordinate 35,003 downwards.
AAGGCGACCGCCCCGGAACGCGCGCAGGCCCCCATCGCCGTCCTGCGGGACGCAGGGTACCCGGTTTCGGCGTTTGATACCGAGGTGACCAGCTGGCTCAACGTGAACGTGCTTGGTCGGGCAGGCGTGAATCTGCCCACCGGCTACGTCGACCTGTTCGTCGGGAACGTCGCCGGCAGCATCGGTGAAGCGTCGGCCCTGCTGCTCCTCGCGGGCACCATCTTCCTGTTCGCCCGACGTATCATCACCTGGCACGTCCCGGCCGCCTTCTTCGTGACCTTCGCGGTATGCACGAGGGTTTTCGGCGGGCTCACGGCAGGCCTGGGTCTGTTCGAGGGAGACGTGCTATTCTCTGTTCTGACCGGCGGCTTCGTCCTTGCGTCCTTCTACATGGCGACCGATCCGGTGACGTCTCCGTTGACCGGAGGCGGGATGCTCATCTACGGCAGCGTCGCCGGGATCATCGCGTTCGTGCTGCGGGCGTACGGGCAGTTCCCGGAGTCGGTTGCCCTGGCGATCATCCTGGTGAATGCAGTCGTGCCCCTGATTGATCGCCTCTGCAGACCAAGGCGGTTCGGGCACAGAGAGGTGCGCCATGGTTCGTGATCTGACCCGCGGCATCTTCCGAGAGAACGTGATCTTCGTCACCCTGATCGGCCTCTGTCCGGCGCTCGCCGTGACCACGCACGTCATCAATGCCATTGGTCTGGGGGCGGGCGTTCTCATCGTGCTCGTCGCCTCCAATGTGAGCGTATCACTGCTCGGAAGGATCGTCGCGCCCCGCATACAGTACCCGGTCTTCCTCGGCGTCAGCGCGCTCTTCGTCACGATCGTCGACCTCACGATGCAGGCCCATCTCCCCGGTCTCAGCGAGCGCCTTGGGATCTTCGTCCCTCTCATTGCCGTCAACTGCGCCGTACTGGCACGTGCCGACGTCTTTGCGCGTCAGGTCGTACCGGCGCGTGCCTTGCTCGACGGCCTCGGGTTCGGCGTGGGGTTCCTGCTCAGTCTGACGCTCATCGCCCTGATTCGCGAGGTGCTCGGCTCCGGGACCGTGACGCTCGTCGCTTTCGGGGATTTTGACGGCGTCTTCGCGGTGCCGCGGATGAGCGACAACCCGGCGCGCGTGATGGTGCTGGCGCCCGGGGCGCTCCTGACCGTGGGGTACCTCGTCGCGCTCTTTTCGCGGTTCCGGCAAGGTCCTGTCGGCCATGCTGCCGGCGCGGAGGATCAGGCATGAGCTACGTCGGTATCATCCTGACCTTCGTCCTCGTCAACAACCTCGTTCTGACCTACCTTCTTGGGGTCTGCCCGGTGATGGGGGCCTCGCGTCGGATCGGCTCATCGATCGGTCTCGGCCTCGCGACGACACTGGTCATGGCAACCGGGGCGCTCCTGACCTGGGCGCTGCGGACGTGGATACTCGCTCCGCTCGGCCTGCTCTTCCTGCAGACTCTGGTGTTCGTGCTCGCGATTCTCGCGCTCGGCCACTATATGGAGCGCCTCGTTGAGGCCGTCGCACCGGCTCTCCACAGATCGGTCGGGAAGTACCTGCCGATCGTCTCGACGAACTGCGTCGTGCTCGGGATCGCGTTTGTCGCCGCACGCGCCGATTTCGGTCCGATCGAGAGTCTGATCGCGGGCTTCTCCGGCGGGGTGGGCGTCCTGGGTGTCATGGTGGTTGTCGCTGCGATTCGCGAGGAGCTCGAGACCGAGGCCGTGCCTCGGGCTCTGCGAGGCATGCCGGTCGCGTTCCTCACTACGGGCCTGCTGGCGCTCGCGCTTCTCGCGTTCGATCAGGTTTTTCTGCAGAACCTGGTGGGGTAGGGCATATCTGTTTCGCGCCACGGCCCGGGGGATTTACACGCGCGGTCTGCGGAAGTAAAATCGTCTCCACTGTCCGAACCGACCAGGCGGGAAGGTGATGAACGCTGTCAGGCTCATCTTCGGCTCCACGAACAGTCAACCGGTGGGCGCCACGGATGACGAGATCGAACATGTCTATCAACGCTCTTACAAGCCCTTCCTGCGCGCACTCTACAACGCACCTCAGACACCGGTAACGCTCCATTACTCAGGGCATCTGCTCCAATGGCTCGAGCGACATCACTCCGAATACACCGACGTGCTTGCTGAGATGGTTGGCCGCAAGCAGGTCGAACTCCTCGGAGGCGGGTTCTATGACCCGGTGCTTCCGCTCATCCCCAGGCCGGATCGACTGGGCCAGATCGAGAATCTCACGACCTATCTCCGGAAACGATTCGGCCGACGCCCTCGTGGAACCTGGATCACCGAGCATGTATGGGAGCCGACGCTTCCGAGCACCCTGCGATCGAGCGGTATGGAGTACGCCTTTCTCGACGACTATCACTTCATCGCCGCAGGACTCAACGGAGCTGACCTGCTGCGTCCCTGCATCACTGAAGACCAGGGGAAGACCCTCGCGGTCTTTCCCGTCTGCCACGATCTGCGCGAAGTGGCGAGAGAAGGCCGCCCCGAGGACGTACTGACCTTCCTGGAGAAACGGGCGACTGCCGATCGGAGCGAAGTGCTGGTGCTGCTCGATGCCGGCGAGCGGTACGCGGAGCATGGCCGGACCGACGATCACCCGTCGCAACGGTCGACGCCGTGGCTCGAGCGTCTGGTCGAGCTGGTTCACGAGCATCACGACTGGGTCGATGTGACGCTGCCGTCGGTCTACCTGAAAGAGACTCGGCCAAGGACGCGCGGCTATTTCCCGTCGACGTCGTGCCAGGAGATGGCCTGCTGGTCACCCTCGCCGGAACGCCAGGAGGCATACGATGTTCTCCGCAGGCGATTCGAGGGCGGACGCAATGGGTGCATCTTCGGGGGGCACTTCCGGCAGGTTCTCACCCGGTACGCGGAAAGCAATCTGATGTACGCGAAGATGCAGTACACTCACGTTCTGGTAAACCAGATCCGTGGCGACAAATACCGCAAGCAGGCGGCGCGGGAGGAGCTCTGGAAAGGTCAGTGCCACAGCGCCTACTGGCACGGTGACCACTGCGGAATCTACAGCAACCGATTGCGGAAGCAGGTCTTCAGGTCGTTGATCGAGGCGGAGAAGAAGACGCGGGAGCGGGGTATCTTCATCCCGTCGGTCGTCACGGTCGACTTCGACATGGACGGACTCGACGAGTTCCTCTACCAGGGGCAGGACCTGAACGCGTACGTCCATTCCGAAGGAGGAGTACTCTTTGAGCTCGACTACCTCCCCGTCTCGTGGAACTATCTCGACACCCTCGCGCGGCGCCGGGAGCGCTATCACACGGCGGAGGTAGAGGCGAGAGGGTACGACTCGCACCTGCGCAGGAGCTTCATGGACCATTTCCTGAGCCCGGAAGCGACCGTCGTGGAGTTCGATACGGCCCGGGCGGAGGAGCAGGGGTCGTTCATCTCCGGTCTGTACGACCGAGCGGATGGGAGGCGCGACGCGCACGTCATTGCGCTCTCAGCCTCCGGTACGGTGCGCCAGGGCAGGGCCGATCATGCGGTGTCGATCGCCAAGCAGTACCGGTTCAAGCGGAGCGCCGTGGAGGTCGAGTACGGGATCACCTGCGGTGACGAGGCGCGAATAGATACCGTGTTCGCCCCGGAGCTCAACTTCGCGCTTCTCTCGCAGGATGCGGACAGCATGCGTCTCTTCGCCCGACACGGGCACGCGCAGTTTGTCGAGATCGGGCCGGAGCGTCAGGTGGTTCAGACCGCCGAATCGGTTCGTCTCGACGATCTGGTGAACGATACGAGTCTGACCATCGGTCTCAGCGATGAGTGCGAAGTCTGGATCGTGCCCGTCGAGACCGTCAGCCAGGGGTCCGGCGGGCTGGAGACGAGGTACCAGGGAACGAGTGTGGTGCCCCGGTTCCGGCTTGCTCTCGAGCCCGGGGCTACGTTCACCGTGTCCGTGTCTCTCAGACTCGAACGACTGTAAGAGTGCCCGGCTCTGGACAGCGGCGCTGCTCCCTGGTCACCGCGCAGGAGACAGGAGGTGGTCGAGCCATGACCGAACCTCGACATAGTGGTGCTCGCGCGCGAGGACGAACTCGAGAATCGCCTGCTGACGCTCACCGGTGAAGTAGTATGCCTGGGCGCGGTAGAAATGCGCGCGGGCGGCAAGATCGGGAGGGAGCGGCAGGGTGAAGTAGTTCTCGAGCTGGACGATTGCCTCCTCCCATGCTCGCCGCCTGAACGGACCGTCGATGATCGTGCGAAGCGTGTATTCGGCGCCCTGCGGCTCGGGCAGCCGGTCTTCAGCGAGTACCGCCGGCGCGGGCTCGACTCCGCGGCGCACGCCTGTCCGTTCGAGCAGTTCGGAGATCCTCTGCTCGGTTTCGGGATCAACGGCGGTGGGCCGTGGGACCAGGGCGCGCGGATCGCGCAGCCGTCGCCCGGTTGTCAACCGGTACTGCAGGTCCAGAAGCGGAAGGGGTGCTCGTCGAACTCCGGCGATTGTTGCGCCCGCGATCCGCTCGGGCACGCGAATCTCGGCGGCTCGCTCGAGGGGGATCTCCGCGGGGTCGAGTGTGGCATTCTCGCCCGGATGGATCGCGTTCCTGCCGGACAGCAGCGTCTCCACGTCGAGCGCGGCGTAGTAGTACTCCACGCCGGGTACCGGGAGATCGATCAGCTGCGCCGTCCCCGAATCCACCTTGCCGACGAGCGTGGCGTGCTCAAGGTCCCCCGTGGTCGAGAGCGCACGCGTCGACCGGTAGACGGCGACGGTTCGCCCCTCTCGGTCGGCAACGAGGCTGATCTCGATGGCGGTGCGCTCGTTGCGCTCGACAAGCGCCCAATCGAGACGTACGACCCGCGCCGCGCCCTCTGCCGGCGTCGCTACCGACTCGATGGTCACCGGGCGATCACTCGCGTTGCGGTCCGGGACGATGATCGGATGCGCGGTGCCGTCCGGGTCGACTGCGACGACTGCGTAGTAGTAATCGCCCGGTTCCGCAACGCTGTCCATGTAGGCGCGTTCGCTCCCGTCCACAGTTCCAACGTGGATCGCCTCTCCAACCGTCTCGCTCGTGATCGGCTGCCCGGCCCGGTACACGAGGTACTCAGCTACCGGTGCCTCCGCCTCTTCCCACGACACTCGTATCTGCGAGTCGCGCACGGAAAGCCGCATTCGCGAGACCAGCGGTGCATCGGTCGCCTCGCCGTCCGTCGTCTGCGCTGAACCCGGGAACGTCGGGAGACAGGCGAGCAGGAGCAGAGCAATGGGGCGAAGGATGTGTGATGCGCGGCAGGAATGCATCTCCCTATAGTATTCGGCATTCCCGACCTGACGCAACAGCGCGAAACCCCCGGCGGCAACCGCCGCCGGAGGTGGAAGCCTCAGGGGCGCTTCTGGTATATTGAGCGTACTCAGCAACGGAGGACATATGCATACGCTACAGGAACTTGCCAACCCGCTTCAGGAGCTCAAGGAGCAGATCGAGGAAACATGGAGGCATCTTTGACTCGGACAAACTGCGATCGGAGATAGGCGAGCTCGAACAACGGTCGGGAGATCCCGATCTGTGGAGCGATCGCGACGAGGCTGAGCGGGTGATGACCGAGCTCAAGCGGAAGAAGGACCGGCTCGAACCCTGGGAACGGCTGCTTCGCAGCGTGGAGGACCTTGCGGAGCTCCACGCGCTTGCCGTCGAAGAAGGCGACGTGGCGCTCGATGCAGAGATCCGGTCCTCGCTCGAAGCAAGCCGACGTGAGTTCGACCGCCTGCAGATACAGGAGATGCTCTCCGACGAGCACGACGCGGCGAGTGCTTTCGTGACGATCCACTCGGGTGCCGGCGGGACCGAGGCGTGTGACTGGGTGAGCATGCTGTACCGCATGTACACCCGGTGGATCGAGATGCGCGGCTACCGCGCGACCATGCTCGATCTGCAGGAAGCGGAAGGCGGGATCAAGAGCGTGACGATGCAGGTTGACGGCGACTATGTCTTCGGCTATCTGAAGGGTGAGACCGGCATACACCGGCTTGTGCGCATCAGTCCGTTCGATTCGAGCGGACGCCGGCACACGTCGTTCGCGTCGGTATACGTCAGTCCTGTGATCGACGACGACATAGCCGTCGACATCCGACCGGAGGACCTGCGGGTCGACACCTACCGTGCAAGCGGTGCCGGTGGGCAGCACGTCAACAAGACGGACAGCGCGGTGCGGATCACCCACCTCGAAACCGGTGTTGTCGTTCAGTGTCAGAACGAACGCAGCCAGCACAAGAACCGGGCGATGGCGATGAAGATGCTCAAGAGTCGTCTGTATGACTACTACCGCGCCGAGCAGGAGGCTGAACAGGCGAAGAGCGCGGCGGAGAAGAAGGATATCTCGTGGGGGAATCAGATCCGTTCGTACGTGTTCCAGCCATATACGATGGTCAAGGACCTGCGTACGCGGCACGAGACCGGAAACGTCGATGCGGTCATGGACGGTGATCTCGATCCGTTCATCGAGTCATACCTGCGAGACCGCTGGAACGAGAGCTGATGACCCCTCGCGTCCTCGTTGTAGACGATCTGCCGTTCATGCGATCATTGCTCGGCGACATTCTGCGGAATGCCGGCATGGAGATCGTCGGACAGGCGGAGAGCGGACGCGACGCGCTCAGCATGTACGCGGCCATGAGACCCGACGTCGTGCTCCTGGACATCGCGATGCCGGAGATGGACGGGCTTACCGCATTGCGTCGACTCCGCCAGCACGATCCCGACGCCCGTATCGTCATGTGCAGTGCCCTGGGCGAACAGGCGATGATCGTACGCGCGATCCAGCTCGGGGCGCGAGACTTCGTCATCAAGCCGTTTCGTCCGGAGCGTGTCGTGAGTGCGATCACCAGGACGCTCGAGGCGGACGGCGTGCTGGAGGCCCGACGTGACAGCTCCCGGTAGCGGTGGTCGCCTTCCACGGCTGCTTGCGGTCGGGCTGCTGCTGTGTTGCGCGGCAGTGCGAGCTGATGCGGAAGCCCTGCCGGAGTCGGTGGCCGCGCTCCTGCCGGGCGGCCGCGAGAACCTTCGCGTGGGTATCGCCCGGCTCTCCGGGGAGCGTCTGTCCCAGGAAGCCCGCAACGCGGCGGAGACGTTCCCGCGGTTGCTCTACGAGCAGATTGGCGAGATCGACGAGCGCGACCTCTCGGCTGAAGAGCTCGATGCGTACGCGACGGTGCGGCTTCGCGCGGCGCGACGAACCGCCGCGACGAGGCTGCGGGCCGCCGTCGCAGCGAGAGACCGGCTCCTGTTCGAGCCTTCCGCCGCCGGGCCGGCGGCACGGAGCGCCGCGCGCGTGCGTCTGGAGCGGGCGGAGTCCGCGGTACGCGACGCGCGAGCGGTGCTCGAGCTCCTCGATGCGACCGAACCCGCCGATGTGCGTACGGCACCGCGCCGCCCGCTCGTGTACTGGGCAGGCCACGAAGCAGGCCGTCTGCTCTCGCTCGATTCGACGCCTCAGGCCCTCGCCGTCAGCGAGGACCTCGATCTCCTGGTATGGGGCACGATCGAGGAGATAGAGGGGTATCTCGCTGTCGATCTGTTCATCTACCATCGCTTTCTCGATCGCACCATGCCGGCGGGGTCCACCATCGCACGGCCGGAGGATCTCAGTGCAGACACGCCCCTCGTAGCCGGTGAGATCGCACGGGCGGTGCTCGGTCGCGACTATGCGACGCTCGTCGTGGAGACCCAGGGCGCTGATGCAACGACGGAGACCGCCGCAGATGCGGCGATCAGGGTCAGCGGGACCCTGCACGGATTTGCCCGTGCCGAGGCGCGGTTCCTCCGGCCGGGCGCACACGAGATCCGTGTGGAGCTCGGGGACCGCGCGTCGGTCCGCGTCGTGGAGCTTGCACCGGGCGAGCGGCGCGTCGAGCGGGTTGAGCCGCCGTCGGTCGTCTCCCGGGCCGTGCGGTTGCAGAGCTCTCCTGCGGGCGCCGATGTATACGCCGACTCGGTCTGGGTGGGTCGCACGCCGCTCCTGCACGAGTTCCCTGCCTCGCCAACGATCGTCCGCATGGGCCGGGAGGGGTACCTCGAGTCACGGTTCGTTGTGGACGCAGAGTCTCCGGACGTGATCAGCCGTGCGCTGCTGCCCGATACGATCGACTGGACCGAAGAGTTGCGTGCCAGTCGAGACGGATTCTACCAGTCGCTCACCTGGTTCGTGCTGTCGGTGCCGGTGACCGTGCTGCTCCATGGTGGATTCGAGAGCGTGCGTGCTGCGTTCTTCGCGCCGGAGAGCACCGAGCTCTCGCCTGAAGAACTCGAACGACTCGCGAGGCGCGGCAACATCCTCTACTGGTCGTCGATAGGCGCGAGGCTGGTAAACGCGGGGCTCTTCGTGAATCTGCTCGTCTCCGTTTTCGATTACTTCGCGGTAGGAGAAGGCCCGCACAATCAGTAGGTTAGGAAGCAATGAAAAAGAAAGGGCTGGGGGCTCGACTGCGCGCCCTACTCGGCGGAGGGCTCGAGTCTGAAGAGTCGTTCGAGGATCTCGAGGACAGTCTCGTAGAGGCCGACATCGGGGCCCGCACCGCGATGGAGATCGTGGACCGGTTGAGGGAAGTGAGCCGACGCGAGCGTGCCTCGGGCCGCGACGGAATCGTGGAGTTGCTCCGCGCCGAGCTCGAGTCGCTCGTGCTGGAAGTGGACTTCCGCCTCGACCCGGACAGACTCAACGTCGTCCTTGTACTCGGGGTCAACGGCGTTGGCAAGACGACGACGATCGCGAAGCTCGCGACTCACTTTCGCGAAACCGGCCAGGCGGACTCGATCTGTCTCGCTGCCGGTGACACGTTCCGGGCCGCGGCCGTTGAGCAGCTGTCGATCCATGCCGAACGCGTCGGCGTCCGTATCGTGAAGCAGGGAACCGGCGCGGACTCCGCGGCGGTCGTCTACGACGCGGTGGAGAGCGCGCGTACTCGCGGGGATCGTCTCGTCCTCGCGGATACGGCCGGGCGGATGCATACCCGCAAACACCTCGTGGAAGAGTTGTCGAAGATCGATCGGATCGTGAGCTCCCGTGCACCCGACGCCTCGTATCGGCGCTTGCTCGTGATCGACGCAACAACCGGTCAGAACGGCCTGCAGCAGGCGGAAGTGTTCGCCGGCGCCGTGCCGCTCGACGGCATCGTACTCGCCAAGTACGACTCGACCGCCAAGGGCGGAATCATCGTGCCCATATCGCACCGGCTCGGTATACCGACCGCCTTTCTGGGGACGGGCGAGAAGTACTCGGACCTGCGGCCGTTTCGCCGGGACGCGTACGTCAGGGAACTGCTCGATCTGTCATGATTCGCTCGCCCGTCGCCGCCAGATTCCTGCTCATCCTGCTGTTCATGCACTCGCCCCTGTCCGCCTGGACCGAGTGGTACGAGTCCGATGAGTCCGGAGTCACGCGGGCGCCGGTGTCGGAGGGTGATCTCGCACGACATGACTACGTTCTTCACGTGGAGCGCACAGCCGGGCTTGAAGTCCGGACGCTCTACCATCTCGACGTACCGGTGCGGCGAACCGAGCTCGAGTTCGAAGGTGGGCGACTCGTCTCGAGGCGTATGTACCGGCACGATGAGCTCGAGGCGACCGAGCACCTGCGCTACTGGGCCGACGGTTCGCTGCGTCTCATACGGCGGATCGGAGACCGTGGTACATCGGTCGAGTACCGCTATCGCGACGGACGTCTGACGGAGGAGTGGGTCGACGCGGGATCGAGTCGCGAGCACCTCCTGTACGACCCGGTGGGCAGGCTCGAAGAGCGCACGCGCTGGGCAGGCGAGGAGATCGTGGAGCGCGAGACTCGTGAGTACTGGGGGGACGGCGCCGAGGACCGGATGCGGCGCAGGGTCGTTGTTTCGCCGGACGGAGAGACAACGTACCGGTATGACGAGGCGGGCCGGCTGCTCGGATCATCGGTCTCCCGCGACGGCGCGCTCGACCTGCAGCGGTCGCGGCGCTACGAGGACGGGCTCCTCATCGAGGAGCGGGAAGAGCGCGAAGGGGTAGAGCGGGTCGTGCGCTACGAGTACGATGACGATGGAATCCTGCGGCAGGAGCGGATCTCGGAGAACGGCCGTCTCATCCGGATCGTCGACCACCTCGCCGCCGACCGCGACTACACGCGCGTCGAGAGGCTCTACCGGGACGGTGCGGAGACTCTGCGAGTCTACTTCCGCGGGGAGGAGCGATTGCTCGAAGAGATGATGCGCGACGGCGAGGTCGTGCGTACCCGGCGTTTCGGCGTGGAGCGGGAGGAGTCGCGATGAAGGCGCGATGGGTCTTCTTCGTCTCTGCCCGGTACCTTCGAACCAAGCGTCGGGAGAAAGGGCACACCGCCGGACTGCTCTCGGTAGTCGGTATCGCCGCCGGCGTGATGACGCTCATCGCCGTGCTCGCGGTCATGAACGGATTCCAGCTCGGCACGATCGAGGACATCCTCGAAATCGGGAGCTTTCACCTGCAGGTCGACGCGCCGGATGCCCGGGCCGGCGCAGCCGTCCTCGAGGGGCTGCCAGGGGTGAGGGCCGCGATCCCCTACGCCGAGACGCACGGGCTCGCCTACGGTCACTTCCCGGATCCGCTGGCGATGCTCATCCGTGCAGTTCCTTCCGACCTGTTCGACGCAGACCAACGACTCGCGGTCCGGATGGAGATCGTGTCCGGACGCTGGGATCTCGACGACGGCGGAATCGTGCTGGGACTCGAGCTCGCCCGGCGTCTCGGCGCCCGGGTTGGTGATACGATAGACGTGGTGGGGTTCAGCGGCGCCTTCTCCGCGGTCGCTCCGGCCGCGACTACCCTCCCGGTTACAGGGGTCTTTCGAAGCGGGTTTCTCGAGTATGACGGCGGGTGGGGCTTCGTAGGTCCTGGCGCAGCGGCGGACGCTCTCGGGCTGTCCCCGCCTGCCCGCGTAGGGGTGAAGCTCGAAGACCGATTTCGCGACCGGGCCGTGGCCCGCCGGGTGGAGACGCTTCTGCCCGAAAGCTCCGTGGAGACGTGGCGGGAGTACAATCGGGCGATATTCGGGGCGCTGCGGCTGGAGAAGACGATGATGATGCTTCTCATAGGACTCATCTTCATCGTCGTGGCGGTGAACATCTACCAATCGCTGCGTCGCAGCGTTGTCGAACGGACCGAAGAGATCGCGGTGCTGAAGGCGCTCGGATCCACGCCGCTGCGCCTGCAGACGGTCTTTGTGCTCGAAGGCCTGTGGATCGGATTGCTGGGCGGGGGCGTGGGGCTCGTCCTGGGTCTGGCGGTGGCGCGCAACATCAACGCGCTCTTTGCCGCCGCGGAGGTCGTGGTCAATGCGCTGGCCTTCGCAGGCGAATGGCTGGTGGCCCTGATCGGCGGGGGTCGTCCTGCGCCCGGATCGTTCTCGATATTCAGCCCGGCCTACTTCTATCTCGAGGAGGTGCCGGCCGTGCTCGTGCCCGTAGAGGTGGCTGCGATCGTCGGCTTTGCGGTGCTGAGTTCCACGGTCGCGGCGTATGCGGCCTCGCGACGGGTGAGTTTGATATCGCCTGCCGGAATCCTGAGGTACGAGTGATGAGCATCGTCCAGCTGCGGGGTGTGAGCAAGACTTTCAGGAGCGGAGAGTCGGATCTGACGGTTCTGGGCGGGATCGATCTCGAGCTCGCCCAGGGCGAAGTCGTTGCGGTCAGCGGATCCTCCGGTAGCGGGAAGAGCACCCTGCTCAACCTCATTGGAGGGCTCGATCGACCCTCAGGTGGTGAGATCCACGTCTTTGATTACGCCGTCCACTCACTGAACGAAACCGACCTGACCGGGTACCGTGCGCGCCGACTCGGGTTCGTCTTCCAGTTTCACTTCCTGTTGAAGGACTTCACCGCGGTGGAGAACGTCATGCTTCCCGCCTTCATGATCGGGGTATCGCGGCGCGAGGCAACCGGCCGTGCCGAACGGCTGCTTGCCGAGGTCGGGCTGTCCGAGCGTCTCGGTCACTACCCCTCGCAGTTGTCCGGCGGAGAGAGACAGCGCACGGCGCTTGCCCGGGCACTCATCAACGAACCGGGCCTCCTGCTTGCCGACGAGCCAACCGGGAACCTCGATGCAGAGAACAGTGCGCGAGTCGAGTCTGTCCTCCTGGACGTTGTTCGCGCGCACGGAACGACCGTGGTCATCGTGACGCATGACGAGCGGCTTTCACAGCTCGGCGACCGACGACTCCACCTCGACCGCGGCCGTCTCGAGGAACGATGACGATCTCCTCGTCGCTTCTCCTCGCATTCCGGTTCCTCTTTGGCCGGACCGGGAGTTCCAGTGCGACACGCAGAATCCGGGGTGGTGTCATCGGCGTCGGCCTGAGCCTCGTGCCTCTGATCATCGTGCTCCAGGTAGCGGACGGCATGATCGCCGGTATCACTGCCCGGTACATCGAGGCCGGCTCCTACCATGTCCAGGCGGTCGCCCGACGCATCCCCCGGGAGGGCGACCTCGAGCACTCGCTCGAGATGCTTTCAGCGCTGCCGGATGTGCGGCTCCTCTCCGTCGAACGACAGGGGTTGGGATTGGCGGCCGTCGGCGAGCGGCGAACCGCGGTGACGATCCGTGCCGTGGAGCCCGATCTCTGGGACCGCGACCCCACGCTGCGCCGGTACCTGGAGTTCTCCTCCGGCGAGTGGGATCTCGATACCGGAGGTATCCTCGTGGGTGAGTACGTCGCGCGGCATCTGAGCATTTCAGCGGGCGATACGGTGAGAATCCTGACCGCGCGTTCGCTCTCGGGTGGCCGCATCCTGCCACGGACCCGGTCGTTCACGGTTCGTGGCGTGCTGTCGAGCGGGTATGCCGATCTCGACCGCCTGTGGGTCTTCATCCCTTACGCCGAAGGCGCGCCGATGCTGCCGGAGGAGAGCTCGCGATTTCTGATCGGGATCAAGATCGACGATCCGCTTGCCCTGCCGAACCCCCTCTTCCGCCCCCCGTCACGCGCCGCCGAGGAACGCGCTGTGAGCGTCGTCGACACGGTCAGAGCGACGCTCGGTACGGACTTCCGCGTTGCCACGTGGTTCGAGAGCGAGCGGGCAAAGTACATGAGCTTTCAGACCACCAAAGACCTGCTCATCTTCATCATGGTGCTCATCGTCATCGTCGCCGCCGTCAACATATCGTCAACGCTCGTCATGCTCGTGCTCGAGAAACAGGAGGAGATCGCGATCATCAAGAGCTTCGGCGCGTCGCCGTCCGGCATCATGTACGCCTTCGTCGTCGCCGGGCTCCTCCTTGGCGCCATGGGGACCGCCCTCGGCGTGTCGGTCGGGCTCGTGATCGCGATCAACATCAACGAGGTCCTTGCGGGTCTCGAATGGAGTCTCAATGCTCTGGCCTGGACAGCGACGGCCGTCGCGGGGCTCTTCACCGACGCGACCCACGTACCGTTCGAGCTGCTCTCTCCGGACTACTACCTCCAGGAGATACCGGTTGCGATCCGTCTCCCGGATCTCGTCCTCGTTACCGTGCTGACGCTTGGCCTCGCGACCGTGGCAGCATGGTTCCCCGCGCAGCGCGCCGCACGCGTACGCCCGCTCGACGTCCTCACGAGGCATTGACCACGCCTGCCTCGCGCTGTACCCTGTCGGCAATCAGGAGCATCCCGTGTTGGACTTGGCACTCATCCGCGACAAGAGAACGGCCGTAGAGGAAGCGCTGCGCAAGCGCATGGACAGTGTTGACCTGTCAGGATTGCTCGAGCGGGACGCACGCAGACGGGAGCTCGTCGGCAGCGCGGACGAGTTGAAGGCACGGCGCAACCAGGTTTCCGCTGAGATCCCACGCCTCAAGAAGGCCGGTGAGCCCGTCGAAGCACTCCTGTCGGAGATGAAGGACGTCTCCGCGCGAATCAAGAAGATGGACGTTGAGATTCGCGAGCTCGACGCGGCCATCCGTGATGAGATCGCACGGTTGCCGAACCTGCCGGCTGCGGATGTTCCAGCTGGAGGCAAGGAGGCGAACGTCGCCCTTCGCTCCTGGGGAGAGCAGCCGGAGTTCGATTTTCCGCCGCGGGATCACGTGGATCTCGTGACCTCGCTCGGCCTGGTCGACTACGAGCGGGGCGTCAAGATGGGCGGCAACGGCTTCTGGCTCTACCGCGGGACCGGGGCGCGCCTCGAGTGGGCGCTTCTGAACTTCTTCATCGAGAGCCATCTCGCCGACGGGTATGAGTTCGTCCTGCCGCCGCACCTCCTCACGTACGAGTGCGGGTTCACCGCCGGCCAGTTTCCCAAGTTCGAGGACGATGTCTTCCAGCTACGCGGTGAGTCCGACGGATTCTCTCACTTCATCCTGCCAACGGCCGAGACCGCTCTGATCAACTACCACCGGGATGAGATACTCAGCGAGGCGGAGCTCCCGCGCAAGTACTTCAGCTATACGCCGTGTTACCGCAAGGAGGCCGGGAGCTACCGGGCGCAGGAACGAGGCATGATCCGCGGCCATCAGTTCAACAAAGTCGAGATCTTCCAGTTCACGGCGCCGGAGGGATCCGGGCGCGCTCACGAAGAGCTCATGGCCAAGGCCGAACGGCTCGTCCAGGAGCTCGGTCTGCACTATCGCGCGAGTCTCCTTGCGGCGCGCGATGCCTCGGCATCCATGGCCAAGACGTACGACATCGAGGTCTGGATACCCAGCATGAACCAGTATCTCGAAGTGAGCTCCGTCTCCAACGCGCACGACTACCAGGCGCGACGCGGAAACATCAGATTCCGGCGTGAGGGACGGACACAGACGGAGTTCGTGCACTCGCTGAATGCCTCCGGGCTGGCGACGAGCCGCATCCTGCCTGCACTGGTTGAACAGGGTCAGCAGGACGACGGATCGGTGATCCTTCCCCCGGTGCTTGCTCAGCGACTCGGCATGGACCGGATACCGGCGTCCGACGGGTAGCACTGGATAGCGTCCCGGCGCAGAGCGGACCACCAACTTTTTTCGATCCTTCTCAAAGATAGGAGGAACTACGCCTCGCTTTTCGCTACTATTGAAGGCGATGAACGAACGCCAATGCGACGGATGCGGCAACACTGCCGGCCGGGTGCGAGTCTATCAGACGAAGGGCAGCGAATACTGTGAGCTCTGGCTCTGCAGCATCTGCGCCGACACGCTCGGCGTTGAGGGGGCTGCTCCTGCCTTCGCTCCCACGGTTGGCGAAATGCTTGCAGGGACTCTTGGAGGCTCGCCGAATCGCAGCTGCCCGGGCTGCGGCACCCGTTTTCGGACGATCCGGCAGACCGGCCGGGCGGGGTGTGCGGAGTGTTACCGTGTCTTTCGTGCGCGCATTCACTACCTGCTCGAGCAGGCGGGACTCACTGAGGAGCACGTCGGCCGCTATCCTGCTCGCCTTGGCTCGTATAAACGGCTCCTCGTCGACCGCGAGCTCCTGCGAGACCGGCTGACCGAGGCGTTGGCGCAGGAGGACTATGAGCAGGCGGTGATCCTGCGCGACCAGATGCAAGTCCTTGAGGAACAGCCCGATGCCGACGTCTGAGGTCGCGCGACTCCCGCCGGCGCCTTCCTGGGCGTGGGGCGCCGGTCCGGAACGCGATGTGGTCGTTGCCTCACGCGCCAGGCTGTCCAGGAATCTCGCCGGAACACCGTTTCCCCACGACGCGACCGACTCGGAACGCAGGGCGGTCGAGCGACAGATCATGCGGGTCGTGCGAGATTCGCTGTGTCCCTCGCCGTTCGGAGCCGGCGCGCTCGATCTCGTTCCCGAACGCTTGTCTCGGGTCGAGCGGAGCTTCCTCGCCGAGCGGTCACTCCTGGACACTCCGGTCCCGTGGCGCATCCTCGCCACCGAAGATGAGCGTCTTGCGGTTCAGATAGGGGCGGTCGATCACCTGCGCATCGTCGGGTTCGCGTCCGGGTTGGCGGCCTCCCGGGTGCTCGAGCTCGTCAGGGATACCGATCGTCGCCTCGAAGACGGGCTGAACTATGCCGTCGCGATGGACTGGGGGTACCTTTCGAGCGAGATCACGAATCTCGGCACGGCGTTGTGCGCGTCGACAATGGTCCATCTGCCTGCGCTGTCATTGCTCGGCCAGACCGAATCGATCAGCGACAGCCTGCGGGATTCCGGATACGAGCTCGTGCCGTTCCCTGCCGCAGACCGCGTGGCGACCGGGGAGGTGAGCGCGCACGCATCGCGGCCGGCAGCCGGGCAGCCGTTGACGGACGCCGCGCTCTATCTGCTGCGGAATCGGCGCACGATTGGATCGGATGAGGTCGCGATAGTGACCAAACTTGAAGAGTACACGGCCACGTTGGTACATTATGAGCGTGGAGCGCGGCAAGAGCTTCTGGCTTCCCGCGGCGAAGAGATCAGTGATTCTGCGAACCGGGCGCTTGGTGTCCTTCGCTTCGCGAGATGTCTGCCGGCTGAGGAGGCGGTCGCCCTGATAAGCCGCCTGAGGCTTGGTGTGGTGGCCGAGGTGGTACCTGGTATTTCGACTGAGACGGTGACCACGCTTCTGTTCATCAACCAGGACAACCATGTAGAGCAAAGACGCGCCCATGAAGGGAATGGAGAGGACGGAGGCACGGTTCGTGCCCGCATCTTCCGTGAGATGCTTGGAGCGAACCGGGCCGATTGAGGCTGGGAGGATTACATAGATGTTCAAAGGTTTGACGCAACGGGCTCAGAAGGTCCTCACGATACTTGCCCAGGACGAGGCGAAGAGATTCCATTCGGACCAGCTCCTGCCGGAACACATCATGCTTGCCTTGCTCAAGGAAGGCGGCGGCCTCGGGTACAAGGCGCTCGAGAAGGCCGGCGTTGATCCGGCCAAGATGCAGATCGAGATCGAGAAGGAGATTCCGCGCAAGCGTGGCGGGTTCATCCTCGGGGACGTACCGCCGTCCGCTCGCGGCAAGAAGGTCCTTGAGGACAGCGCGGAGGAAGCGCGGAACCTCGGGCATGAGTACATTGGCACCGAGCACCTGTTGCTTGCATGCGCCCGTGAGTCTGACAGCGTCACGACGCGGTTTCTCGCCGAGTACGGCTCCGGCGTTGACGCCCTGCGGGAGATCATCTCAGACCTCAGCGGTTCGGTGCAGCCCACCGCAACCAGCGGCGCGCCGGCGACCCGCAGCGCTCAGCAGAAGCGGAAGGCGTCGGGGCAGTCAACGGCAACGAAGAAGAGCACTCCGACGCTCGACGAGTTCAGTCGCGACCTGACGCAGTACGCTCGCGAGGACAAGCTCGATCCGGTCGTAGGGAGGGGTCGTGAGATACAGCGGGTGATCCAGATACTCGCGCGACGGACGAAGAACAATCCCGTCCTGATCGGTGAGCCCGGGGTCGGAAAGACTGCGATCGTCGAAGGCCTTGCGCAGCGTATCGTCGACGGCAGCGCGCCCGAGGTTCTGATCGGCAAACGGGTGATGACGCTCGACCTCGCGTCGCTGATTGCCGGTACCAAGTACCGGGGTGAGTTCGAGGAGCGGCTGAAGCGCGTCATGAAGGAGATCATCACGGCGGGGAACGTCGTGTTGTTCATCGATGAGCTGCATACCATCATCGGTGCCGGCGGCGCCGAAGGGGCGATCGACGCGAGTAACATGCTGAAGCCTGCGCTCTCAAGGGGCGAGATCCAGTGCATTGGGGCTACGACGCTGAATGAGTACAAGAAGTACGTCGAAAAGGATGCTGCGCTCGAGCGTCGGTTCCAGACGATCTACGTCGACGAGCCGACCGTCGAGGAGACCCTGGAGATCCTCAAAGGGATCAAGGAGCGGTACGAGGACCATCATAACGTGAGTTACACGCCGGGAGCGCTCGAGATCTCGGCGCTGCTCTCTCGTCGGTACATCACCGACCGGTTCCTGCCCGACAAGGCGATCGACCTGATTGACGAGGCCGGGAGCCGGAAGCGGATCCACAACTCGGTCCGCCCCACGGAGCTTGCCGAGCTCGAGCGGGAGATCGAGAAGCTGAATGCCGAGAAGCTCAGCCTTGTCAACAGCCAGAACTACGAGCGGGCCGCCGCAGTGCGCGACCAGGTTCGGCAGTTGAAGGCGCGGGTCGAAGAGATGAAGAACCAGTGGAAGGTGACTCTGAAGACCGAACAGAACGTCGTCGACTCCGAGGACATCCAGTACGTGCTCTCGGACATCACCGGCATACCCCTCTCGCGCATCGCTCAGAGCGAGAGCGAAAAGCTGTTGCAGATCGAGGATGAGCTTCACCAGACGGTCGTAGGACAGGACCCGGCTATCCAGGCGATCTCGTCTGCCATTCGGCGCAGCCGGACCGGTCTCTCTTCACCGCGTCGCCCCATGGGTTCGTTCGTCTTCCTGGGACCAACAGGCGTTGGCAAGACGCTGCTCGCGAAGACGCTCGCGGAGTTCCTCTTTGGAAGTGAAGACGCACTGATTCGCATCGACATGTCCGACTTCATGGAGAAACACAACGTGAGCCGTCTCGTCGGCGCACCCCCCGGGTACGTCGGGTACGACGAGGGAGGGCTTCTGACCGAGAAGATCCGGAGGAAGCCGTACAGCGTCGTTCTGTTCGACGAGATCGAGAAGGCGCATCCCGATGTCTTCAACATCCTGCTCCAGGTACTCGAGGAGGGGCAGCTGCAGGACAGTCTTGGCCACACGGTGAGCTTCAGAAACACCGTGCTCATCATGACCAGCAATGCAGGCGCACGCGAGATCACGCGCGAGTCTTCGGTCGGTTTCAAGACAATAGACGGACTGATGGACTACCGTGACATCAAGTCGAGCGCGATGAACGAGCTCAAGCGGTTGTTCCGACCCGAGTTCATCAACCGGGTCGATGAGATCGTCGTCTTCCACAGTCTTGACCACGAGCAGGTCCGTTCGATCCTCGAGATCGAGCTCGCCGAGGTGCAGACCCGTCTCGCCGAGAAGGAGATCACGCTCGAGGTGACGAAGGGCGCGAAGGAGCATCTGATCAAGGTTGGCTACGACGTGAAGTTCGGAGCACGGCCGTTGCGGCGAACGATCCAGCGCGAGATCGAGGATCCGCTCGCCATGGAGATCCTCAAGGGGCGATTCGGCGAGGGAAGTCACATCGTCGTGACGATCAGGAAGGACAAGATCGGATTCCGCGAGAAGAAGGGCGCGACGCCGAAGACGAAAGAGGTTGCCGCGGCGACGGTGTAACCGCAGCTCTCGGCTTCCTCCCCGGGTCATACCCCGTGATGGTATGAGTTCTGCGGGTATTGCCTACCGCGCCGGATCAACCGGCCGCCCCCGGTGGAACGTCATGTAGTGGAGCGGCCCCTCGGTGAAGCCGACGATCGATTCGCGGTAGACGAGCTCGCCGTGACGAATGATCGGATCGATCGCTCCGGAGATGATGACGCTCCATGCGGCCCGTGCGTTGGTGATCTGCACTCGCGTGCCGAGCGGGGTGTCAACATGGATGCGGGCGATCCCGGTCAGCGGTGCCCGTACCGCAACCCGTCCGGGCCGGGGCGGGACCACCGTCGTCCCCGCGAGGAGCGGATTCCCGGCTTCAGTTTCGACGAACGACTCACGCGTTTCGTACTCACCAAACAGCGGTGTCCCGGAGGGCTCGGCGAGGGGATACGCCTGGGTCGTTGTTCGCGCCGGGGCAAGACCGAAGGTTCGTTCGATCCAGGTGACCGGGTTGATGTCTGCGGCCCAGTGAAACCCGTGTTGATGCCCGGCGGCGATCGCGAAGTGGAGATGCGGGTCAAGGTACTGCGTCCAGGTGCCCGTTCGGCCTATCTGCCCCAGCGGCTCTCCGCGAGACACTCGCCGGGGCTCGTTGATGGTCGACTCCGAAAGATGCGCATAGTAGTACGTGCGATTGTCGTCGCCGTGCAGCAGCACGGCGATACCGCCCCGCGGGTTGTCCAGCCGGGACGCCTCTCCTGAGATCACCGCGACGACGTCCCTCTCGTAGAACTCCAACCGCTCCGGAGTGCCGGGGGCGAAGCCGGGGTGAATGCCAATGTCTACCGCCAGGTTACCGTCCCAGTGCTCCTCTTCCCACCAGAGTACCCCACGGTCGCCGGCGATCGGGAAGGCGTAGTCCGCCGCTCGGATCGACTCCGCCGGGCATGCGAGTACCAGCAGGGAGACGAAGAGCAACGATCTGGCCACGAGGATCCCGGTTGCGCTTCGTGCGGTCACCGCGCTACCGGAATCCGTCGAGATCGATGAACGCATGGATCATGTTGGACATCGCCGCGCGCTCGGAGACTGACGGCCGGTACGAGACCGGAGCGCCGTCTCCAAGAAGCGTCAGAACCAGGTGCTGCGAACTCAGCATCGCAGTGAGCCTGGCGGTGGCCGACTGGTCCGCAGGCTTCGCGAGAGCTTCGCTGAGGAGTCTTCCGTCCGTCTGCCGGATCGGCTCTCCCTCGAGGAAGAGGGGTTCGATTGGATCGACGGGGTCTCCGCCCTCGACCGTGATGAGCGCGGTATGCAGCCACAGCGGTGTGCCCGTGTCGACGTACTGTACCGTCAGCACGAGCTGCGGCTCATGTGCCGGATCGACGATTGTCAGGTAGACGCCGGTCTGATCGAGCGAGAGCCGCGTATCGAACATGACCGGAGGCACACGCGTCGTATCGACGCCGACTCCCGGTGCAGACGAGGCGAGCCGCTGCACTGCGCGCGGATCGTTGCGCAGTCCCAGGTACGACACACGCTCGAACCCGGCTCGCTCCGGAGGGCCGGCACGTGAATCTTCCACGTCCGGCGCCACCGTCTGATCCGGCGACTCCGGGCCTTGAGTGACGCCGGCCGCGTCACTGAGGCGGCTGATTTCTGTCTCGAGTTTGGTAAGCTCCTGCTGGAGGTCAAGGCGGTCCTCGCGAAGAGAACCGAGCTGACCTAACGCGCGTGAAAGGTCACTCTGCAACGACTCGAAGTCGGCCTCGAGACGGGCTATCTGTTCGTCCCGCTGCGCGAGGTCTGTCGAGGCGCGGGCGAGCTCGCGCTCCAGCTGCCTCAGTTCGTCGGTCAGATCGTATTCTCCGGATACGGGGGGCTCCTCGGGAGGGGTGGTGCGGCAACCGGCGAGGAGCGTGGCGACGGCGAGCAGCAAGGCGGGTGTGAAGCGCCAGGGAATGTGCATGCTTCAATTGTCCGTCACCGTAACGATTTGATCAAGCCCATCAGTTGTGGTACTCTGAAGGCAAACCGGCATGCTCTTTGCATCCGTTACCGTGAGGTTGTATGGGAAGGGGAACAACCGCCGCGGCGAAGCGCGGTTCCGCGGCGAAGCGCGGCACCGAAGCGAAGCGCGGCAGGACGGCAGCCGGGTCTGATAAACAGACCTACGACGAAAGCAAGATCAAGACACTGAGCTCTCTCGAACACATCCGTCTGCGGACCGGGATGTACATCGGGAGATTGGGCGACGGGTCGAACCTCGACGACGGGATCTACATCCTGCTGAAGGAGGTCATTGACAACGCGGTCGACGAGTACATCATGGGGGCCGGATCGGCGATACAGATCGATCTCAGGGGCCGGCGGGTGAAGGTCCGGGACTATGGACGAGGGATTCCCCTTGGGAAGGTCATTGAGTGTGTCAGTGTCATCAACACAGGGGCGAAGTATAACGACGATGTCTTTCAGTTTTCCGTCGGCCTGAATGGGGTTGGCACCAAGGCAGTCAATGCTCTCAGCAGCGAGTTCCGAGTCGTTTCCATGCGCGACGGGAAGTACACGGAAGCCCTTTTCCATCAGGGAACGCTCGTTCGCGAGAAGTCCGGCAGGACGAAAGAGAAGAACGGAACATACATCGAGTTCGAGCCCGACGAAGAGATCTTCAGCGAGTACGAGTTCAACGCCGAGTTCATCGAGCAGCGCCTGTGGAACTACGCCTATCTGAACAGCGGCCTGACGCTCTACCTCGGGAAACAGAAGTTCGAGAGCAGGAACGGCCTGCGTGATCTGCTCTACAGCGAAGTCGGTGACGAGACCGTCTACCCCATCGCGTACCACAAAGGCGAACGGCTGGAGATCGCGCTCACCCATACACAGAACTATGGAGAGACGTACTTCAGTTTCGTGAACGGTCAGTACACGTCGGACGGCGGCACCCATCAAAGTGCCTTTCGTGAAGGTCTGCTCAAGGGCGTCAACGAGTTCTACAAGAAGAACTTCTCAGGGGTGGATGTGCGCGAGGGTGTGGCGGGCGCTATTGCCATCCGCATCAAGAACCCGGTTTTTGAGAGCCAGACGAAGAACAAGCTCGGGAACACGGAGATTCGCAGCTGGATCGTGAACGAGACGAAGAGCGCGATCGTTGACTTCCTGCATAAGGACTCGAAGGCGAACAAGGCGCTGCTCGACAAGATCCTGAGTAACGAGCGGTTGCGGAAAGAGCTGAACGCCGTCAAGAAGGAAGCGCGCGAGGCGGCAAAGAAGATCGCACTCAAGATTCCCAACCTGAAGGACTGCAAGTACCATCTCCAGGACGGAGAGAAGGGGAGGGAGTCGACGATCTTCATCACCGAAGGGGCAAGCGCGTCCGGGAGTATGGTCAGTTGCCGCGACGTCTACCTGCAGGCCATCTTCAGTCTGCGTGGTAAGCCGCAGAACGTCCACTCGCGCAAGCGCGCCGACCTCTATCGTAACGAAGAGCTGTACAACATGATGATGGCTCTCGGTATAGAAAACGACGTGGAGGAACTGCGGTATGACAGGATCGTCATCGCCACTGATGCCGACTATGACGGCTTTCATATCCGCAATCTCCTCCTGACGTTCTTCCTGAACTACTTCGAGGATCTAGTGGTGACCGGGCGCGTCTATATACTGGAGACTCCCCTGTTCAGGGTGCGGAACAAGCGGGAGACACGCTACTGCTACAGCGTGAAGGAGCGTGATCAGGCGATGGGTGAGCTCGCGGGGCCGGAGGTCACGAGATTCAAGGGGCTGGGCGAAATATCCCCGCGGGAGTTCGGGCAGTTCATTGGCCCGGACATCCGGCTGGTGCCCGTGAACCTGAAGAACATCAAGAGCATACAGGCAACGCTCGAGTTCTACATGGGGAAGAACACGCCTGAGCGTCGCGACTACATTATGGAGAATCTCATATAGATGGCCTATGTCGATACGTTGTTCAACACCAACTTCCTCGAGTACGCCAGTTACGTCATAAAGGATCGCGCGATTCCGCATCTGGACGACGGGCTGAAGCCTGTTCAACGCCGCATCCTCCACAGCCTTCTGGAGATGGACGACGGCAAGTTCCACAAGGTTGCCAATGTAGTGGGCCACTGCATGCAGTACCATCCTCACGGAGATGCGTCCATCAACTCGGCGCTGGTCGTCCTTGCGAACAAGGATCTGTTCATAGACAAGCAGGGCAACTTCGGGAACATACTCACCGGCGACGAGGCGAGCGCTCCGCGGTACATCGAGTGCAGGGCAACCCCTTTGGCGAAGCGTATGCTCTACCAGCCGGACATCACCGAATACGAACCGTCGTACGATGGGCGGCGGAAGGAACCGGTGGTGTTCCCGGCGAAGTTTCCGGTTGTGCTGGTGCTCGGAGCCGAAGGCATCGCCGTCGGGATGTCCACCAGGATTCTTTCTCATAACTTTATAGAGGTGTGTGAGGCTGTTCGGAAGGCCCTGCGCGGTGAACCGTTCGAGCTGGTTCCCGACTTCCCCGGTGGCGGATACATCGACGTCTCAGGATACGACGATGGTCAGGGCAAAGTGCTCGTGCGGGCAAAGCTCGACACCTCCGATCCCAAGCGCATAGTGGTTCGCGAGCTGCCGTTCGGGTCCACGACGGAGAGCCTCATCAACAGCGTTGAAGCCGCAGCGAGGAAGAACAAGGTGAAGATCGCGTCCATCAGCGACTTCACCGCGGAACACGTGGAGATTGAGATCAAGCTTGCTCGGGGTGTGTACACGCAGGAAGTCGTCGATTCGCTCTATGCATTCACCGAGTGCGAGAACTCCATCAGCGTGAACCTTCTTGTCATCAAGGATGGTAAACCGACGTCGATGACCGTGACCGAGGTGATCCAGCACCATGCACGGCGGCTCGTGGCGGTACTCAACCAGGAGCTCGAGCTCGAGCGCAGCCAACTCCTTGATCGACTGCACGCTCGAACCCTCGAGCGTATATTCGTGGAGGAGCGACTCTACAAGCGGATTGAGGAAGAGACGACCGCGGACGCCGTCACGACCACGGTGATCGAGGGGTTCGAGCCGTACCGGAAGGAGATACGCAGGAAAGTAACCGGGGAGGACGTGGACCGACTTCTGAAGATCCCCATCAGGCGGATCTCCAGGTACGACATCGACCGGGCGAAGAAGGAGATCGCTGAGATCGAGAAACGGCTCGAAGAGGTCAAACACCATCTCGCCAACATCACCGAGTATGCGATCGACTATCTTGGCGATGTGGTGGGCGACTACCGCGCCGAATACCCGCGGCGGACGGAGATCGGAGATTTCGAGCGAGTTGACGTTCGCGAGGCGGCCGTGCGGAGCCTGAGTCTTCGGTACGATTCCTCGAGCGGCTACCTTGGCTACAATCTCTCCTCCGGGAAGGAACTGTTCAAAGTCTCACCCTACGATCGTGTGCTCGTCATCCGTGCCAGCGGCGCATACTCGGTCATGACCGTCCCCGAGAAACTGTTCGTTGACAAGGGAATGCTTTCGTGCGGGCTTGCAGACAAGGAGGTGCTCTCCTCAAAGGTGTTCAGCATCGTCTACAAAGATCGCAAGACAAACTACCCATATCTCAAACGTACGAAGATCGAGCAGTTCATTCTTGACAAGGGGTACCAGATCGTACCGCCCGGAACCGCCGTGCTTGCGCTCACGACCCGCGATGGCGTGGTTGCCAACGTGAAGTACCGGAAGAAGAAGAACATTCGGGTGCTCGAAGAGGACTTCAACGTCGATGACTACCTGGTAAAAGGAGTCAAGGCCCTGGGTGTCCGGCTGGCAACGCGCGAGGCCACCAGCGCCCGATTCGTCGCCCGCCGCTGATACCTGTGCGAACTGCTCACTATTCCCCTTCTCAACGCTCCCGCGTATACTACCGGCGATGCGAGTGAAGGCAAGAGTGCGCACACTGGCGAGCCGCGCTCTGGCGGAGTCCATGGACGTCAAGACGATGGTCCATGTGGCCAGGCGTCTGTTCGGTTCATACGATCTCCATGAACGCACCGGGTTCCCAGCGTCGGTCCCAATTCCAAACCGCAATGCGGCACGGCAGATCATCGACGATCTATCGGAGGCCGGCCTCTTCCTGGATTTCGCCGCGATGCTGCTCGAAGTCGAGCGGCTTGGAATGGAAGGCCGGAAGTACCGATTCCCCAGGCTCCAGGCGATCCTTCGTGAGTTGTACGAGACCGGATACTGCTACGATCATCAGACCCGCACCTTCATAGAGGACAGCTCCATACGGACGACCCGGAACTGGGGGGTCCTTCGGGAAGGAGAGACGTACGTGATGGCCTTTCTCGGGGTCGACGTCGTCGGCAATTCCGACCTCGTCCGGCAGCACGGGCAGGCCGCCATGAGCGACCTCTATCGGACCCTGCGGAGTATGGTCGCCAGATCGGCTACTCGACGCAACGGTCGACTCTGGGGATGGGAAGGCGATGGGGGAATCGTCGCGTTCACCTTTGAGGAACAGAATCTTCGGGCAACGCTCACCGGTATGGAGCTTCTTGGTGAGCTCCTCATTTACAACCTCGTCGAGTGCCCGCTCAGCGACGGACTCCATGTTCGCGTGACCGTACACAACGGGCCGTGTGAGTACACAGACAGCGGAGCGGAGTTGAAAAGCGATACGCTGAAGCGTCTGTGGGAGATCGATACCCAACACGGCATGCCGGACACGATGATCGTCACGGATACCGTCTACCCCAGCCTGGACAGGGTCGCGGCCGCCGGGCTGACGCCGGTAGACGTCGCTGAAGATCAGAGGTTCTACTCGTACTCGGTGAGGTTTGCAGACTAGATGACCGTCTACGTCGTGACGAACAGCAGATCCGTCCGCGCCTCCTTTGCAGCCATCGATCGGAGCCGTACGTACACGGTGGAGTACGCTGCGATCAAGGATCTTGGAGAGACCCTGCGACGAGCCGCCGTCGTGCCGGAGTCTTTCGTCTATGTTGACGTGAGCGGCATGGATCATCTGGCGGTCAAACGTCGGCTCAGGCGGTTACGGACCGAGCGCCCGTACCGATACGGCGTGATCGACCATCATGGTCGCATATCGGACGTTGCAGAGCTCTTTCACGCTGCCGCGGCGGACTACCTCGGGAAGTCTCTCATCGCGGACGGGGTGAGCACGGCACGCCTGCGTCGTGTCGTGGAATACGAGCCGACGATGCCCGCCGATCAGTCGGCTTCGCATGTGCCGGAGCACGAGGTACACCGGTTCATTCCATCGGGGTCAGACTGGGCGGACGTCGAAGATGGGAAGGTCTACACCTTTCTCATGGTGTACGCAGGTCTCGATCAGGCCGGCGATCTCCACCGGAAGTCGAGTGAGGGGTTCCTCGCCTCGCTGCGGCGACGTTTCAGCGCCATGCTCGAGCAGGCGTTCGCAGAACACGCTGCCAGAGTGTGGATGTGGAAGGAAGACGAAGGTCTACTCCTCATGCCCTTCGACGGGCAGACGATCAACGCGGTCGTTCCAGCTCTTCGGCTCGTGCTCAACCGGGTCGTGATCAATGCCGAGGAGTTCGCACAGTTCGGTGAGCTCAGCTGGCGGCTGGCACTCCACCTGGGCAACACGACGTACCGGTCGAGCGGGAGGACAGGAGCGATTGTCTCTGAATCGGTGAACTTCCTCTTCCATCTCGGGTCACGCTTCGTTGAGCCGGGCGGACTCGCCGTCACCGGGGCCTGCCATCCGCTCGTGCCCGAGGGGGTTCGACCACTGTTCAACCATCGGGGTTCGTTCGAGTCGGTGCACGTGTACACCCTGCGGGAGCGGCTGTAGCCCGGGGAACTTCTCTTCCCGATTCGCCCCGACGTGTTGGCAACACGCCCGCCGATCAATAGCTTAGGGTACCAGTATGGATATGACCCAGGAAATAGCGCGCCGCCGTACGTTTGGCATCATCAGTCACCCCGACGCCGGAAAGACGACGCTCACGGAGAAGCTGCTGCTGTTCGGTGGCAGTATTCGCAGCGCCGGGGCGGTGAAGTCCAACAAGATCCGCAAGACGGCCACGTCGGACTTCATGGAGATCGAGAAGCAGCGGGGCATCTCGGTAGCGACGTCGGTCATGAGCTTCGAGTACCTTGGGAAGCTCATCAACATTCTCGATACGCCTGGACACCGCGACTTTGCCGAGGACACGTACCGCACGCTGACCGCGGTGGACAGCGTCATTCTGGTCGTGGACTCGGTGAAGGGAGTTGAGGAGCAGACCGAGCGACTCATGGAAGTCTGTCGCATGCGCAACACGCCGGTCATCATTTTCGTGAACAAGCTCGATCGCGAGGGGCGGCCGCCATTCGAGCTCATGGACGAGCTCGAGGAAAAGCTGCAGATTGCCGTACGCCCGCTTACGTGGCCGATCGGCATGGGACAGCACTTTCGCGGCGTGTACAATCTTGGGGAGCGGAATCTCTATCTTTTTCAGGCGGGGAAGACCGTTGTTGAGGAGGACCGGGTACTCGTGGAGCGGCTCGATGATCCGGTGCTCGAGACGGTGCTCGGCTCGGCCGCAGATCAGCTACGCGAGGACGTCGAGCTCATAGAGGGCGTGTACGATCCGCTTGACCAGACTGAATACCGCAGCGGAAACGTCGCGCCCGTGTTCTTCGGGAGTGCCCTGAATAACTTCGGCGTTCGCGAGCTGCTCGAGACGTTCGTGAGGATAGCGCCGACGCCGACTCCCCGGGACTCCGATCTGCGGCCCGTGGACCCGCGCGAGGAGAAGTTTTCCGGCTTCGTGTTCAAGATCCATGCGAATCTCGATCCGCGTCACCGCGACAGAATCGCCTTCCTCCGGGTCTGCTCCGGGGTCTTCCGCAAGGACGTCTTCTTCCATCATGTGCGCCACGGGAAGAACATACGGTTCTCGCGTCCCTACAGCTTCATGGCGGAGCGGAAGAACGTCGTCGAAGAAGCGTTCCCCGGAGACGTCGTCGGGCTCTACGATCGTGGAGACCTGAAAATCGGAGACACCCTGACCGAGGGAGAGGGGTTCACCTTTCGCGGTGTTCCGAGCTTCGCACCGGAGATCTTCAAGGAGCTTGTTTCGACCGATCCAATGCGGTCGAAGCAGTTGGACAAGGGTATCCAGCAGCTCACCGAGGAAGGAGTGGCCCAGCTGTTCATACAGGATCGTGGGCGCCGGAAGATCATTGGTGCCGTTGGTGAGCTCCAGTTCGAGGTCATCCAGTACCGCCTGACGAACGAGTACGGCGCGGCGTGTCGACTGCAGCCGCTCCCGTATGCCCGTGCCTGCTGGCTTACCGCCGATGACCCCAAGGCACTCGCCGAGTTCATCAGGTATCGCGACCGGCATGTTGCGCTCGATCGCGACGGGAACCCCGTCTACCTTGCTGAGAGCGAGTGGATGCTCCGATCGATGATCCGGGACAACCCCGGGGTGAGGTTCCACTTCACGTCCGAGTTCAAGACGGCGACGTCCGACGAGACCAACGGGACGCGCGCGTCGGTAGCTTAGGCGGCGCAGCAATGCGCTCGGACCGTTGAGACAGGACCGTCGAGACACGGTTGCTCCGCTGCGGGAACCGGTATATACTCGTGCCAGACGGATCGGGTACCGCCCGACGAGCTTCCGGCCTTTCTGCAGTGCGGGACCGCTTCGGAAGGAGCGACCATGGCAGACATCATCGACATGATTCGCAGGGATGTGGAGGACGATGGGTCGATCAACGTGCGTGCGTTCACCGTCGACCTGCTTACCAAGGGCTTTCTCGTGAAGCGAAAGACGATTCGGGTCGCCGGACGGGTAGCAAACGAGCATGAGCGCGACAAGATCGCAGGTATCGTCAACCACCACGCCGGGGATGGCTACAGCCTGGAGATGAACGTTCGGGTCGAGGAGCCCACCGAGGCGTAGAATCCCGTGCGCGACTCAGTACGACCACTTGCGGCTGATCGAATGGATGACGTCGATCATCTCAAGGAAGTGGTTGACGAACTGCGGGTCGAACCGGCCACCTGACTCGCTTTCCAGGTGGCTGATAACACGCGACTCGGGCCATGGCTCCTTGTAGGCCCGGCGCGACATCAGCGCATCATAGACGTCCGCTATCGCGACGATTCGCGCGGTGACCGGAATCTCGGCGCCGCGCTTGGGCCGGCCCACGCGCACCTGGCGAGCGAAGATGTTCTCGACGTGGCCTGGATAGCCGGTGCCGTCCCCGCGTTCGTGATGGTTCAGCGTCACCTCGCGGGCGACGAGATCCCATGCGGAATCGTCGCGCTTGAACAGTCGCGCGCCGTAGATCGTGTGGAGTTGCATCCGCCGCCGCTCGTCGCCCGACAGATCCCTCCCTTTGCGCAGGATTGTGTCGCTGATCGCCACTTTTCCCACGTCGTGCAGCATCGCGGCGGTCCGGATGATCTCCCGATTTGCCCGCACATCGTCCGGTGAGACACCCTGCGCCGTGGCCCACTTGTCGTACAACTCGACCGCGTACGCCCCCACCCGCTTCGCGTGCTGACCGGTCTCGTAGGGATCCCGCAGACCGCTGAGCTCGACGAGGCGCAGTACCATGTCGCGTGAGAGCCGGGTCCGTTCTATGGCGTCTGCGGCAGCCTGTGCGAACTGATTGGCGTACTGCGTCTCCTGGTACGAGAACGAGACGGTCGAGCCGTCGTCCGCAATCGCGTTGATCAGCTGCAGTACCCCGACCACCGAGCCGTCACGGGTGAGCAGCGGCACGATGAGCATGCTCTTCGTGCGATAGTTCGACTTCGCGTCGAACTCGGGGTTGAACGCGTAACTGACGTTGCTCTGGATGTCATAGACATCGTCGATCACCAGCGGTTCGCCGCTGGCGGCGACGTAGCCTGCGAGCGAAGAACGGTCGATCGGCAGACTGTTGGCTGAGTAGACGTACCGCGAGTCCGGTGTCTGGCCGGCGAACAAGGTGTCGTTCTGGACGTAACTGAAGAAGAGTCGTTTCTTGGCCTTGAGGTAGATCGTGCCGGCATCTGCCCGGACCAGGCGGCGCGCCTTCAGGAGGACATGCTCGAGGAGCGTGTCGAGGTCCCGAATGCGGTTCAGGCTCTGAATCGCCTGGAGAACACCCTGGGCGTCGCGTACTGTGGGCTGTGTCTCAGGATCAACGGGATGGGGAAGGATTGACTCTACAAGCGATACGTCGGAATCCTCTGAAGGCCCCAAGTCGATCACATGTACCGGGTGTGCCACTGCCTTTATTGTAGAGCGTTTTCCGGAGCAATACCACGAGAAAAACCGGACTCGCGATTGGAGGAACCGGGAACCATCGCGGGCGCTGTGTCCGGGCGCAGAAGGGGCCGGTCGACCTGAGCGTCCGGCGAGAACAGACCCTCGAGGACCATCTGCGCGGCTCCCCGGGCGACTGCGAGCGGCTCAGCCGTGCGGTACTCTATTTCGGGCCGGCCGGCATGGTTGATCTCCGCGGCGATGGCCCGAAACCTCTCCGCGGAGAGTCCGAGGTCTCCGCAGACGACGATTCTGGGAGGGTCGAGTACCGACGCAATCACACCGAGATTGCGTATGAGCTCTGAAGCTGCCGTCGTGATCGCCGCCTCCTGTCCCTCGCCCCGACGGATCGCTTCGAGATCGATGCCCAGCTGGTCCTCGTCATCGTCCGAGTGGCGGTATCCTCGCAGCTCTCCGGCGGCTCCGCGGTGACCGCGAACGATGTGTCCGTCGGCGACGATCGTCACCCCAACGCCCATTCCCGTCGCGAGGAACCTCTCCCCGTCGGTGTGAAACTTCGTGTAGACATAGACGCCGTCCGCCGCGGTGGGCTCGCCGCGCGAGAGCTCATCGCGGCGAGCGGCAATCTCCCGCCACGCGTAGCACGTTGCATCGTTCGCCGCGAAGAGCGGCGGGCTGGAGCAGTTCCAGAGGGCCTGGAGATCGACATCCCGGAGCCCGAGCTCGAACGACTCCACCAGGCGGGTGCGCGACCGGTCGAACAGCCCCGGCAGTGCAATGCCCACGCCGATCACCTGCCGTCCCGCGGGTTGCGACCGGACCATGTGCCT
Organism: Spirochaetales bacterium; assembly: GCA_007127335.1. GTDB lineage: Bacteria > Spirochaetota > Spirochaetia > DSM-27196 > SLST01 > SLST01. The sequence continues at coordinate 3,794 of SKZO01000156.1, read as the reverse complement.
GAGGTCGTCAAGTATCCCCTCGACCCACGCCCGCCGCACGGCTCCCCCGGCGGCAGGCATGCTTGGCCCGAGTTGGCCGTCCTGGAGCCGTTCGCCGCGCAGGTTCGTGAGCAGCCACCGCGGGTTTCTGGACTGGAGGTCGGCGCTCAGTATCGCGTACCGGCTCCGGTCAACGGAAAGCAGCTCTGCGCGGCGCCCCCCGCGACTGCCCGCCGGCGCCTCCGCAACCGGCTCGATGAGCCCGGCGGCCAGCAGCGTCGACGTGATATGCGTCATCGTGGATCGGTCGAGCCCCACGTGGGCGGCGAGCTCGCTCCTGCTCGCAGTCCCGAGGGAGATGAGCGCGCGCATCGCGGCGAGTATGTTGATCTCTCGAGTGCGCTGCCGGCCGGTGCCGGCCATTCAGGCGTTCTCCGCCCGGCGACGCAGGTCCCGGGAGTAGCGGAAAAACTCCCCGGGGCTCATCGTGCGTACGAAGACGAATCCCCGCGTCGCGCGAATGAGCGGGCTCTCGTGCCCGTAGAAGTAGTCGCGCCCGAGGCACTGCGCGAGCATCTCGTACTGGTTCACCTGGATCCGCTGCGAGAGCTCGCAGAAGGGCCCCTTGTGGTCGTGACTCGGGAAACTCGCATCACGCTGGGACAGGTAGGTGTTCATGAACGAGTAGTGCTCAAGCGTGAGCATGTTCAGCGATACCGGCACGAAGACGGTCGCCTCGGAAGGATGGAAGCGGTACCACACGTTGCGATACCCGAGTACCGTGATATCCTCCCGGCCGGTCTCGTCCTGGTAGATGCGCAACGCCTCCGCGATCGCCTGCATCACCTTGTAATGCGTGTCCGGGCCGCTGCCTTCCGGGTCGAAGGCGACCGTGACGTAGTCCGGGTTGACCTTGCGCAGGAGCTCGAGGACGGGCGCGACATCGCGCGCGAGCTGTGGCTCGGGGGTAAAGACATCTCCGGTGTAGAACCCGAGTCGGAGGTCTTCCACCGAGTTCGAGTCCCACCCGAAGTAGCCCCAGAGACAGGCGCTCTCCCATTCGCGAACCATTCCCTTGAGCGTCTGGATGTGCGGCAGGTCCTTCTTGCCCGGGTACTGCGTCTCGAAGTAGTTGATCAGCTCCTCGACCCGTTCGCGCAAGTCCCGGGGTTCGAGCTCGTCGAAGACGCGGATGAGGTTGCGCAGAAACCGGCGCATCGTCCCCTCGAGCTTCAGTTCATCGTCCTCGGCGGCAATACCGTCAAGGTACCGCAGCACGTCGTAGTCCTCGTACTGCTCGGCCTCAGGGCTGAAGTATCCCTCATCGAGCAGGCGTGAGAAGTCGAAACGATCCTCATCGATCGTTCGCCGCATCTCGCGGCAGAGGCGCAGCATGTACTCATTCGTGACCGAGGTGAAGCCGCTCGTGAGCGTCGCGAAATGGTGGGTGTTGGAGTGGTCGCGAATCGTGCGCACGACGAACGGCATGTACCCGAGCATGATGTCGTCGTGATGCGGTTCGGTGTGCAGGAATCGTTTGCCCGACGGCAGGTGACGTCCCTGTTCGATGCGCTCACGCAGATCGCCGTCAACGACGCGGGTGAGCTGATCGATCGGCCCGTCGGCAAGCTTCAGCAGCAGCTTCCCGTACGCGTCTGCGGCGAAATCGTCGCGGCCCAGATCAACGACGCGCTTTCCGGTCCTGAGCGCGAGGTCGATCACGATCCGCTGGATCTCCTGTTCGTCGAGCGCTCCGGTTGTCTCGAGTGAGGCGACGCGGCGCGCGGTAAGCTGCTTGGCCGCCCCTTCGGTCAGGTAGAAGCGGCTCGCCTTCAGGCTCGTCAGCGCCGTGGCCGGATAGCGCACGTCGCGGTCGTGCTGGATCGCATCCGCCACGACCGCAGCCTTCGCCTCTCCGGCGGCCATGATCAGGGCCACGGTCTTCGGGCTGAAGGTGATCGTCTCAAGCCCGATCGTGATCACGAGGCGCTCCTCGGCGACCTCAATGCCTCCAAGGTCGCTGGCCGCGGCCGCCTTGGTCTCGTAGTTTATCTCGGTCAGACGGGTCGTGGAGTGCATGTCGCTGCCCCGGACATTGAACCCGATGTGTCCGTCCGGCCCAATCCCTCCCAGGAAGAATCCGATCCCACCGAGCTCGCGGATCCGGTCTTCGAACTCGACGCACCACTGGTCCACCTCCCGGATGACACGCTGCTGGACCTGCTCCCGTGCCCCACGGGGGAGACGGTAGCGCAGCCCGAGGTCGACCCCGCCGTCCCCCCAGACGGACTCGAGGGTGTGCCCCTCAGGGATCCCGATCTCGTCACAGCGGATGAACAGCCCTCGTTGCGGATCGAGCTCAAAGCCTTCGACGTAGTACTTCTGTACGTAGTAGTAGAAGCTGTTCTGGTGACGCGGGTTGATCGGATAGAACTCGTCGATCTGCACGAATCGAAGCCCCTGGGTCCGCGGGCGGACCGCGGGATCGAGACCCAGCGCTTCCACCTCCTTGCGGGTCTCGGCAGAGTCCCAGGTGTTCAGGAGGCGGTGTGTCTCCTTGATGAAGTGCTCAGGCGTACGGCCGGTGGGCAGCGCGATCGTCCCTTCCGGATGGGCTTGCACCCACTCGAGGAAGCGGGCCGCGGTGAGTGTTCCAAGGGTGGGGAAGCTGTCTACGACGACGACGCCGACTCGCTCGTCCGGTGGGTATCTCAGCGATTGGCCCGAACGTTCAAGGAAAACCTTCTCAACGGATGACGGCATGGAACCTCCTCGCGCCCAAGATGGTTGATATTATCAATAAACTAACGTACGATTGTCGCATGGGTCAAGCATTTCAGGAGCAGTTGCGGATAGCAGGGACCTTCGCGACCCCGAGCGAAGCGGTACGGATCAGACCGATCAGCGATGGTCATATACACGAGACCTACTGGTGTACCTGTCGTGACGGGTCGGACTATGTCCTCCAGCGGATCAACACCGGGGTCTTCGCCGATCCGGTCGGCGTCATGCGCAACATCGTGTCGGTCCTCGAGGCCGGCGGGAGTACCGGCGAGATCCGATTGCCGGCGCTCGTGAGCGCCCGCGACTCCGTTGCAGACGACCTTCCCGTCGTGCGGTGGGACGACGGATGGTGGCGGCTATGGCACGCGATCGCGGGTTCCATCCCGGCCCCGATACCCGCCGGCCCGAGGGAGGCGCATGCGTGCGGACGCGGCTTCGGCGCCTTCCTGTCCTTCACCTCGGGGCTTGACCCCAGCCGGCTTGGCGTGACGATACCGCGTTTCCACGACATTGAGCGCCGACTCGCCGAGCTGTCCGACGCCGTACGGCTGGATCAGGCCGGCAGACTCGCGCGCGTGGCTCGTGAGGTCGGTCTGGTGGAGGAGCGTGCGACGGACATGATCCGCTACTTCCGGTCCCTGGGTCGGTTGGCCCGCAGAGTCACCCACAACGACACGAAGTTCAACAACATCCTGCTCGATCCGGCGACCTCTGAACCTCTGGCCGTCATCGATCTCGACACCGTGATGGCCGGTCACGCCGCCTACGACTTCGGCGACGGAGCACGCACCGGCGCCGCAACAGTGCCTGAGGACAGTCCGGAACCGCAGCATATGCGCCTCAACCGCGAGAGCTTCCGTGCGTACGCCGACGGGTTTCTCGAGAAGGCCCGACTCCGGGATAACGAAGTGGCCACTCTGCCTCAGGCGACCGCATACATGACATTCATCATGGCCGTACGTTTCCTCACCGACTATATTGCCGGTGACCGGTACTACCATGTTCAGGACGAGGAGCAGAATCTGAGACGG
>SKZO01000197.1 GCA_007127335.1 Spirochaetales bacterium | reverse complement strand
CCGTCCGCGCTCGCAATCGCGCACGCCACCCGCCGCGTCGTGGTGGGGAACATCGCGCTCGCGCTCGCGGTGAAGGCGCTCTTCATAGGATTCGGCTCATTCGGGCTCGCCTCCATGTGGGAGGCGGTCATCGCGGACGTTGGGGTGTCGCTCCTCGCGGTGCTCAACGCCGCGCGTCTTCTGTGGCGGCGCTGAGATGGGGCGCTTGAGTCCGCGGTAGGCGAGATCAGGCGCGGTTGTCCGATGGTTGTCAACACGATCACTGATGCCAAGGCGCACCTGTCAGCGCTCATAGCTCGAGTGGAGCGGGGAGAGGAGGTCGTCATCAAGAGGGGGGGCAGGCCGGTCGCCGTATTGCAACGGTACACTGAGGATGCCCGGCCGCTCGAACCCGGGGCACTACGCGGCAGGATAAGGGTGGCCGAGGACTTCGACGAATTGCCTCCTGACATCGGCGCAGCGTTCGGAGCCGACCGTTCGATCGCCTGATCGTCGCGCAAGCGCGGGTAGAGCAGATGGTTCTCGTTACGTCCGACCCTGGGATCCCCCGGTACGACCTGCGTACCATCTCCTGACCGCCCCCGCAAACCGACCGCCTCCAACCGACTCACCCCCTCCCTTGCCGCCCTGGTGCCGATCGGTCATAGTCATTCCGGAGGCAGCCATGGCGCATCACTCCTTCGTCCCGACGACCTACCACCGCACGCTCGGACCGCACGAGCCGGCGCTCGTGATAGCGCCCGGCGACAGCGTGACCACGCAAACGGTGGACGCGCGCGGATGCGACCGCGACGAGCAACAGGTGACCGATCCCGGCAACCCCATGACCGGCCCGTTCTTTGTTGAAGGCGCACAGCCCGGGGACACGCTCGTCGTCGTCTTCGAGCAGATCGTACCCAATCGCAGGCGGGGCATCACCTCGCCCCGAATCGCCGCGAACGTCCTTGAGCCCGGGTTCAGGGTGCGCCATGCCGACGACATAGACGAATGTGTCTGGGAGATAGACGCGCAGTCGCAGACGGCGCGGATGGTCGCACCGGATTCATCGCTCTCGTCGATCGCGCTTCCGGTCGAGCCCATGCTCGGGTGCTTCGGCGTCGCGCCGTCGGGCGGCCAGGCGATCTCCACCGCGACCTCGTCGACGCACGGCGGGAACATGGACTACCGCAGATTCGCTCCCGGGGCGACCGTCTACTTCCCCGTATTCGAGCCCGGCGCCCTCTTCTTCCTGGGAGACGGCCACGCGCTGCAGGGGGACGGCGAGATCGTGGGCACGGGGATCGAGATCTCGATGGACGTGAGCTTCCACGTCGAGGTGGTACGCGATCACCCGATCTCCTGGCCGCGCGCCGAGGACGCCGAGTACCTGATGACTGTGGGAAACGCCCGCCCACTGGACCAGTGCGTGCAGCACGCGACGAGCGAGATGGTCCGCTGGCTCGAAGAGGACTACCGGCTCGAGCCGCTCGTCGCGCACTCGCTCCTCGGGCAGCGAGTGGAGTACGACGTGGGGAACGTCTTCGATCCGGCGTATACCATGGTCTGCAAGATCCGCAGGCGCCTCGTGGAGCAGCTCTCTACGGGTGCGGCAGCAGGATAGTGTGCACGGTGACCCCTAAGCGCTCGGCCTCGTGGAATACCATGCTCTCGGTGATCCGCCCGCGCGGCCGTGGGTGCGGTGGGGCGTCACCGATCACGATCGCCACGCGGTGCTCCTGTTCCCACGAGAGCTGGACGAGTGCGGTGAACAGCCCCTCGTGGACCGCCTCCGGGATGTCGCCGCCGCCGGCCGCGCGCGCACCGTCCACGTAGCGCTGGACGATCGTGAGATCCTCCTGGAACTCGAGGTGCTTCACGAGGTACTCGTCGAAGTAGTCGCGAAACAGGACGACTCCCACCCGCAGCGGACCGTTGCCGGCGGCATCCGCCGCGAACTCGGCGAGGAGCATTGGGACGAGCTCCCGCTGGACGTGCTCGATGCTCGCGAGCATGCTGCCGGTCGTGTCGATCACGAGCGCGAGATCGAGGCCTGCCTCGGGCGCCGTCTCGAGGAGCGAGCGGATCGTCTCCACGAGCTCATCCGCCTCGTGGATCTCCACCAGCCTGCCGTCGGTCTCACTGGCGATCGCGGCGAAGGCCTCGGAAGCGAACGGCAGGTGACGGACCTCGGGCGGGACCTCCGCGCCCGGCTCATCGGGTGCCGGCTCATCGGGCGGGTCCGGCGGTGCTTCCGGCGGTGCTTCCGGCGTCGGCTGCATCACGCGGATCACGAAGGGGTTGTCCCGGAAGGCTCCTTCGTAGTCTGCGTAGGGAAGCGCGAAGGCGCGGATGTTGATCCAGCTGTTGTCGCCCACGAACATGTCGCCGGCGCGTGTCCATGGGTACCCGTACTCCACGACGTAGGGGATGAAGAGGTGGAAGGCCGCGCCCATGCCCGGGATCTCGCGGACGGTCGAGCTGATCAGGAAGTAGCGCCCGCGCTCCTGGGCGTTCAGGAACTCACCGTCGAGCTTGCGCCGCTCGTCGCCGTTGACCGGATGCCAGACGGGGTTTCGAAGCGCGTAGTTCGCCTCCCTGCCTTCAGGGTCGACGGTTGATTCGGTGAGCAGGACCGATCCCATGCCGTCCGCTGCCCGGACGTAGAGGTCGTATCCCCCCTCGTGGTTCTGCTCGATCCGTACGTCCTGCGGTCCCAGTGTGAGCGGGTGGGCCGAAAGCGACGCGAGACCAAGCAGGAGCATAACCACCACGAGCATTACTTCATTTTCGGCAGGTTCGGCGAGGCGTTGAACGCGGTGGCTCTGCGCGGTCACTCGAGCGCGTAGTCGGCCGAGGCCTCCGCGTGGATCTTCGTCGTGTCGAAGAGCGGTACCGGCGTCCTGGAGTCGCCCACGAGGAGGCCGATCTCGGTGCACCCGAGGATCACCGCCTGTGCGCCGTTCTGCGCCAGTCCCGCGATGATGCGCTCGTAGGCCGACCGCGACTGCGGGCTCACCTGCCCAAGGCAGAGCTCTTCGTAGATCACCCGGTGGACGAGGGCGCGCTCCTCGTCTCCCGGAACGAGGACCCGCAATCCGTGGCGTTCTTCGAGGCGAGCCGCGTAGAAGCGTTCTTCCATCGTGAACCTCGTACCGAGGAGGCCCACCGTCTCGAACCCGCGTTCGCGAACCGCCGCCGCGGTCGCGT
>SKZO01000411.1 GCA_007127335.1 Spirochaetales bacterium | reverse complement strand
GCAGGATCTCTTCGGGCACGTAACCCTCGAGCGTTCGGAGCGCAGCAGGCTTGCCGAACTGGCCGCGGAGCTCCTCTAAGCCACCTCAGCCGTCCACGCGCGGGACCTCTTCCGCGAGCCTGCGGAACCGCTCGAGGAACTCCGGCGCCGCTTCGACCCGCGCTCCTGTGCCCTGCCAGACAGGAGGGCGCCCTCCGCCCCTGGCCGCTATCACCGGAAAGAGCTCGCCCCGGATCGAGTCGAACTCCAGTGGCACCCCCGGCCCGGCGCCGATACTCCACTGAAGGCGTTCGTCCGTCCGGTTGATCAGACAGACCGCGACGCCAGGCTCCCGCACCAGTCGCTCGGTCACGCCGCGAAGGAGGTCCTTCGGCTCCTCTGCGAAGTCCGCGGTGATGACCGTGCGGCCGTGTCCAGACCCCTGTTCCGGCCTCGCTTCGTCGAGCAGGCGCGCCGCAATCAGCTCGTGTAGCCGCTCATTCAGCCTGCGTATCTCGAGCTCGGCGGTACGGATGCGCTCCTCCTGCATGCCGACCCGTTCGGCAAGCTCGTGCGGCCGGGCGCTCAGGGCGCTCCCGAGCTCCCTGACCACCGCGCTCGCCTCCCGGTAGTGGGCGAAGGCCCGGTCGCCAATCTTCCAGATCGTCCGTGTGTTGCCGCGAATCGATTCAACATCCAGGAGCCGAACCAATCGCACCTCTGCCGTGCGGCTCACGTGGACACCGCCACATGCAACGCAGTCGAAGTCGCCGATCCGGACGACCCGTATGGAACCGCTGACTTTCGGCGGGCGACGCAACGGGAACGCGCCGATCGTCTCCTCGGTCGCCCACTGCGCAACCACCGGTAGGTCCGCCTCGATAGCCTCGTTCGCACGTCGCTCTACCTGATCGAGATCTGCGTCGGGGATCGATAGTGTTTCTATCTCGATGGTTGTGTAATCGGTGCCCTGATGGACGCTCACTGTGGGGTAGGGGCCGACCTGCATAAACGCGCCCGAGAGCAGATGCTGCCCCGTGTGCTGCTGCTGATAGTCCCGCCGTCGCGAGGCATCTATGCGGCACGGCACTACCGCGCCTTCGAAAGCGTCGGGTATCTCGCCACTGACCCGGTGGTAGATGGTTCGGCCGTCCGATCGAACGTGCACCACCGGAATCCCGCGGATGTCGCCGTGATCAGCCGGTTGCCCTCCCCCCTCCGGGTAGAAGGCCGAACGGTCGAGCACGATTTCCATGCCCTGATCGGTGGGACGGGTAGCGACCACCCGCGCCTCGAACTCGAGCAGACGGGGATCCTCCAGGTAGAGAGCGCTGGTCATGTGGACAATATGCCCCCAAAACGGGCGGAAGCAAAGCAGCGGCGCTCCGGCGATGCCGCCGCGGGTTCCGGGAGTCTACTCAGCGTGCGGGACTTTCCCGCCCGCATCGACGAGCGCCGCGGTAGCCTTCTCCTCCTCATCGTTCGCCACGTCGATCCCCACGATATGCCCGCCGTCCTTTATGCCGCGTACGTAGAAAGCGTACTCATCGCCGTCCACGCCGATGTTCGAGAGATATCCCTCAATCGTATCGTCGGTCATGACCGCGCCCGGCCCGCCGGAAACGGTGCCGCCCGCTGCGGAGCCGCCGGCCGATCCGGCAGCGCCGCCGCCCATCGGAGACGCTGCATTGGTCGTGGGCATGGCCCGGATCCCGGTGCTCTGTTCGATCGTCTGCTTGCTGTGGATTCTCGCCTTGCTTGTATCGAGTCCGCCCTCGGAGAGCTTCTCTACTGCCTTCTCTGCGGCAGCTGCGTCGGAAAACAGGGCAAATACGTGTTTCATTCGTTCCTCCTGCTGGGCAAAAGGTACCACCGGCGCTGTGGCCGGCCGATACCCCGTTTGGGTTATCCCGGGAAGGCGGCTTCTCGAGCCAGGGCCGTTGGACACGTCGGCCGTCGCAGAGTATAGTGACCTGTGCGCGAGATCACGACGTGCCGATCCTGTGCCCGCTACATCGCTCCGGATTTCTCCTACTGTCCCTACTGCGGAACCGGGCGAGTCCGGTCCTACGAGTTCAGACGGCTTCTTGATACGCCCTTCGCCCGGATGGAACAGGAGGTGCAGGAGTACTCGCTGCTGCGCCTCGAGCGCATAGAGAGGCAGCTCGAGGTGCTTGACGGTGATCTGCAGCACCTGATGGAACACCTGCTCGAGAGAAACTCTCTTTAGTCGCTCGACTCGTGCCGAATATCAGTACTAGGGATGGATCTCGTGAGACGTCTGCTCGTTCCGGTCATTCTCGTCGCGTTCGTGAGCCTGCTCCCCGCGGAGGTTGGCTTCTCCGACCTCGATCTTTCTCCTGATGATGAACTGCTGTTCGCCGCGACCGTGGCTGTCCCCGGTACCGGGGAGTACCGCGCGCTCTTCCATGCTGATCTGTCGACCGTGCCGGACGGATCACCGGCCGCAAGCGTTCCAGGCGGGGACGTCCTGTCGGATGTGACGATCACCGCGATGACACACTTTCCGGAGACACTCACCTACCTTCCGGCCCTGCAGTCCGTCCAGATACAGAATCGCTTCGGGGTGTTTCGCGGCGATGTGGATTCCGGCGTCTTCGCGCCCGTCGCGGCGTTCGCGGGATTCACGACGGGGGCCGAGGTGCCGGTTGGACGTATCCTCCCGGTCACCGCGTCTCCGGACGGGCGGTATCTGCTGGTGATTGAGCCGACGAGTGCTGCCTACGGAGATCTCGTGCTGCTCGCTACCGACCGCGGCAGCCGAAGGCCCGGCCGTACGACCATCGCGTCGCGGATCGAGCTGTCAACCGAGCAGGACCCGGCTCGCTGGTCGCCTGACTCCCGGTTCTTTGTCTACAGCCGCAGCGGCAGGGTCTACTACTTCTCGATCGACCAGCACGAGCGAGGTCGATCACTCGACGATTCATACCGTGAGCTCGGCCCCGGGACGATTGCGAGTGTACGGTGGTCACCAGGCAGCTCACTCTTCTATGTCTCCGGATCGCTCGTGTACGAGATACTCGGCTCGGAGTTCTTCACCCGGTCGCTCTACCCGGGACTGCTGCCCGCCGGAACCATCGTCGGGAAGCTGCCTTTTCCCTTCGATCCGAGCTTTGACACCTTCCACACGGGTCCGGACGGCGCTGCGATACTCCTGAACAAGGGCGGCCGGAATCTGTTCCTCCTCGT
>SKZO01000245.1 GCA_007127335.1 Spirochaetales bacterium | reverse complement strand
AGGTAGGTCTCGTTGACCTCCCGTGCCGATCGCAGAACCGCTGCCAACCCCTCCGCGTGGGTCAACAGCGGCACGGCGATCAGAGTCAGAATCAGGACCCCTTTCTTCATTCATTCCTCCAGAGCTCTGGTCGTGATGATACCTCGCCCATGTGTATGGTGCGTGTATCCTGTGTAAAAGAACTGGAACGGTGCGGGAGACATGGTATCAGCGTCGATCAGCGGGCATTCGGGGCGCGTTCTTCGTGGATCTTCCCGACGATGCGTTGGGAGAGAACGAGAGGCCACGCCGGGAGATCGCTGGAATCCGCCTCGTACATCGCGACGAGCTCCTCGAACCGCGCCTCCGCTTCGGTGAGATTGCCCCGGCGGTACTCAGTGAACGCGATCTCGTAGCGGGCAACCGCGATCGCGGCGCGATCCTCAGGGAAGCGTTCGACGATCGCCTTGTAGTAGGCGATGGCTGCGGCCCAGTTTTCCTGGTCCGCGGACTGCTGGGCGAGCTGGATCAGTTCCGGTTGCGTGAGGTCTTCCGGAATGTCGGTGGGGACCGTGCGGCAGGCAAGCAGGACGAGAACAGGGATCAGCGCGAGGTAGAGGACTTTCATCACCAGAAATGTACACCGACCGGGCGGCCCGGAGCAACGGCCCGCACCGGTCAGCCGTACACTTCGTCGTTGATGGGCAGGCTTCGCTTCAGCTCCTGGAGAAATTCATTCTCATCGCCCATGGGCTCGTATGAGTCGCACTCGTCCATGCTCCGCCGGATCACCGTGAAGTACTTGTACAACTTCTCGTCTCCAAGACGCTTGCGCCATTTTCCGGCGGCGCACCTGACTCGCAGGACGTATCGCGTGTCGTCCTCCACCGGAGACGGCACGAGTTTGCAGTTCTTGCAGTTCGCGCAGTAGATCTTGCCGGTTGCCGTCGTGCCCGCTTCCAACTGTGCCGTTCGGCTCACGTTGCCTCCTCTCGCTTCCCTATAAGCATCGATCAGAAAGGCACTTGAGTTTAGGGGAGCGACGCGACTACACTCGCTCCCATGATCGCCACCTTCGTGAACGCCGCTGCCGTTGTGATCGGGTCGCTGCTCGGCCTCGTGCTGAACCGGCGCATTGGCGAGCCCATCAAAGAACTGCTCTACTCCGGCATTGGGGTCATCACACTCGTGATAGGGATGTCCATGGCGCTCGAGATGCAGCGCGTACTCTACCTCGCCCTTGCGGTGGTGACAGGCGGGATCCTCGGCATGTGGTGGGGGGTAGAGGACGGAATACTCCGGCTCGGCACCATGCTTCGTGACAGGTTCCAGCGCTCGTCCACCGGCAGTGAGTTCGCCTACGGTTTTCTGAGCGCCTCCGTGCTCTTCTGCGTGGGGGCGATGTCGATCGTGGGGAGCTTCCGGGCCGGGGTCGACGCCGACTACCAGCTGATTCTCACGAAGTCGGTGATGGACGGCTTCATGGCAATCCTGCTCACCGCCTCGATGGGGCTCGGCGTGGCCTTCAGCGCGCTCGTGATCCTCGTGTACCAGGGAGGGCTGACCCTGATCGCCTCGTCGATCAGTCCCTGGGTCAGCCCGCTGATGCTGAGCGAGATCACCGGAGTCGGCGGTGTGCTGATCCTCATGATCGGCGTCAACCTGCTGAACCTCAGACACATCAAGACCGCGGATTTCATCCCCGCGATCCTCGTGGTGATCCTCTTCGTCCTGGTTGACCCCTGGATACCGCTATGAGGCGGGAGACGGCTATCCCCAGGCGATGTAGCCCGGGACGAATCGCTGGACGAGACCCGGATGGCTCGGCAGTACGCGTACCGCCATGCCCTGGCGGCCCGCCCGCGTCAGCGTTATCTCCGTCGTGAAGAGGCTCGTGCCGTTGCTGGTCCTGACATGCTGCATTGTTGCGCACTGTGCCCCGTCGATCCTCCCGCTGCCGCGCATGGGGCCATAGGCGAGCTCTACCGCAACGTCCTCCGGCCTGAGCCTGCCGAGCCGCACCTCCGTGTGCAGTTCGAGCCTCTCGCCCACGCCGAGCTGCCGGTCCGGTACTCGCGGCGTCTCGACGACGGCAATGTCCTGCCATCCGGCGGCGAGCCGGTCCACGTATTTCGCGAGCTCCTTCGCCGCAGCGAAGCCGTTCCCGGACACGCGCCTCGCGTGCGCGAGCGCGGGCGTGTAGTACCGCTCGGTGTACTCCATCAGCATGCGGTGGCTTGCGAACCGGGGCCCCAGCGTCTGCATGCTCGCCTTCATCATCGCAATCCAGTCCCGCGGCAGCCCGTCGCGGCCGCGGTCGTAGTAGCGCGGCACGATCTCGCGCTCGAGCAGCTCGTACAGGAGCTTGCTCTCGACTTCGTCCTGCTCTTCCTCGTCCTCGTAGAATTCGCCGCTGCCAATGGCCCACCCGACCAGTGGGTTCTGCGCCGGGTCGTACCCTTCCGCCCACCAGCCGTCGAGGATCGAGCAGTTGAGGACCCCGTTGATCGCAGCCTTCATGCCGCTCGTGCCGCTGGCCTCCATGGGGCGCCGCGGCGTGTTGAGCCAGAGGTCGCTGCCGCTGACCAGATACTTCGCGATGCCCATGTCGTAGTTCTCGAGGAAGACGATCTTTCGCCGGATCTCCGGCTGTTGGGCGAAGTGGAAGATGTCCCTGATGAGATTCTTGCCCGGAACGTCGTGCGGATGGGCCTTGCCGCTGAAGATGATCTGCACGGGCGCGTCGGTGTCCGTCAGCAGCTTGTAGAGCCGCTCCCTGTCCCGGAAAAGGAGGGTCGCCCGCTTGTAGGTGGCGAACCGACGCGCGAAGCTGATCGTGAACGCGTAGGGAGAGAGAACCTCGCCGGCAAGCCGCAGCTGGTTGAGCGGCGCGCCGCGATGCCGGTACTGCTGGTAGAGCCGTTCCCGCGTGAATGCGACCAGCCGCTCCTTGCGGCGCTCGTGCGTACGCCACAGCTCCTCGTCGCTGACCCGGTCAATGCGATTCCAGATCTCAAGGTAGGTGGGGTCGTCGGAGAAGCGCGGCCCGAAGAAGCGGTCGAGCAGCTCTATCATGTCGTGGCTGAGCCAGGTCCGGATGTGTACGCCGTTCGTAACGCTCTGGATGGGAACCTCGTGGACCGGTAGCCCGGGCCACAGGCTCTTCCACATGTCCCTGCTCACGTCACCGTGCAGCTCGCTCACCGCGTTCGCGTAGGCCGACAGCCGCAGCGCGAGTACGGTCATGCAGAAATGTTCGAGGTCGTCGCTCGGGTTCTCGCGGCCGAGCGCCATGAAGTCGTGGAAGCTGATATCGATCCCGTCGGTGATGCAGTGGAAGTATTTCTGCATGAGGTCCGGTGCGAAGCGCTCGTTTCCGGCCGGCACCGGCGTGTGGGTGGTGAAGATACTCGTCGGCTTCACCGCCTCGATCGCCTCCCGCAGGCTCAGCTCGTGCAGCGTGACGAGCTCCCGGATCCGCTCGATCGCGAGGAAGGCCGAATGCCCCTCGTTCATGTGGGCGACCGCCGGGTTGATGCCGAGCGCACGGAGCGCGCGGATGCCGCCGATTCCCAGCAGGATTTCCTGTCTGATGCGAGTCTCAGTCGTGCCGCCGTAGAGGCTCGAGGTAATCGCGCGGTTCTCACTTGAGTTTTCCGCGATGTTGGTGTCGAGCAGGTAGAGCGAGGTGCGCCCGATCATCACCTCCCAGATCTGCGCGACCACCAGCGACTCACCGATCTGCACCGATATCTTCACCGGTTCCCCGTCCGCGTTCCGCCGGACCGAGACCGGCATGTTGTACCAGTCGTTCTCCGGGTAGCTCTCCTGTTGATACCCGTCTGCGTTGAGGTACTGCTGGAAGTAGCCCTGCTGGTAGAGCAGTCCCACGGCGACCAGCGGCAGCCCGAGGTCCGAGCTCGTCTTCAGGTGATCGCCGGACAGCACGCCGAGCCCGCCGGAGTAGATAGGCAGGCTCACGTCGAGGCCGTACTCCATCGAGAAGTAGGCGACCACATCGTTCGAGGTGCCGGGATACCATGTGTCGGCGTTGCGATACTGGACGAACCTCTCGTACACCCGGTTCAGGGCCGACAGATACGAGTCGTCCACCGCGAGCTCTTCGTAGCGTTCCTGGCTGATCATCCCGAGCAGCCGGGCAGGGTTCTGGTGTGACTCCATCCACAGCTCGTAGTCGAGCCTCATGAACAGCATGACCGCGTCGAAGTTCCAGCTGAGCCAGAGGTTGCTCGCGAGCTCCTTCAGCGGCCGCAGCGGCTCGGGTATCGTCGGGTCGACGGTGTAGGTGATGATCCTCATGCCTGTGACCTTATCACGAATCAGGTCTGATATTCGATGAGCTGCTCGGCCGGCTCGTCGATGATCGCGATGACCGCGCATCCGCCGCTCACCTGCGGCATCGCGTCTATCTCCGTGACCGCCGAGCGCAGGCTGTCCTCGAGCGCGGCGTGCGTGACGACGATCACGGGAGCGAGTTTTTCCTCGTGTTCCGGCATCTCGTCCTGATGCACGCTGGCGATGCTGATATCGTGCTCCGCGAACCGGTTGGCGATCTCCGCCAGCACTCCCGGGCGGTCCTGTACCAGCGCACGAACGTAGTACCGTCCGTAGATCGTTCCGGGGGCGTTCTGCTCGACCGGTTCGGTGCGGTCGGGCCAGAATCTCCCGCCGACGAAGTACGGCTCGTAGGCCTTCGTGGCGATCGCGATGAGATCCGCCACGATCGCGCCGCTCGTCGCGGAGCCGCCGGCTCCCCGACCGTAGTACATCGTGTGCCCGGTCGGGTAGCTGTAGACGCTGACGGCGTTGAACGGTCCCCCGACCCAGGCGAGCGGATGGTCGTCGTGGACAAAACAGGGCCGGACCCGCAGCGCGACGCCGGAGGCGGTGCGTTCCGCGATCGCGAGCAGCTTCACGACGTAGCCGAGTCGCGTGGCCCAGCTCACGTCGAGCAGGTCGAGCGCGTCGATCCCCTCCACGGGTATCTCGTCGTACTCTACCCGCACGCCAAAGGCGAGCGCGGCCATGAGCGCGATCTTGTGGGCGCTGTCGTGTCCTCCCACGTCGAGCGTGGGGTCGGCTTCCGCCAGTCCGTGTGCCTGCGCCTCGCCGAGCGCCTCGTCGTAGGAGATGGAACGGCGGATCATCTCCGTGAGGATGTAGTTGCACGTGCCGTTGACGATCCCGTAGATCGCGTCCACGCGGTTCCCCGCGAGCCCGTCGTAGAGTGCGCGTATCAGCGGGATCCCGCCGCCGCAGCTTGCCTCGAAGGCGAGCATGCGCCCGGCCTCGCGCGCCATCGCGCAGAGATCGTGTCCGTGGTGCGCGAGCAATGCCTTGTTCGCGGTCACCACGTGCTTGCCCGACGCCACGGCGCGCTGGATGATCTCGCGCGCGACCGCGATCCCCCCTACGAGCTCGACGATGACGTCGATGTCGCTGCGCGTGAGGACGGAGTCCAGGTCTGAGAAGAGGATCTCCTCCGGGACCCCGATCGCCCGTGCGTGGGCGAGCTCCCGGTCAACGACCGCAACCAGCGAGATCTCGACGCCGTACCGCTGCCTGATGAGCGTCGCACTCCTGATGATGTGCAGCGCCGTCGCGCCTCCGACTGTGCCGCAACCTATCAGTGCCACGTTCACGGTTTTCCCCATAGTGCGCGCATGGTACGGAGCCGCTGTGGTGCTGTCAAGCGAAGCCGCGGGTGCCAAGCCGATCGGCGATCGCCGTGATGATCGTGCGGGCGACGTCGAGCTTGCTCGACAGCGGAATGTGGGCCTCCGGGCCATCGCGCCCGACGAGGTACATCTCGTTGGTGTCCGACCCGAATCCCGCTCCCTCGCGGCTCACGTCGTTCACCGCGATGAGGTCGGCGTCGGCCTTCTCCGCGCGCCGCCTCGCGTCTTCGAGCAGCTCGTCTCTGCCCAGGTCGTGTTGCGCTCGGAACGCCACGAGGAATACGCCCGGATGCTCTCGTTTGATGCCGTCGATGATCTTGGGGGTTGGCTCGAGCTCGAGTACGAGCCGGTCGCGGCCATGGGTGGAGATCTTCTTCGTCTCCTGCCTGAGCGGGCGCCAGTCACCCACCGCGGCGGCTGCGATTACCACGTCGTAGCCCGGCGTCGCCGCGAGCTCCCCGCGAACCGCCGCGTCCATCTGCTCGGCGGTGTCGACCCCGACGATCCGCGCCTGCGGCGGGGCGGCCGCCGTGCCCCTGCCGTAGACCACCGTGACCTCCGCGCCGGCCTCTGCCGCGGCCGCCGCGAGCGCCATGCCCATCTTTCCCGTGCTGTTGTTCGTGATCACGCGGATGGGATCGAGATACTCGACGGTGCGTCCGGCGGTGATCAGGACGCGCCGGCCCGCGAGCCGGGCCTCCTGCCGGCCGCCGGCAAGAAGCCGGACGACCGAGGCGAGGATCTCCTCGTTCGAGGCGATCTTCGCCTTCCCCTCCTCGATCCGTGGCATGATCACCGTGACCCCGATCTCACGCAGCGTGTCGAGGTTGCGGCCCACGATCGGGTGGCGGTACATGGGTTCGTGCATCGCGGGCACGACGATGACCGGGAGTCCCTCGCCGATCGCCGTCGTCGCGTACGTCGTCACCGGCCCGTCGTCGATTCCCGCGGCGATCTTGCCGATCGTGTTCGCGGTCGCGGGGGCGATGAGCAGGAGATCCGCGTGATCCGGGACGTTCCCCGCGTGCGCGACGTGCTCGATCTCTCCGGTGAGCTCGGTGACCGGCCGGTTTCCGGTCGCCCAGTGCAGGAGCGGCACGCCGATCAGCCGTGTCGCCTCCGCCGAGAGGACCGGGAAGACGGTCGCCCCGTGACGCATCAGAAGGCGCGCGAGCTCCGGAGCCCGGGCAACCGCGACGCTGCCGCACAGTGCGAGCACGATCCGCCTGTCCGCGAGATCGCGTCCGAGCGCGCCGGTGATGTCCTGGGATGGATGGGGTTGGTTCACCGCTCCATCATAGCGCAGAGTCCGCGATGCGTGCAATTTCAGGCCGGATCGCGGCTCCTATCCGACTGCGAAGGCCCGCGCCGGATTCTCGACCGTGATGCGGTGGATCGTCGGCTCGTCGATGCCGAGCTCGCGCATCAGCGGGAGGAAGCTCTCGCACAGATGCGTGTACGGTCTTGGCGACCCGCCGTTCGGTTCGCTCACCGTGTACCAGCCGGCGTCGTGCGACAGCAGTACCTGTTCGTCGAACCCGGCGTCGAGCAGTTTGAGCAGCATCGTGAGGATCGACGCGTCGCTTGCGGCGCCGATCCCGTCGAGCTCGATCCAGCTTCCCTCGCGTGCGACCATCCTGACAAGGTCGAAGTCGGTCTCCTGGTGGGCGTGAATGAAGATCCACTTCGCCGGGTCGACCCGGTGGGCCGAAAGGAGCCGCAGGACGTGCAGCGCTGCGATGCCGGCGCACGTGTGGGTGCCGATCGTCAGGCCCGTTGCCCGGCTGGTGATCGCCGCAGCCGTGACGACCTTCTGCTGGGTCGCGGCCAGCGGCTGCGGCTCGACCGCCGTTTTGATGAAGCCGGGTCTGACGTCGGTCCCGTCGATTCCCTCCTCCCACTCACGTATCCACTGGTCGGCAAGCGCCTCCGCTGCGATATCGAAGGTCTCCTGCGGCAGGTACGGTTCCTTGTACTGACCGGTATTGGTGATGAACTGCATGCCCGTCTGCTCACTGAGCGCTCGCAGCACGCGAACGTCGCGCGCGAGGTACATGGGACTGCAGTCGACGAAGCTCCTTATGCCGGCCGCCACGATCTGCTCCACGTAGGGACGCATCGTGCGCACGACCTCATCACGATCGTACCGGTCCGCGCAGGCGGTCTGGGCACCACCGAAATCCACGAGGATGTGCTCGTGCGGCAGCGTGAAGCCCAGGTCGGCCGCGTCGATCTCACCCTGAACGGTCATAATCTTTGCCATTTGCATCAAGTATACCAGGGCTGATAGAGTTCGGGTATGGATGTCGCGCCCGGGCTGGTTGTCCGCAGGATCGTCGCGCTTGGCTGGCTGCTCGTTGCCGCGGCGCTTGGCGCCGTGCAGGTGGCGACGGTCACGGCCGTCACGGGAGATCCGCAGATTGCGCGGGACGGCAGACCGCTCTCCCGTCGCGTCGAACCGGGTTTCGGCATCGAGCCTTTTGACGCGATCCGGACCGACGGCTCCGCGAGCCTTGAGATCTCTTTCGACCAGACGTCGGGTCTTGACGCCGTCGTGCGCGTCAACCCGCTCTCCCACCTGACCGTAGAGGTTCCTGCCGGAGCTGACGCCCCGTTCAGGGTGATCGGGCTGATCGCCGGATCGGTGGACCTCGTCGTGTACGCCCTTCCGCAGGGGCGGGCTATCCGGGTGCGCTCGAGCGTGGGGGTTGTGCACGTACGCGGCGCGCGATTCTCCGTGACGCTCGCCGCGGACGGCGCGATGCTGGTCTGCGCGGATGAGGGCCTCGTCGAGGTGCGTGGACCGCGCGGTGCGACGCTCTACGCGCGACGAGGGGAGGTCGTGGAAAGCGACGTCGACTCTCTGCGGAACCTGCGGTTCGACGGCGATCGGCCGGACGAGTTCCGTCGCGACTGGCTTGACCGCCGGGCGCAGCGGATCGCAGACCCGGCTTCCGGGATCGCGCGATCCCTCGGGCGACGCTACCTCGCGGCTCGCGATGCGTTTGCTGCCGCGTACGCAGACGTGATGGCGCACCGTGACACGATCGACGAGTGGATCGACGCGGCCGAGCGCGGGGTTCCGGTCCCGACGCCTCCCGACGATGAGCCCCGGCTTCTCGAGTCGCTCGAGCGTGCCCACGCATCGATGATCGACCTTGAGCCGCTGTACGCGATCCTTGACTCTCTCGCAGTGGGCCCTGGCGACGAGGCGTTCGCCGTCGACATGGACGCCACGCACACCGTGGCGGATGTCGTTCGGATGGCGGCGAACGACCGACGGCTCATGGGCGCGCGTTTCGCCACCGTGCGGCACACCCTCAAGCTCTCCGTCGCGTCGCAGGGCGTCGCCCCATGAGCAGCTTCTACTCGGTCCTCGCCGCGCACTACGACGAGCTCTTCGGATGCGATGGCGCGACGATCGCCTTCCTGGGCGAAGAGGGCGCGACTGCCGGCGCGCATGTGCTCGATGTCGCGTGCGGGACCGGCGCGTGTGCGCGGATGCTGCTCCACCGGGGCGTGGACGCCTACGGGACCGATCTCTCGCCACCCATGATCGAGATCGCGCGCGAGAAGGCGCGCGAGGCCGGGATCGACCGGTCGCGGTTCTCCGTTGCAGATATGCTCGAGACCGACGCTCATCCGCGTGCTCCCTTCGATCTCGTCTTCTGTATTGGGAACTCGATTGCCCATCTCGGTTCCCTTGACGACGTGGGCCGGTTTGTTCGGGCGGCCGTGCACGCGCTTGCCGCCGACAGAGGCCGACTGGTCCTCCAGTACGTCGATGTGGAGGGGCTTGAAGAGGGCGAGACCTTCGCGTTGCCCGATCTCACCTCATCGGCGGCCGTCATGCGACGGGCATACCGCCGCGAGAGCCCCTCGCGCATCAGGTTCGACGCACAGCTCACGGCCCGCGGCGAGACCGTACAGACCATCTCCCAGTACCTTCTCGTCATCCCGACCGCCGAGCTGATCGGTCTCGTGAGGCAGGCGGGTTTCCAGTCGGTCGCCGTGCACGGCGGATTCGACCGTGTTCCCGCCGACCGCAGCAGATGGGTCCGCGTCGTGGTTGGGGCGCTGTCCTGATCCGGCCGAATTTCCTATATTGATGGGAAGGCGGGAGGCATTATGGCACAACTCTATCTACTCAGCGTGGTGAGTCTGGTTTTCGGCGGACTGCTTGCCGCCTCCGGGCTCATCTCGCGGCGGGTCCCCGCGCTCGCCGGCATCGCAGACTTCGCTGAGCACCGGTCGCTCGTCCTCACGACCGGGATCGTGTCGATCCTCGTGGGGGTCCTGAAACTCTTCGTGCGTGCGCCCGGTGATACCGTGCCGGTTGCCGGGGATCTGCTTCCGGCCATCGCCGGAATCGTGGTCGGCCTCGTCCTCGTCCTCGGGCAGACGTCGTCCGGGGAAACCGGCGGCGGGGAGGCGGTGCAGCAGGGAAGGCAGGCGCTACTGACATACCGCGATCCGATCGGGCTCGCGGCGGTGCTGATCGGGATACTGCACTTCCTCTTCCCCGCAGTGGTGCTGCTCTGATGGGCCGGATCATATTCAGCATCGTCAGCCTGATCGTGCTGGCGGTCATCATCGTCATGAACGTCGGCTCGGAAGCGTCGTTCAACCTCTTTGGATGGCAGATTGAGGCGGTACCGGTCACGGTGATCGCGATCGTGAGTTTCGTCGTCGGTGCGCTCTATTCGTTCATCTTCTACTTCTCGAGCTACATCGCCCGAACGAGAAAGGCGAAGCTCGAGTCGCGACGTCAGAAACTGAAGAGTCAGGAAGCGTCGATGAAGGAGCGCAAGCAGCTTGAATCCGCGACCACGCCCCCTGAGTCCGCAGGCGAAACCCGGGAGCCGGCTTCGGCGAGCGCCGCTCCGGCCAAACCGCGCCGTCGACTGTTCGGCCGCACGTCATCGAGCTGAGGATCGAGCTCAGGTTCGGCTGCACCAGCACTGCGCCACCAAAGAAAAGGCCGCCCGATCGGGCGGCCTTTCGTGTCAATTGCGATGCGGAAGCGCTACTCTTCCGCGTTGATCGCCTGCTCGCTCTCCATGTCGAAGAAGCGCGCGCGATCCCACACCGGGACGAACCGTGCCTCGTCGCCCACGGCGAACTCTACCGTGGGAGGTGTGCGCGCGATGATCACGTGGCTGCCGGTGTCCACGTAGACGTGGATCTCGGCGCCGAGCGGCTCGATAACCTGCACCGTCGTGGTGAGAAATGTGCCTTCCTTGGCGTCCATATCGTAGCGAAGGTCTTCCGGCCGCGTGCCGAAGACGACTTCCTTCCCGATGTACGGCTTGAGGTTGTCCGAGAGCGCCGAATCGACGACGACCTTGAAATTCCCTTCGTCGATCATCATCTTGCCGCCCTCTTCGGTGACCTTGACGGTCATGAAGTTCATGGGAGGCGATCCAATGAAGCCCGCGACGAAGCGGTTGACCGGATTGTTGTAGAGGGAGAGCGGGTCACCGATCTGCTGGATGACGCCGTCGCGCATGACGACGATCTTGTCGCCCATCGTCATTGCCTCGACCTGGTCGTGGGTCACGTAGACCATCGTAGCCTGCAGGCGGTTGTGGAGTCCTGAGATCTCCGCGCGCATCTGCACGCGCAGCTTCGCGTCCAGGTTCGAGAGCGGCTCGTCGAAGAGGAAGACCTTGGGCTTCCGCACGATGGCACGTCCAACGGCCACACGCTGCCGCTGGCCGCCCGAAAGCGCCTTGGGCTTGCGGTCGAGCAGCTCCTCGATGTCCAGGATACGTGCCGCCTCGTCGACGCGGTTCTTGATCTCCGCCTTCTGGAACTTCCTGATCTTCAGACCGAACGCCATGTTGTCGTACACCGTCATGTGCGGGTACAGCGCGTAGTTCTGGAAGACCATCGCGATGTCGCGGTCCTTGGGGGGAACGTCGTTGACAAGCTTCCCGTCGATGTAGAGCTCGCCCCCGGTGATGTCCTCCAGTCCTGCGATCATCCGCAGCGTCGTGGTCTTCCCGCAGCCTGAAGGGCCGACGAGTACCACGAACTCCTTGTCCTGAACGGTGATGTTGGCGTTCTTGACCGCCTGAACATTCCCTTCATAGACCTTGGTGATTGACTTCAGCTCAACTGTAGCCATGCCTACCTCCGTAGATTATTCTATTGGGTCTCTATTGTAGAGGGAACTCTGTCGATCTGTCAAACGGAATCGGATCCGAGGGATCCGGGGAGGTTGTGTGCGCGT
>SKZO01000272.1 GCA_007127335.1 Spirochaetales bacterium | reverse complement strand
CGCGGTCGCAGGCGCGGTCGCAAGCGACCGGCGCATTTTCGCGGCGTACGCGACGTAGCGGGCGGCGGAGGCGGCGAGGTCGTCGCGTTCAGCAGTCGTGAGCGGACGCAGGACCCGGGCGGGGACACCGGCGACGATCATCCCCGCCGGAACGACCATCCCCGGCGTGACGAGGGCGCCGGCGGCGATCATCGATCCGGGCTCCACGACCGCGCCGTCGAGTACGATCGCTCCAATCCCGATCAGCGTCTCCTCGCCGATCGTGCACCCGTGGAGCTTCACGCTGTGTCCGCAGGTCACGCGGTCCCCGATGACGAGCGGATGCGTGTCGTGCGTCACGTGGAGCATTGAGTTGTCCTGGATGTTCGTCTCCCTCCCGATCCGTATCGTGTGCACGTCGCCGCGTACGGTGCAGTTGAACCAGATGCTGCTGTCGTCGCCAACCGTGACGTCTCCGATCACCACGGCACCGGGCGCGACGAACACGTTCCGGCCGAGCGACGGGGAGGTGCCCTCATACGGGTAGACGGTTCCTTCTGTTCCTCTGTTCTGCATGCGGTCTTCCTGTGAGCTCCTGCGAGTGTACCACAGTGGGGCGAGAGTGGGAGCCGGCGGGTCTTGCCCCGCCTCCGGTTTCGCGGGCATAATGTCGCTTCATGGAGAAGCTCGAGCTTCTGTCGTCGGTCGATCTGTTCTCCCAGCTCAGTCAGCGCGATCTCGCCGTGCTCGCGGGGCACGCGAGCTTCTACGACTTCGCGCCCGGCGAGTGCGTGTTCGAGGCCGGGACGGCCGACCGGGAGCTCTTCGTCATTGACGAGGGCGATGTCCGGATCGTGCGGACCGCGGACGACGGGCGGGAGCTCGACCTCGCGAGATTCGTCTCCGGCGAGAGTTTCGGCGAGCAGGACTTTCTCAGCGAGAGCCCCCGAGCCGCGAGCGCGGTCAGCGACCGGCGGAGCCGAATCCTCATCTTCCCGACGCGAGGCACGTCGCTCGAGGCGGTGATGATGGAGCATCCAAAGCTCTTCGCCCGGGTGCTCCACCAGTTCCTCGTCATCGTCGCCGGCCGCATTCGCTCGACGAATCAGCTCGTCAGCGAGAACTCGAGCTGGGTCCAGGAGCTGCGCCGGCAGGTCTTTGGCGACAAGCTGACCGGGCTCTACTCGCGCACCTGGCTCGACGACGAGCTTGGGGGGGTGCTCGCCCGCAACCGCGGCGAGACCGGACTCCTGATGATCAAACCGGACAACTTCAAGCTGATCAACGACTCGTACGGACACGAAGTGGGCGACCAGGCGCTGCGCATTCTGGCCAACCACCTGAAGGCCATGCTCCGTGAGGGCGACATTGCGGTGCGCTACCGCGGCAACGAGTTCGCTGTGGTGATGCCCGCAGGCGATGCGGCGGAGCTCACCGGACGAGCCGAGGAGATCCGGACACTGATGAAGGAGGCCGACCTGCGTCCGATTACCAACGGTGCGAAGATCCCGCTCACCTTCAGCGTGGGGCTTGCCGTCTACCCGCGGCACGCGAGTGACGGACCGTCGCTCGTACTGTCGGCGCACGAGGCGGTGTTCGCCGCGCGCGACGACGGCGGCGATCGGGTCATGTGCCCGGCCGCGGGTCCGGAGGCCAGATGATCACCGCGGAGCTGCTGCACCGGGTCGGCATCCTCTCTCAGCTCACGACGGACGAGCTCGGGATCTTCCAGCAGTTCCTCGAGGAACTGCGATCCGCGGCGGGGACGGTCGTGTTCCGCCAGGGCGAGGAGGGGCGCGATCTGTTCATCGTGGGAGAGGGGCGCGTGGCGATCAGGGTGCGGGCGCCCGAGGGAATAGACGTGGACGTCGCCGAGCTCGGTCCCGGTGATTTCTTTGGCGAGATGGCGATCTTCGAGGACGCGCCGCGGTCGGCAACGTGCGTCATGCCCGACGATGGCGTACTCTACCGGCTGCGCAAGGACGACTTCTTCTCCCTCATGGACCAGCATCCGAGTACGGCGATCAAGGTGCTCTACCGAATGGTCAACATCACCACGAATCGCCTCACCCACACGAGCTCGTTCCTCTCGGACCTCGTCCAGTGGGGCGAAGGGGCAAGGCGGCGGGCAATCACCGACGATCTGACCGGGCTCTACAACCGGCGGCACCTTGACGGCGTGCTCGAGCAACACATCGCTGAGGCCACCGTACGCGACGGCGTGTTCAGCCTGATCATGATGGACCTCGACCGGTTCCATGCGATCAACGACACCTACGGCCAGCAGTTCGGTGACGAGCTGATCGCCGCGGTGGCGCGTCCGGTGCAGGAGGCGCTCGCGGAGGCGGGCATCCCGGCGCGGTACGGGGGAGATGAGTTCACGATCATCCTGCCGGGGATGAGCGCTCGCGAGGCCCTTGACCGTGCCGAGCTGATCCGGGTCGCCGTGCAGGCGCTCGAGATCGCCGCACCGGACGGTGTCGTACGCGTGACGACGAGCCAGGGGATCGCCGAGTTCCCGGCGCACGGCTCGACGGTGGAGACGATCAAGCAGGCAGCCGACCAGGCGCTCTACCGCGCCAAGGACTCCGGGCGCAACTGCGCCAGGGTCTACTCCGCCTGATCCCGAACCCCGCCGGCAACGGCCTCGGACGCGTTCACCTCCGCGTGGTGTCTGCCGGCGAGCAATCCGCATGCCGCGCCAATGTCCTGTCCGCGTGACTCGCGGATCGTCGCGGTGATGCCGGCACGCCTGAGGACCGCCTGGTACCGTTCGATCGCCTGCCGCGGACTCGGGCGGAAGGTAGTGCCCGGAAACGAGTTCCACGGGATGAGGTTTATGCGCGCGGGGATTCCGCGGATCAGATCGCGGACCGCTTCGGCCTGGTCCGGCCGGTCGGTCACGCCGTCGAGCATGACGACTTCGAACGACAGGCGTCGGCGTCCGGTCCCCGGGAACGGCGGCAGACGGAGATTCGCTCGATGGCGCAGAAGCTCGAGCGTCGTCGCGATGGGGTGGCGGTTCTCCGCCGGGACGAGCGGCAGCCGCTCTTCACGACGCGCCGCGTGGAGGCTGATCGCGACGTTGACGTCGGTCGCATCGAGCAGCCGCTCGAGGTCCGGAAGGATCCCGACGGTCGAGACGGTGATGCGCCGCGGGCTCATGTGGCAGCCCCATTCGCCGGTCAGGACGCTCAGACTCTTCAGAACCTCGTCGGTGTTGTCCAGCGG
>SKZO01000005.1 GCA_007127335.1 Spirochaetales bacterium | reverse complement strand
TTGCTTGCGCGCGCGGAGCTCGTCCTGATCTCGGCGATGATCGTGCAGGCGGACTCGATGCGGCGTCTGATCGCCCGGTGCCGGCGCGCGGGAGTGCGCGTCGCCGCCGGCGGCCCCTACCCCACGAGCTGTCGTGACTCGATTGAGGGCGTCGATCACTTCGTCCTCGGCGAGGGCGAAGCCTCGTTCCCCCGCTTTCTCGCCGATTACGCCGCGGGCACCCCGAAGGCGGTCTACGAGTCCGACTGCAGGCCTGAGCTCGCCACCGTCCCGATCCCCCGGTTTGATCTGCTCAGACTGGACCTCTACGACACGGTGCCGCTGCAGTACTCGCGCGGCTGTCCCTTCGACTGCGAGTTCTGCGACATCGTCCATCTCTTTGGCCGCCGGGCACGGGTGAAGAGCACGGAGCAGTTCATCGCTGAAGTGCAAGCGGTCTACGACACGGGGTTCCGGGGTTCGGTCTTCATCGTGGACGACAATTTCATTGGGAACCGCCGCGCGGTGAAGGCGCTACTGCGCGAGCTCGTGGTCTGGCAGGCGTCTCACGGTACGCCGTTCCAGTTCTCCACCGAGGCGAGCGTCGACCTGGCCGCGGATGACGAGCTGCTCGACCTCATGCAGGCCGCGCGGTTCTCGATGGTCTTCCTGGGCATCGAGACGCCTGACGCGGAGTCGCTGTCCGGTGCGGGGAAGCTCCAGAATCTGCGCCAGGACGTCGCGCAGAGCGTGCGCCGCATCCAGGAACACGGAATCGAAGTCACCGGCGGATTCATCGTCGGCTTTGACACCGACCCGCCGCAGATTTTCGACCTGCAGATCGACTACATCGACGCGCTCGCGATACCACAGGCGATGGTGGGCATGCTCATGGCGCTGCCGAACACGCGGCTCCACGCGAGGCTGCGAGAGGAAGGGCGGCTCCTTGGCGAGTCGACGGGCAACAACACCCACGAGGCCGAACTCAACTTCCGGCCCGTGATGGACGAGGAGCAGCTGCGCTCGGGCTACTACCGCGTGCTCGAGACGATCTACCGGCCGGACCGATACTTCAACCGGTGTCTCGAGGTGCTCAGACGCTTTCCGGAACCCTCGACGCCTGGATCGCGGGAGCGGCCGATTCGCGTGCGGGAGATCGTCGGCCTCGTCTCGTCGCTGATCCGTCAGACGCTCTCATCCTACAGCTTCCACTACCTGAACTACCTCAGACGGGCGTTCCGGGCGAGACCCGACCTCCCGGTGCGGATCATCACCTTCGCGATCCTCGGCCACCACTACTTCACGATCACCAGGTCCATTCTCCGCAGCAACCGTCGTACCGCTCGCGCGCGCCAACGGGCGCGGGGCCTTGCACGAAGCCGGTCACGTGATACGATGGAGCCACTGGTCACGAGACCGGAAGCGTTGAGTTAGGAGTTTGCATGGAGAATATCCCCTCGCAGGCTGCTCAGGTTCTGATAACCGTCATACCGATCGTCGGAATAACCCTGGGAAGCGTCGTCGTGTTCTTTTTCCTGCTGTGGCGCCACAAGCAGATGATGAAGATGATCGAAAAGGGAATGCGCCCGGAAAGACCGGTTGATCTGCGCACGTTCAGCCTGATCGCCGGACTCGTGACATCCGGCGTGGGTCTCGTGCTCTCCGTGTTCTTCCTCGTAGCCGCCGGAACGTCGACCTACAGCCTTCTTGGTGGGCTCATCCCGCTCGCGATCGGCCTGAGCCTCCTCGCGTTCTACATCCTCACCCAGAATGAGCCAAGACGATGACATGGCCGATGTGAATCGCGTGCTCGCCGGAGACACCGAGGCATTCGCCGGGATCGTACGGCGGCATCAGGCGGTGCTGCTTGCGTTCGGGCGGAGGTTTTTCCCCAACCGCGCCGACGTGGAGGATTTCGTGCAGGAGGTGTTCCTCCAGGCATACCGACGCCTTACCACCTTCCGCGGCGACGGACGCATTCGTTCGTGGCTCTTCGGAATCGCCTACAACCATGCCGTTCGCGTCAAACGGCGTCGAGTCGACTACGCGGCCATAGACGAGGCCGCGATAGCCGATGACGCGGACACCCCGGAGCGAGAGGTCCTGCGACGCGAAGCGTGCCGGGCGGTCGTGCAGGCGATGCGCCGTCTGCCGCAACGATTCGCAACGTGCCTCGATCTCTACTTTTTCTTTGGCATGACGTACGAAGAGATCGGCCGGGCCACCGGACACCCGGTCAACACGGTGCGGTCGCACATCAGGCGTGCGAAGCAACGGCTGCGGCGCGCGTTGTCCGACGATCTTCTGGAGGGATGCCATGACCTGCCGTGAAGCGCTACGCGAGCTTCTCGCGCTCGACTCAGACCAAAAGCCGCGGCAGGAGCTCGCCGCGCACCTCGCGCGGTGCGAGCGGTGCCGACGGGAAGAGGCGAAGCTGCGATTCGCGATGATGGCGCTGCGCCCACCGGAGCGCCGGAGGACCGATGACGAGCTTACGAGCCGTATCATGACGGCAATCCGGGCCGAACCGTCCCCGCGTGAGGTCGCCGAGCCGCACGAGCCTATGCCGCTGCGCAACTGGCTCGTCGCGGGCGTACTGATCTTCGGCGGCATCCTGGGCCTGCACTACAGCGAGTCATTCGAGTGGCTTCGTCTTGCCTTCGGCGAGGCGATCGATCTCGCGATGGGTCTCATCCTCGGCGTCTTCCTCACGACCTACCTCTGCCTGCTCGTGGGGTCGAACCTCAAGCGGGTCCAGCGGCTGTTCAGACCACACTGAGGGATCACCATAACCCATGTGGGGTATAGCTGTGGCCGCGGAGGACAGGTAGCTTTCGGACGACGATCGCGAGGAGCGAACCATGAGAAAACGACGAATAGAGCAGCTGCGAAGGCGTCTCGAGCGGAGGGAAGCCGAGATAAGAGAAAACCTCAGGACCAAGGAGGAAGAGTACCGGGAGGTTTCTCAAGAGACGCATGCCGAGGCTATGGACGAGGCTCAGGTTCAGTCGGATAGCTTCACTCGCGACGTCATGCAGGTCCACGGGGACCGGCAGCTCACGAGGATTCAGGCCGCGCTTCAGCGAATCCGCGAGGACCGCTACGGGCTGTGCGTCGCCTGCGGAGCGAGGATCGACGAGGGCCGACTCAATGCGCGCCCGGAGGCGGCCTTCTGCATCGCCTGCGAGCGGAGAAACGAAAAGCGGTAGCGACCCCGCCGCCGCGAACCGGC
>SKZO01000329.1 GCA_007127335.1 Spirochaetales bacterium | reverse complement strand
GGGATCCGTGCAATGAGATTGCAGTGCTGATCGAGTGTGACATCAGGCACGCCGAACCCGCGCAGCTCCGCCTCGAGCATCCGCGCGAGGTCGAACTGGCGTTCGGTCGTCGGTGTTGTCGACGAGTGCGGGTCCGAGGTAGTATGCACGCGCGCGTAGCGCTGAAATCGTTCGAGCAGGTCGGAGTCGAACCAGCGTCGGTCCTGCTCCATCGTGTGCCAGACGCTGCGCCCGGAGGAAGCGGGTGAGTCAGCCATGCAACGAGCATACGGGCACCACGGGTTCAGGTCAACCGGCAGACCTCTACTCGGTGGTAGGATCGAAGCGAATAAACAACATAATTGTATGATTTGGGATCAGTATCCTACCAATATGTAGATTCTGGGCGCGCCGTCCTTCAGGCGATCATATAAAGGCTTTCCAGACAGTGGTTTGCCTCATGAAAAGAGTTGGCACGCCGTTTGCTATGTTCAGAAGACAATCTCGCGCCATGACAAGGGGTCATGGTGCACCTGGAGGAAAAAGGAATGCCTGAAGTGACCACACCAACTGATGTACTCAAGCTGATGCGCGAAGAGAACGTGCAGATCGTCGACCTGCGATTCATGGACTTTCCCGGAATCTGGCAGCACTTCTCGGTGCCGGCTACGGTGATCGATGAAGAGATCTTCGAAGAGGGCCTCGGGTTCGACGGATCGAGCATTCGGGGCTGGCAGGCGATCAACGAATCGGATATGCTCGTGAAGCCGGTCGCGGAGACCGCCTTCATCGACCCGTTCATGGCGGCGAAGACGGTGGTTCTGACCTGCAACATCTGCGATCCGATCACCGGCGAGGACTACACGCGCGACCCGCGGAACATCGCACGCAAGGCGGAGGCGTACCTGCAGTCGGCCGGCATAGGCGACACGGTCTTCTTCGGGCCGGAGGCCGAGTTCTTCATCTTCGACGACGTGCGCTTCGACCAGAACGAGCACGAAGGGTACTACCACGTTGATTCGGTTGAAGGACGCTGGAACACGGGCCGGATGGAGAATCCGAACCTGGGGTACAAGCCGCGCTACAAGGAAGGCTACTTCCCGGTGCCGCCGGCCGACAGCCTGCAGGATATCCGCAGCGAGATGGTGCTCCTGCTCGAGCACATTGGCATCCCCGTGGAGGCGCAGCACCACGAGGTGGCGACCGGGGGCCAGTGCGAAATCGACATGCGGTTCCAGCCGCTCGTGCAGATGGCGGACAACCTGCTGAAGTACAAGTACATCGTCAAGAACGTCGCGCGCAGGCACGAGAAGACCGTGACCTTCATGCCCAAGCCGCTGTGGAACGACAACGGCAGCGGGATGCACGTGCACATGTCGATCTGGAAGGGCGGGAAGAACCTCTTCTTCGGCGACGGCTACGCCGGGATGAGCGAGACCGCGATGCACGCGATAGGCGGCCTGCTCAAGCACGCGCCGGCGGTGCTCGCCTTCACGAACCCCACGACGAACAGCTACAAGCGCCTCGTGCCCGGGTTCGAGGCTCCGGTCAACCTCGCCTACAGCCGTCGAAACCGCTCGGCTTCCGTGCGCATCCCCATGTACTCCAAGAGCGAGAAAGCGAAGCGGTTCGAGTTCCGCTGCCCGGACGCGAGCGGAAACGCCTACCTGGGATTCAGCGCGATGCTGATGGCGGCAATCGACGGGATTCAGAACAAGATCGATCCGGGCGAGCCGCTGGACAAGGACATCTACGACCTGCCGCCGGAGGAGCTCGCGAAGGTTCCCACCACGCCGGGAACCCTGCGCGAAGCGCTGAATGCGCTCGACGCCGACCACGACTTCCTCCTGAAGGGCGACGTCTTCACGCCGGATGTCATTGAGACCTGGATTCAGTACAAGATGGAGAACGAGGTGAAGGCGCTCGATCTTCGCCCCCATCCCTGGGAGTTCGCGCTCTACTACGACATCTGAACCGTCAAGAGCCGTACTACAAAGGCCGTCCCGGTGATTCGACCGGGACGGCCTCTTTTTTGGAATCGACCGCCGGTGTGGTATCATTGCGGACGGAGGATGTGCATGAAACGGATATTGATCGTACTGGCGGCGCTCGTCATGGTGAGCGGGTTCGCGGCCGCAGAGACCGCTTTTGAGGACTACGAGAGCAGCATCAGGGAGTTCGCCGAAGGCGTGGCCAACAGCCTGCCGCTCAACTCGTCGGTGGGCCTGACCTGGTCGGACGCCTATATAGGGCAGTTCCCGCGGTTCGGCGTGGGAGCCACGGTAGGATTCAGTACGATTCCCTACGCGGCGCTCGAGCCCGTCGTCGAGGCGCTCGGTCTCACGGAGGACGTGGAAGGTAGCGAGCTCTTCGAGTACCTCGAGCGATTCGGCGGTCCGCTGCCGGCCTACACGGTGGAGGCACGCCTTGGCGGGTTCATGCTGCCGTTCGACGTGGGGGCGAAATTCGGCACGATCCCGCCGTCGGTCGAAACGGGAGGCATCGTCGAAGGGTTCGAGTTCGACTACCTGCTCGCAGGCGGCGACGTGCGCGTAAATCTCCTTCGCGGCCGCGGCATCGCACCCAAGCTGTCTGTGGGCGGCGCATACAATTTCCTCGACGCGAGAGTCGGGCTCGTGGGTCAGAAAGACATCGAGATCACCTCGTTCGAGGACCCGCGCGTCCAGACGACCTACGACCTGTCGCTCGAGAGCCCCACCGTCGAGTACTTCTGGCGGGCCAACGTCCTCGACTTCACCGTCCAGGCGAGCAAGGACATCCTGCTCTTCACCCCCTACATCGGCGCCGGCGCATCGATCGGGTTCGGAAGCGCAGGCGGCGGCCTGAGGGGCACTCTCGTGTCGGACCCGGAGATCTCGGATGACGACTGGGAAGCGATCAACGCCGCGCTCGAGGCGCAGGGCGGCGAGACGCTGCCGAACCTCGGGCCGCAGGGACTCTCGGTCACCGCGGACATGCCGGCCGGATGGGCCTTCCGCGCCTACGGCGGGGTCAGCCTCAACCTGCTGATCCTCCGGCTCGACCTCACCGGCATGTACGACTTCCTGGGCCAAAACTACGGCGCGACCGTGGGTATGCGCATCCAGTTCTGATCGCGCCTGCATGCCCGGCATTGGACGGCTCAACGAGTGGGAGCTGCATGAGCAGCTCAAACACCTGTACGCCGGGACCGACGGCCGGACCGAACAGGAGATAGACGGGTTCGTCGTCGACGTCGT
>SKZO01000187.1 GCA_007127335.1 Spirochaetales bacterium | reverse complement strand
TTCGACGAGGCAGGCGAGTTCGACGAGGCAGGCGAGTTCGACGAGGCAGGCGAGTTCGACGAGCCGTCCGTCTCTGAAGAGGCACCGCAGGAGGCCGGCGACGAGATTGACGATACGCTCACGGCAGAAGAGTTCGATCGGCTCGACGCCGAGCCCGTACGCGCCGCTGCTGCTCGCCCGTCCGACCCGCCGGAGGAAGAGATCACGCCGCGACGTTCGAACGCGATAATCTTCATCGGATATCTGATCCTCGCGCTCGCCGCGATCGGCGTGCTCACCTATCTCGTGTTCCGCCTGCTCGAGGGACCACCGACGCCTCCCCTGCGGGCCGGGCACCTGGGCGAGGTCTCCGTTGCGCTGCTTCTGCTGAGCATCCCCGCGAGGCGTATCAGCAACAGACTGGGGCACCGCCGGAACCGCCGTACGCAGAGGTGAGCCCGTCATCGTGCGTCGTCCTGCTCTCGTAGTACTCGCGCTCTTCACGCTCTGTGCTCATGCTCACGCCGGCGGTGCGCAGGTCTGGGGCATGGATGCCGACGAGCTGTCCGAGGAGCTTCGACACTCCAACTACGACTCGCTGCGGGAGATCAGCTTCTCCCGGCACCGGATCGAGGAGGCCGAGCGACTCGGCGACGACGCGACCTTCGCGCTCGGTCTGATCTTCCTCGATCTCGGTCACGACGAGGCGGGTGAGCAACTGTTGCGTCGGGCCGTTCTGCGCGCCCCGCAGCCGTGGCAGTCGGAGGCGTTCGCCCGGCTCTCCGCGATCCTCTCCCGCGACGAACGATACGACGAGCTCGAGGCGCTCGCACGCTCGGTCGGGGAGCTGCCGGGGTCGCTCGACGTCGAGCTCCGCCTGCTCGAGGCGCTCTATCGCCTCGGCCGGTTCGACGAGGTGCTGTCGACACTCGAGGAGGTTCGCCCCCGCCTCCGGGCCTCGCTCGCGCCGGGCGACCCGCGCCATGCGGAGGCCGCGCTCTGGCGGGCGGTCTCTCTTGTGGAAACCGATTCGCCTCACTGGCCCGGTGCGGTACGCGAGCTCTACCTCGATCATCCGGCCGCGCACGCCCACTCCCGCGTCTGGGTCTACCTCATCCACCGGCAGGAGCTGATGTCGGAGTTCACCCGTGAGGAGGTCTCCTATTTTCGCGCGAAGCAGCTGCTGTCTGAAGGCCGCTCTGCGCAGGCGGCGGAGATTCTCTCAGGGGCAATGAGCGAGGCCCTGTCCGGGGCCGGCTCCCCGGGCGAATCGTCTCCCGGACCGCTGTTGACCGAACGCGGCATCATCGATCTGTATCTCGCGGGACTGGCCTCCCGGCGGTACCGGGTCACGGCGGAGGCGCTGCGCAGAGCGGCACCCTTCCTCGAGACGGACCTCGTGAGCCGTGCCTACGAGTACGCCGGAAGGCTGTCCCGACTCGGCGGGGCGCACTCCGCCGCGGTGTCGCTGTTCGAGCGCAGCCTCGAGACGGAGACCGACGCACAGGCGCGGCAGCGCATCGTCTGGTACCATCTCTCCTCGCGTGTGCGCTCCGACCCGGCGGGTATCGTGTCCCGTCTGGAGGCAATCGTCCCGCTGCCCGGCGACCCGCGCTACTACAGCGACATATTCGCCGAGCTCGCCGGCCTCCTCTCACAGCAGGCCCGCTGGGATCTCCTGTTCAGGGCCTACGACGCCATACGCCCGTACGCGGCGCCGGACGCGCTTGCGCGCTACGAGATCACGATCGCGCGTGCGATCGAGACCGGGGAGTTCTCGCCCCCTCTGGCGACCACCCGCGACGTGCAGGCCCTGCGTCGGGCTCTGCTGGAGTCGGCCTCCTCGCAGCGGGAGGACCGGTTCGCCGCGCTTCTCGCCGCGACGCTCCTGGGCGAGCCGGGTGACGACGTGCTCGGACTCGCCGATGATTCCGAGCAGCCGCCGGTCGGCGCACGCTCCGGGCAGTCGAGCACCCGTGCCGCGGCGCTCGCGGCGACGTACCTGCGCTTTGGTCTCCTGGATGAGCTCTTCAGTACGGTTCGAGCGGCCGGGTCGGAGGTGGGCCCCGGCGTTCGGGTTGCTGCCGCCGATCGTTTCCTGCGTGACGGAGACGCCCGGCGCGCGATACTCGTGATGAGCGGCTTCGAGCTGTCGGGCGGCATGCTCACGCGGCAGACCGGCATGCTGCGATATCCGTCGGCGTACTCGTCCATCGTGAACGAGCGGACGAGGCTCGAAGGGGTGGATTCGGCCGTCTTCTACGCCCTCGTCCGCGAGGAGAGCCTCTTCGATCCGGAGATCTCGAGCTCGGCCGGCGCGGTCGGGCTCGCGCAGCTCATGCCTTCCACCGCCGCCGACATCGCCGCCCGGATGCGCCTCGAGGCTCCTGTTCTCACCAATCCGGCTCACAGTCTCGCTATAGGCGCGCGCTACTTCTCCATGCTGTCGGGGCAGTTCGGTTCGGTTGCCCGGGCGATCGCCGCGTACAATGCGGGGCAGGGAAACGTCAGACGATGGGAACGGCGCTTCGCCGAGCTCGATGACGTACTCTTTCACCAGGCGATTCCTTTTCCGGAGACCTACGAGCACGTTCGCAAGGTTGTGGTATCCGCGGCGTACTACGGGTACCTCTACGACGGGCGTGCGCCGCGGGACACGGTTCGTCTCGTCTTCGGCCTTTGAGGGAGCCGCGCTTCTTCCGATAAGGTGAACAGGAGGGGCTGTGATCGATCGTCTCCATACTGCTCACCGTATCGCCCTGGGGCTGCTGTTCCTGGCCGCCGCAACGGCGGTCTCAACGATTCTAGCGTTTGCCGCTGCCGGGAGCCAGAATCTCATCGTGATCCTCATCCGTATGCCGGGTCGGTTCCTGGCCGAGAGTTTTCATCTTGCGGCATTCTACGTGCCGGCGGTTCTCGTGGCCGCTGCGCTCCTTCTGTGGTCCGAGCGCGTCGTGACGACACATGTGACGCTGCTTTTCCTTTCGATCGTGCCGTTCTTCACGATCTCCCTGTTCGTGCGCCTCGCGGCGGACGCCGCGGTCGACAGCTCCCCCATCACCGCGCTGCTCTCCTCAGCGCTCGGTCGCGGGACGGCGATCACGACGGCGGCCCTTGCCTCGCTGATCGGGCTGGGTGCCATGGGGCTTCTCTGGTACCGCCACCGGGTGGCCCCCAACGGCGATCGGGTGCGCCCTGTCCGGGTGCGACCGGCGCGTTCGGGCGACCTCGTGTCGGGCATGCGCACCGTCCGCGCGCTGATCGCGGCGCCGGGTGAGCGGGGATCCGCCCTGGTCGTGGACGTCGACGAAACCTCCGAACCGCCGGATCCCGAAGCGCCGCCCCGGTCTCTCGTCGACCTGCCCGAGCCCGATGAGGGCTCGGATCCGCTCTCCGTCGTCTATGAGGGCGGACGCTTCTGCGATCCGGGCCCCGACGACCCGCCCGACGCCGATGAGTACGACGACTACGACGAGTACGATGAGAACGATGATCAGTACCCCGACACCTTCGACGACGAGAGGCCCGACGTATCATCCGCGGAGCTCACGCCGGTGGAGGCCGCGTCGGTTCTGCCCGCGGAGATCCCTGCCCCGCGTGGCAGGCGCTACGATGTGCCGATTGGCGGGCTCCTCCATGAGTACGCGGACGGACGCTACTGGGAGATCGATGAGCCAACGAGAGAGGCGGCCGAGACCTTGCGGGTCACCCTCGATGAGTTCGGGATTCAGGCGGAGGTCACCGGGATCCGCAAGGGGCCGGTCATCACGATGTTCGAGATTCTCCCGGCCCCGGGCGTGAAACTCAGCAAGATCGTGAACCTCTCGGACAATATCGCCCTGCGCCTCGCCGCGTCGAGCGTACGCATCGTGGCGCCCATCCCCGGCAAGCACGCGGTGGGGATCGAGATCCCGAACCGGGAGCGGGCGATCGTCGGGTTCGCCGAGCTGCTGCAGGAAGAGCAGTTCGGATCGTCGCGGATGGAGATACCCATCGCGCTCGGCAAGGACATCCCCGGCGATGCCCAGATCGTCGACCTGACCCGCATGCCGCACGTGCTCATCGCCGGCGCGACGGGGAGCGGAAAGTCGGTCTGCGTCAACTCGATCATCTGTTCGATCCTCTACCGGCGCGCTCCGCAGGAGGTGAAGCTGATCCTCATCGATCCCAAGATCGTCGAGCTCAAGTTCTACAACGATATCCCGCACCTTCTCACGCCGGTCATCACCGATCCCAAGCGCGCCTTCCAGGCGCTTCAGTACTGCATCTACGAGATGGAGCGTCGCTACAGCCTGCTCGACTCGCTGCAGGTGCGCGATGTGCAGAGCTACAACCGGAAGGTACGGGCGAAGAACCTCGCGACCGAGCCCATACCCTATATCGTGGTCGTTGTCGATGAGTTCGCCGACCTCATGGCCACGAGCGGCAAGGAGCTCGAGAGCACGCTTGCCCGGCTCGCCGCGATGAGCCGCGCCGTCGGCATTCACCTCGTGCTCGCGACCCAGCGCCCGAGCACGGACGTCATCACCGGCCTGATCAAGGCCAACATCCCGAGCCGCATCGCCTTCATGGTCGCGAGCAAGGTAGACTCGCGGATCATCCTCGACGCGATGGGCGCCGACAAACTCCTTGGTCGTGGAGACATGCTGTTCACGAGCGCCTGGGATCCGTTTCCGGTGCGGATGCAGGGGGCCTTTCTCTCGGAGGAAGAGGTCGAGCGGGTCGTAGCGTACGTGAAGCAGCTTGGTGAGCCGGAGTACATCGACGACGAGATCTTCGTGGACGACGAGGACGAGGAATACCTGCAGGGAGACCTCGAGGATCCACTGATGGAGCAGGCGATCGAGATCGTGACGACCGCGGGTAAGGCGTCGGCCAGCTATCTCCAGCGCCGGCTGAAGGTCGGGTACAACCGTGCTGCCCGGATGGTCGAAGAGATGGAGCGGATCGGGATCGTGGGACCGCAGCAGGGAAGCAAGCCGCGCGACATCATCGGGAGCAGCTCGGGATACGGGGGAGGATCATTCGGGTAGGCCGACGCCGATCTCCTGAGATACCGCCTCGAGCCACCAGTTCGCGGGGAAAATCGCGTGCGCGCGCGCAAGCGCTTCGGCGGCCTCCTGCGGCCGTCCCTGATCCGCTGCGATGCGAGCCTCCCACACCGCTACGAGAAAGCCCGCGTAGGTCGAGTCGGTCTGCGAGGACGCCCTGGCGAGGTGATCGCGCGCGCCGGCGACGCTTCCTCCGGCGATGGGAGGAGCGCTCGCGAGGAAGGCGGCGGCTGCGATGTGGGCGAACGGGTTTGCGTCGTCGAGCTCGACCGCGCGCATCGCGGCCCGGCGTGCGGTGCCGGCATTGGCCATCCGGTAGGTGATCCCGCGCAGGTCGAGCAGCTGGCTGTAGGCGTCGGCACGGACCCGCTGCGCTTCGCTCGTCTCGCGGAGCGCGATCGCCCGTTCGGCGAGGCGAGCCGCACGCACGAAGCTGGCGTCCGCATTCCGCCGGTTTCCCAGTCCGAGCTCCCCGAAACCCGCGAGGAAATGGGTCATCGCTTCGTACAGGATCCGGTCGGCCTCGTCACTCGTCCGGGCCACCGCGGCGGCGGTCTCCTCGACGCGTGCGGAGAGCTCTCCGGCGGTCGGACGCTCGCGCATGACGAAGTCGGTCAGCGCGTCGATCGGTTCGGGCACGTCGAGCGCGCTGACGGCCCCGATCGTGAGGATCATGGTGCCCGCAAAAAGGCCTCTTCTCATGCTCTGAATATACGCAATCCGCAGGGCCCGGGGCTGCTCACGTCCGGGCGATCGGTCGCACCCGCCGCTCTCTCAGCGCTGCGCCGAGCGCCGCAAATCCTGGACCCGCCCCCTCGAACTCGGTCGCGCGGCATCCGATCCGGCCCGGTTCATGGGCGTCCGAGGCGGCGATGACCGGAAGGTCGCCGGTATCAATCCGTCCTTCGCCCACGCGTTCGACCGCGTCGTACTCGTCAACCGGAAGGAAGCCGAGCTGCGACCAGACGCTGAACGATCCACGGTCGACATGCGCCGGGATGAAGAGGCCCCCGCGTCCATGGATGAGTCGGCCGAGTTGCGTGAGCGACCATGCGCTCGCGGCTATCAGGTACTTCGGCAGCGTCGCGACGATCGACTCCTCCTCGTCGACCACGACCTGGTCGCCGAACCGCGCCGGATCGTGCCGCACGTCCGGCAGCGTCGCGTAGACCTCGTCGCCGAACTCGATCGCGTCTCGTTCGTGCTCGAAGAGCGCGAGCACGTGTACTTCCTCGCTGCTCGTCGCCTCACACCCGAAGACAGCCGCCACCCCCTGGTCCCGGCAGGCGGCGGCAAAGGCCGGGACGTTGCGAGCCGTGTTGTGGTCGGTCAGCGCGAGCAGGTTGATCCCGGATTCGGCGGCTGCCGCGGCGATCGCGCGTGGCGACATGGTGAGCTCACCGCACGGGCTCAGGCAGGAATGGATGTGCAGATCCGCCCGAATGGTCACCGGAGGGCGGCGTAGATGATGCCGGATACCTGGAACTGGTTGAGCTCGGTCCTGCAGAGGACGATGTCGTGCTCGTGCGCGGCGTCAGTCATCGATTCCGGGATGGGCCGGTTGCTGCAGATGATGATCGCAGGGGCGTCCACATGGCTTGCGACCGCCACCGTGTTGTTGTGAGCCTGGATCGTGATCAGGGCATCGCCCTCGTTCGCGTGCGCCATCACATCGCTGAGAAGGTCTGATGTGTAGGCGCCGGCGATCTCACAGTCCGGGGATCCGAGCAGGATCTCCAGGCCGAGCGCATCCTTGATCTCACTGAGTCGCATGACTGTCCTCCTCCGTTTGGTGTTCGGGCAATGCAAAACGGCAGCGTACGGATGTCCCGTGGCTCCCGGTCGATATCTCGAAATCGTCGGACACGCGCCGCGCGTTCGGCAGGCCCATACCCGCTCCGAACCCGAGTGATCGGACCCATTCGGTGGCGGTGGAGTATCCTTCCTCGAGCGCCTGTTCCACGTCGGGAATGCCGGGTCCGTTGTCGATCGCGATGATCTCCACCTGCTGCGGGTTGAGTCTCACGGCGATGGTGCCTCCCTCCGAGTGGACGACCTGATTCATCTCGAGCTCGTACGAGGCGACTGCAACGCGCCGGATGAGCTTCGGATGCAGTCCCGCCTCCTTGAGCCTCTTCTTGATATCGCTCGTCGGTTTCCCCGCGAGCTCGAAGTCGTACTTGCGTACGCGGTACTCCCGCCGGTAGCTGTCGTCCGTGGGCCGCGAGGGGATATCGTCTTCGAGCCGTTCGGCCTCGCGGTTGAACTCGACGAGCAGTGCGACGAGTATGTCACGACTGGTGATGATGCCGACGAGCTGTTTCTCCTTGCTCAGGACCGGAAAGCGGCCAAAGCGGTACTTGTCCATTGACGAGATGCCGAACGACAGCGGCATGTCATCCTCGAGCACGATCACCTGGCGCGACATGTGATCGCCCGCGGGTTCGTCGATCCTTCCTTCATCGAGCGCGCGGATGACGTCGTCCATGCTGACGATGCCGAGCAGCCGTGGACCTTCGACGATCGGGATGCCGCTGATCTGGTGTTCTCTCATGAGAAGCTGCAGGTCACGCAGCGGATCGGTCCGCCGCGCCGTGATAACCTCTCGCGTCATGGCGTCCTTGACCTTCAGCCTGAAGATGAGCTCCGTGAGGAAGGTCGGGGAGTCGTCTGTGCTGATCGGCAGCGTGCTCAAGCTCTACTCAACCGACTCCGTGATCGCGGAGGAGCGCTTCAGGCGGATCAGGTAGAAGAGGTTCTCGATCTCCAACCCGATGTTCACGTTATGAACGGTGCACTCCTGCTGACAGCCTTCTTCGTCGCAGGCTGCCGCGCATTTGAGCTCCACCGAGGTGAAGTTCAGGACGCCCCGGATCCCTGCGTCGACCATCATCTCGAAGACGCTCGTCGCGACCTGGTCCGGAACCGCGAGCGCTGCTACCTCGATCTCCTCCTTCGCCACGAAGCCCGGCAGCTCGCCGAGCGGCAATACCGGAATCCGGGCCTCCGGGGCGATCCTTTCCTCGGCGACGTCGAACCCGGCGACGATCCGGATACCCTCGCGGATGAACTCGCGGTAGTCGAGGAGGGCGCTTCCTATCCGACCGCAGCCGACGACGATGATGCGTTCGGTCTCCTTTTTTCCCAGCACTTCGATGAGCCGGTCGATCAGGGCGTCAATGAGGTATCCCCCCCGTTTGTTGCCTGAGATGCCGATGACCGAGAAGTCCTTCCTGACGACCGCGGGCGTAGCGCCGATCGCGTCGCCAAGATTGTTGGAGAATACCTTGACGAATCCAAGGCCCTTGAGCTTCTGCAGGACGCGAAGGTAGCGGGCGAGCCGCAATACCATTGGACGGTGAATCTTTTCTTCCATTTATGAACTCCACGTCACATTAAACATCTTAAACCTACTACAAAGCTCGGCTAGTAGCAACGTAATCGCGGCAGCGCTTCTCAGCAGAAAATCGATAACTTTATATCGTATTGTATTGTCTTTTTCTCACCGCTCCGATACACTTTTCCCATAACCCACAGCTCATTGGGAGGCCACATGCCCGCGACAGCAGAACCGACTCTCTCGAAGGATGTCCTTGACTTCATCAACGAGTGGCGCGACGAGCCGGGGAACCTGATCATGATCCTGCACCGGGTACAGCAGGAGTACGGCTTCGTTCCCAGGGAGATCTCCCTGTTGCTCGCGAAGGAGCTCGACGTTCCGCTGGCCAGGATCTACGGGGTCATCACCTTCTACCACTTCTTCAAGCTCGAGAAGCCCGGGCGCAACCAGATATCCGTGTGCATGGGAACCGCCTGCTACCTGCGCGGAGGAGAAGACCTCATACAGGAGCTCGAGAATCTGCTCGGTATAGGCGTGAACGCCGTGACCGATGACGGGGAGTTCAGCGTGGAGGCGGTCCGGTGCGTCGGATGCTGCGGGCTCGCCCCCGTGCTGACGGTGAACGGTGAGGTCTACGGCAAGGTGACGAAGGCGCAGCTTCCGGACATCCTGGCGAAGCACCGGGACGAGTAGTGCACTTCACGCTCGGTGAGCTGCTGCTCGACCTGGTTCAGAACGCGGCGAATGCGGGCGCGATATCGGTGCGGGTGAGCGTACGGGAGCGTAACGGACGCTTCGCGATGACCGTCAGCGACGACGGCGCCGGGATGCCGGCGCAGATCGTCCAGCGCGCAACCGACCCGTTCTACACCGACGGTCGGGCGCATCCCGGCCGTGAGGTCGGGCTCGGGCTCGCCTTTCTGCGCCAGACTGCCGAGGCAACCGACGGGTCGTTCCGGCTCCAGTCGCAGCCGGGCGAGGGAACCACCGTGGGGCTCGACTGCCCCGCCAATCACGTGGACCTGCCGCCCTTCGGTGACCCGGTGGGCTCCTTCGTGGCCGTCCTGTGCACTGAAGGGGTCGGCGAAATCGAGATCGCCCGGGAGGCTCGAGAACGATCGTACACGGTACGCAGGAGTGAGTTGAACGAGGTGCTCGGGGATCTCTCGAGCGTAGAAGCACGCGGACTGCTCTGCGAGTACGTCCGGAGTCAGGAGGAAGAGATATGGCGAAGATGACCCTTGATGATCTACGCAAGCTACGCGACGCCAAGCGTCGTGAGCTCGACATGCGGGATGCGGAGAACAAGACGATCCAGGTCATCGTCGGGATGGGGACGAGCGGCATCGCCGCCGGGGCGAAGGACACGCTCGCGGCCTTTCTCACCGAGCTCGAGCAGCACGGCCTGTCG
This sequence comes from Spirochaetales bacterium, assembly GCA_007127335.1. Lineage (GTDB taxonomy): Bacteria > Spirochaetota > Spirochaetia > DSM-27196 > SLST01 > SLST01. The sequence continues at coordinate 2,256 of SKZO01000187.1, read as the reverse complement.
AACGTGAGCCTGAGGCAGACCGGCAGCCTCGGCCTCGACCATGCCGAACCAACCGTCGAAGTGCGCATGTCCGATATGCCGACGGTCATCTACGGCAAGGTGACGCCGGAGATCGCAGAGAAGATCGTCCGGAAGCACATCCTGGGCAAGACACTCGTGAACGATCACATCTACGACCGCCCCGCGGCCGACATCATGGAAGGCACGAAGGAGTGAGCATGGGCTTTCAACACTATATCCTCGTCTGCGGCGGAACCGGCTGCGAGAGCAACAAGGCCGACGAGATCTTCCGTCACCTGATCCGCGAAGTCGAGGAACAGAAGCTCGACGAGAAGGTTCAGGTCGTGAAGACCGGCTGCTTCGGCTTCTGCGCGCAGGGGCCGATCGTCAAGATCCTTCCGGAAGAGAGTTTCTACGTCAACGTCGTACCGGACGACGCGCAGGAGCTCGTGACCGAGCATATCGTCAAAGGACGTCCCGTCGAGAGGCTTCTCTACCGGGAGGCCGACAGCAAGAAGCACGCCCGGGTCGACGATATCAGCTTCTACCAGAAGCAGTTTCGGATCGTGCTGCGCAACTGCGGGTTCATCAACCCGGAGGAGATCTCAGAGTACATCGCGCGCGACGGGTATGCGGCTCTCGAGAAGGTGCTCTTCGAGATGGCGCCCGAGCAGGTAATCGACGAGTTGAAGAGCTCCGGTCTGCGAGGCCGCGGCGGTGCCGGCTACCCCACGTGGATGAAGTGGAACTTCACCCGCGGCGCCGAAGGTGAGCGGAAGTACGTTGTCTGCAATGCCGACGAGGGTGATCCGGGTGCCTACATGGACCGCAGCATTCTCGAGGGCGACCCTCACTCCGTTCTCGAGGCGATGGCGATCTGCGGGCGGACGATTGGCGCGGACAAGGGATACATCTACATCCGCGCCGAGTACCCGCTCGCGATCGGGCGGCTCGAGCGCGCGATCGCGCAGGCGAAGGAGTATGGCCTGCTCGGCGAGGGAATCCTTGGCAGCGACTTCTCCTTCGACGTCGAGCTGCGCCTGGGCGCGGGAGCCTTCGTGTGCGGCGAGGAGACTGCGCTTCTCGCGAGCATCGAGGGTGAGCGCGGCATGCCCCGTCCGCGACCGCCGTTCCCGTCGGTCAAGGGTCTCTGGGGAATGCCGACGGTGATCAACAACGTCGAGACGTTCGCGAATATCCCGGTGATCCTCGTGCGCGGCGCCGAATGGTTCGGCAGGATCGGCACGGAAGAGAGCAAGGGGACCAAGGTCTTCGCGCTCACCGGAAAGATAAAGAATTCCGGTCTCGTCGAGGTGCCGATGGGCACACCCTTGCGTGATATCGTCTACAACATCGGCGGCGGTATTCCTGACGGCAAGCAGTTCAAGGCCGTGCAGACCGGCGGTCCATCCGGCGGCGTCATCACCGCGGAACACCTCGACACCCCTATAGACTACGAGCATCTCCAGGAGCTCGGCTCGATCATGGGCTCCGGCGGCATGATCGTCATGGACGAGACCGACTGCATGGTCGACGTGACGAAGTTCTACCTCGACTTCACCGTGGAGGAGAGCTGCGGAAAGTGCGCACCCTGCCGCGTGGGCGGGCGCAAGCTCCACAATATCCTCACGCGCATCAGCAAGGGTCAGGGCGTGCCGGAAGACATCGACAAGATGCGCCGGATTGGAAGAGCGATGACCAAGGCGAGCCTCTGTGGTCTCGGCCAGACCGCGCCCAATCCCATCCTGAGCACCCTGCGCTTCTTCCAGGCCGAATACGACGCGCACATCAACGATAGCCTCTGTCCGGCCGGGAAGTGCAAGGATCTCGTGCACTTCGAGATCATTACCGAGAACTGCATAGGCTGCGGCCTCTGCGCACGGCGTTGCCCCGTACTGTGTATCTCCGGCGAGCGGCGTCAGCCGCACGAGATAGACCAGGAGCGTTGCATCAAATGCGGTGAGTGTTTCGCGGTCTGCAAGTTCAACGCCGTCCTTCGTGCATAGAGAGGAAAAGGAGCACCCATGACCACGATGATCAATCTTGAGATAAACGGCGTACCGGTCTCAGTGCCGGAGGGCACGAACGTCCTCGACGCCGCGGCGACCGCGAAGGTCAATATCCCCAAACTCTGTTACCATCCGGATCTTCCGGCCTGGGCGGCGTGCGGCATATGCGTCGTGAAGCTCGAGGGCTCGGCAAAGCTCGTACGGTCGTGTGCGCTCGAGGCGACTGAAGGCATGAAGGTCATCACCC
>SKZO01000403.1 GCA_007127335.1 Spirochaetales bacterium | reverse complement strand
CGGCGCGGGAGGCATTCGACGAGGTGCTCTCAATCGAGCTGCAGGACAAGACCGTGGAGAATCGCAACCACGCCCTCGCACTCGCCCGCAGCGCCCGAAGCTACTTTGAGGAGGACCCCGGGAGCGCTTCGAACCGGCAGAACGCGATACGCCTGGCAGGCAAATCAATCAGCCGTGACCCGGACGTGTGGGAGTCGCACTTCACCCTTGGTCGAGTACACCAGCAGGCCGAACGCTACGACGAGTCGATCCAGGCGTTTCGCACGGCGTCCCGGCTGAATCCGGACAAGGCGCGCATCTTCTTCGAACTCGGTAACAGCCAGTTCCGTGCGGGGCGCCATCGCGACGCACGCGCAAGCTACGAGTCGGCCACGGGAATCGATCCGCGCTATCCCAACGCGTACTTCAACCTTGGCATCACGAATCTCGCGCTGCGGGACAATGCCAGAGCGCTCGACGCGTTTCGCTACGCCGCCCAGGTGGACACGCGAGACCACCGGGCATACTTCCGCATGGGGCTGATCCAGACCGACCAGGGTCAGTACACCGAGGCAATTGCATCGCTGTCCCGGGCGGTGGAACTTGCTCCGGCGCAGGGAAACTACCATTTCCGACTGGCGCTTGCCCGCTATTACAACGACGACCTCGCCCGTGCCGAGGCCTCGTTCGCGGAGTCGGTGCGGCTTTCCCCAGACGTTCCGGCGCACAGCTACAACCTTGCGCTGATTCGCCTGGAGCGGGAGCGGTACACTGAAGCGCTCGCACCGGCACAGAGAGCCGTAGAGCTGGACAACCAGAGCGCGGAGTATCACTACACGCTCGGTCAGGTGCAGGAGGCCCTGGGGAGGCTCGACGACGCTCTGAACAGCTACGTCGCCGCCGTCAGGTTGAACAACCAGTACTACCGGGCTCTGAACGAGCTGGGCAACCTGCTCGCCGGCATGGATATGCCGGACGAGGCGCTCGATTACCTGCTCGCGGCGTATCGGGTGAACCCTCGTGGATTGGAGGTCAACAACAACCTCGGCAATATCTACCTGAGGCTCGAAGACTTTGACAGGGCGATCGAGCACTTCGAAGTCGCGATCGCGCTCGCGCCCGACGACGCGGCGATTCGTTACCATCTGAGCCTCGCCTACCTGCGATCCGAGCGGTTCTCCCGGGCCGAAACGAGCCTTCGGGAGGTGCTGCGTGCCAGTCCGGATAACTGGCCTGCGTATCACCGCCTTGGAGAGGCACTGATCGCGCAGGACCGGACGTCAGACGCCCGTGCGGTGCTGACCGAGCTGCTCGAGCTCAATCCGGACTACGCAGAGCGGACCCGGGTCCGCGAGATGATTGCGAACCTGTAGAAGCGGGAGTGCGACCGACCAGTGAGCAGAGCTGGTCGCGACTCCACGCAATCCACACCGGCCGTCCGTGCGGGCAGACGGCGTTGCTCAGGTTCATCACTCCCTCGATGATCCGCTGGGCGTCCTCTGTCGACAGCCGCGCGCCGTCCATCACGGCGGATCTGCACGATAGCGAGGCGTACAGCTCGCGCTCGAAATCCGCGGGGCGGTCAACGAGATCCATGAGGAGCGACGCGAGTGTCTCTGCCTCGATGGTTACGACCGACGGGACGGTTACGAGCTCCCACGACCCGTCCCGCTCCTCGATCTCGATCCCCATCCTTCGTAGCGTCTCACGCTGCTCCCGGAGAACCGCTTGCCCGTCACTCTCCACTTCCAGATGGATGGGGAAGAGCAGCTCCTGGCCGCTGCCGCCGTTTCGAAGCCGGTCGTAAATGATGCGCTCATGAGCCGCATGCTGGTCGACGAGATAGAGCCTCTGCGCGCGCTCGACGACGAGGAACAGGTCCATGACCTGTCCGAGGTACCGAAAGGAGAGCGAGGAGTCCTCGTGCGTCGAGGCGTCGCTCTGTGTCGACCGCTGCGCCGGCCCCGATCGCTCGACCGTGGCCGCCACCTCGTCTCGTGGGCCGTCCGCAGGGTGCGCAGGTGGGCTGTAGACTCTTCGCAGGTCGAATGGGGGACGGGTCTCCGCGACGTTCTCGGAGATGAACGGCAGCTGTTCTCCCCTGACCGCCGCGCGCCGATCGAAGACGCGCAGGTAGTCGGACAGGACGCGTACGATCCGGCGATGTATGTCCGGGAGATTCCGGAACCTGACCTCGCGTTTCGCCGGATGGACGTTGAAATCAACGAGCTCCGGTTCCACGTCAAGGAAAAGAAACGCGACCGGGTAGAGTCCCCCGTGAAGGTACTCGCGGTACGCGTATTCCATTGCCTGGACGAGCGCGTACTCCCAGACCCGGCGCCGGTTCACGAAGACCTGCAGGGCCTTTCTGTCTCTGCGCGGGGCTCCCGGTTCACCGGCAACGATTCGCGCGTGGAAGCCTTCGCCGGCCGCCGTGAGCTCGTGAAGCAGAGCCGGTTCAACCTGGCTCGGGTAGGCGGAACTGATCCGTTCGGGGAGGCTCGAAGGGGGGAGAAGGATTTTCATCTCGCCTCCCGATCGCAGACGAAAGGCGTTGCCGGGAAAGGCGAGGGCCCGGTCGAGGAAGACCGAGCGGCACACACTGAACTCGCTCCCGGATCGTTTCTGAAACTGTTTGCGTGCCGGGACATTGTAGAAGAGATCTGCGACGGCTACCCTGGTGCCGGGAGCGCCCGCGGCGGGACCGTTCGCGACGACTCTCCCGCCCTCAATGCGAACCCGATGCGGAATCCCGGCGCGTGGTGAGCTGGTTATCTCGAGTCTGCTGACAGCCGCGATGCTCGAGAGCGCCTCGCCGCGGAAGCCAAGGCTGCGAACGCGGAGAAGGTCGTCGTCGGTAGCGATCTTGCTCGTTGCATGGGGGAGATAGCAAGTTTCGAGATCCTCGCGACCCATGCCGTGGCCGTTGTCAACGACGCGAATCAGCTCAGCGCCGCCTCCCTGGAGCTCGACCTCCACCTCGTCGGCGTTCGCGTCAAGGCTGTTGTCGAGCAGCTCGCGGACCACGGCAGCCGGCCGGTCGATGACTTCGCCGGCTGCGATCTTCCGCGCGACCGCGGCGTCGAGTACCTTGATGGACCGGGGGAGCGGCGAAGGAGCGTCGGGCATAGGGTCATTGTACTGAGGGAGTCGTCGCGAAAGAAGCCCCGCCCCAAGGGGGGCGGGGCGGGAGTCTCAGAATCTCGCGCCGCCGATTCTGGTTTCGATGCTGATGACCGGGCCGAATCTGGGGCGCAACTCGCCGGCTCGTTCCTCGTACACGATCCGGCCGGCCGAATCTCGTACAGGGGTCGTGGTAATCGTGGCGACGACATCCATGATCGGAGCGACCGGATAGGCGATCTCCCCCTGGAGGACCGTATTCTCGTCGAACAGACGCGCGTTCTCGAATCCGCTTCGGCCTGTGAGCGTGGGGGCGAAGTAGCGTCGCTCGTAGGTGACGGCTCCCGAGATGCCGAGTGGCAGAAGCCCGGGCCGCAGGCCGAGTGTTGCGCCGAGATAGTCGTCGGTTCCAATGACGATCTCATTGGTGTCCGGATCCCGCGTCCACGGCCAACGGTACCCGGCCTGGAATCGGAAGAGGTTCGCTATCGTGAACCCGGCCTCCCCGTAAATACCGACCGTTTCGTTCTGGTACTGCGGTGCGTCCGGGTTCTGGAGGTACGCGATCGTCTCACGGACGCGCTCACCACGAATTCGGTCGTAGTTGGGACCGTAGAACCCGGGCTGGAAGATTCCGTGCGTCTGCTGATACTCGAGCCGATAGTCGAGCACGGTGATGTTGCCGAGCACCCCGGCGGCGATCCCGTAGTTCCGCAGTCCGGTGCCGTTCGCCGTCTCGTGCAGGAGCGCCTGCGTCTGCATGCCCGCCTCCAGGCCCCCGGCCGGTGAACGCAGATACGGCAGAAGACCGCCTGCGTCGGCGAAAAGGATGAGCGCGAGCGCATCGCGTTCGATCACCGGCAGGTCGAGATCGAGTGCAACGTTGAGGAAGAGCGGGTCGGCGGTGCGCTCGACGTCGAATACGGCATTTCCGTCTGTATCCACGGCGGGCAGTTCCCGCGCCGGGCCTATGTCCGTCACCCCGCTCACGCCGACCGCGAGGGGCAGGCGCGCGAACGGACGCGCGTAGAGCCGCGTACCGAAGATCTCGGGGTTGGCGAGGTCGTTCGCGATAACCTCGAAGCCGGCACGTCCGAAGTCGATTCCCAGGTTGAACCCGATCCTGCGCACGGCCGGGAAGTCGGTGTCGTTGGCGTAGTTGCGCATCAGCAGGCCGTGGCCCAGTTGCAGGGTGCTGAGATTCCCCACCTTGAAGAAGAACGGGTCGCGCATCGAGCCCCACTCGATGAACCGGATCTTCAGCGCCAGATCCGCAAAGAGGTCCGAGAGCGCCACCAGCGGCTCCTCGTTCCAGTCCTGGTCCGTACCGAACGACCACTCGTTGTTGCCCCGCGGCCTGTACCAGTCGTCCATGTCAAAGAGATTGCCCGAGTAGATGACCGGCAGGTAGAGGCCGGCTCGCAACCGCCCGATCTGGAAGGTGGGCTGGACGATCAGTTTGCTGTACGTCACACCCTCGAGGCTTATGGTCCCGATTTCGAGCCCGAGCGTCTCTGCAAGACTCGCCATGAACTGGTCTACCGGACCCTCTCCGGGCTCGATGCCGGGATCGGGTTCGGCGGTCGGCGCAGGCGGAGTCACCGTGACGACCTCATCCGGCGCAGGCGCAACGGGCTCGGCGGCCTCCTCGGGTTCGGCCTCCTCGGGTTCGGGCTCGATCTGATCTTCCGTGATCTCCGCGAGGATCTCCTCCCGGGCGGCTCTGATCTGGTCGGACAGCTCGAGGAGCGAACCGTAGAACCGCTCGGCGACGTTCGCCTGCGTCGGTACGAAGTTCTCGGCTATCGCGTCGGCAAACTGGTTGGAGGAGAGCGCGAGGAGCGCACCGTCCTGATTCGTGAACTCGACGACTCCCTCGAGGACCGCGATGATCTCGCTCGTCGCGCCAACCTGCGCCACGAAGTCGGTTCCCCTGACCCCTCCCACCGCCGTCGGGGTGCGAACCTGGAACTCGCGGCCCGTGCCGGTCAGGCCCGAGACGACGCTTCTCAGGCGGCCGCCGGTGACGGCGACGCGATCCGTACCGGAGGCGGACCCTCGGGGAACGACCTCGTCAAGCCGCACTTCCGTGTTCTCCGCGAGCTTGAGAATGTGCCCGTTGGGAAGGAGTATCTCCGCGAATCCGTCAAAGGTTCGTACGACGTAGTTCGTGTCAAGGCGATAGCCGAAGTCAACGACCCCGTCGAGGGAGTCCTGGAGCTCGAAGAGCTCGCCGTCGACTCGCTCGTAGACACGCAGCTGCCCTTCGAAGAACACCAGCTCCTGGCTCGTGACGATCGTCGTCGCGAAGAGGAGTCCGGCGAGGATGAATCCTATCCGTCTCATGTAATCCTCCCTTTTCTAGAACAGCGTTATCGCACTTTCGATTCTCGAGGTGACGATCCATGGGCTGTCCCCGGGTGCGGGGAACGGATCGTATCGCAGGTCATAGACGAGCGAGATCGTTGCGCTTTCAATACGGTAGTTGACTCGTGCGCCGATCACCGAGTTCTCCGGATCGACGAGATCCGCGAGCGACTCGATTCCTCGCTTGTCGTAGGTCGCCTGGAGACTGAAACCGCCCACCAGCCCTTCTGCGAGCATGAACGAGGCTCGCAGATGCGGGAGTTTGAAGGTCTCGTCGCTCTCGGCTCCGCCGAACGGACCGGAGACCTCCGTGCCGAACACCAGACGATCGTCGAGGAGCGAGAAGCCCGCCGTGGCGAACCAGCCGACGTACGGATCAGTACCGAATCCGGGTGCTCCCGAATAGACGGCGTATTTCAGCGGGCGGTAGAGGTCGTATGTCTTGTCGAAGTAGACCGGGATGAAGTTCTCGCCGAGAAACCTGATCTGCCCGCCATAGGTCACGACTCCGAACAGGCGCCCACCGGCGCCGACCATGCCGCCGGAGTGGCGGTTCTGGTTCACGTAATCGCCGAACGCGGCAAGCGAGATCACCGGCGTTGCGAGTATCGGCTGGCGAACGTCGGCGCCCCAGATCACGACGCTCGCCTCGTCAGCGGTGAGCCCCGGGGGAAGGTAGTCGGAGACGATCGCGCCTTCCTGCCGGGCGTAGTGGAACGGTTTGCGGTCGGCCACTACGGTGGTTCCGAGCTGCAGATTCCGGAGGATCGGCACTCCGGTTCCAATCAGCGGTCGCACGAAGAGCCTGCCGCCGATCAGGTCAAAGAGGGCGAGGTTCGCCGCGAACGACTCGACGCCCACGTAGGGGAACCCGAACAGAGCGCCGTCCACATCAAGACTCAACCCGAACAGACGCCGTTCCGGAAGGAACTGCGTATTGGTGTAGCCGCCCATGATGAACCCGTTGCCGAGGACGCCGTGGTCGACCGAGCCGAGCAGGACATAGAGCGGATCGCCCTTCTGCGCCCAGCGAAGGTAGCGGATCTTGGGGAGGTAGAGCTCGAGGATCGTCATCCCCTCCGGTGGTATCCAGTCTTCACGACGGAGCTCGAACTCGCTGCCGTCGCCCCCGGTGAAGGTGTAGTTCAGGGTGAGGTCGAGCCCCATCCCGAACTTGCCGAGAGCGAACTCCGGTGTCAGCCCGAGCGTCTGGTACGTGATCGTGCGATCAGCGTCAGGGTCCGCCGGATAGGCGGGGTTCGGAAAGCTCGTGGCTCCAATAGTTATCCCCAGTCCGAAATCGGGACCGGTGCCGGGCGATTCCTGCGCTCCAGCCGCCGAAGCGGCGAGGAATGCCAACAAGAGCAATCCAGCGGTACATAGCCTCATGCAATCCCTCCTGAACGCCTCCGAGTATAGTCCGCACGGGCGCGAAAAACCAACCTCCCCGGTCAGACGCCTACAGCTCGAGCCGACCCTCCAGGCCTGCCCGCACGCCGAACAGCAGCTCGTGCTCGCCGTCGGTCTCGCGCGTGCCGGCTCCGAGTCCGCCGTGCAGGCGAATTGAACCACGTCGCCCGAACACGAGCGTCCGCGATCGTTCGAGCCGTGAGATGAGGGTCGATGTCGTGCCCTGCGAGTAGTCGATCTCTACCGAAGTCTCGATCTCCGTTGCCGGGTCAAGGCCCTTCAGCCGCGCCGGAAGTGGAATCGGGATCTGCGAGACTCCCGGCAGGCGCCGTTTCCAGATGAGGCGGCTCGTGAGGCTTGCCGAGTTCTCAGAGGGCACGGCGACCGACAGAACGTTCTCCAGGCGAAGCGTCCTGTTGTCGACCCACGCGAGGCGGATCGTCTGGTCAACCCCGATCCGACTCGTCCACGAGGCTCCGTCACCGCCGCGTGCCGTCACGCGCAGCCCGGTCTGGAACTCGTCCGTATCGTAGAAGCCCACGACCGGGTGCGATCCAAGCCGGCCGAAGAGGTTCGGCGCGACCGCGAGCGCGTCGGCCCGGATCTCGTAGATGCTCGATGCCGAGTCCTCCTCGCGCATGGCCGGACGGGCGGCCGAAAGTCGGGCTGTGGACGGCGCGATGAGCGACCAGGGGCTGCTGCTGACCCGACGCCGGTACTCGAGACCGATCTGCGGACGATAGCTCGCCTCGATCAGACCGTCGGTCAGATCCGCGGTGTCGGACGGATAGGTCTCGCTGAGCAGCTCCGCGATCGGCCACAGCGCGTACCCGACCGGGTAGGCCGCAGTGAGCAGGCCTGCGCAGCGTATGTCGTCGGTCGGTGATGGCAGCGGGACCGCTTCGTCCACGAGCACCGTCTCCCGGCTGAGCCGCAGCGCAATCTCTCCAGCGGGGAGTTGCAGAGGGATGCCGACGCCGTACTCGAGGTCCACGGTCCGGCGGATGGTCGACGAATCGACCCGAACACCGGCTGCCGCATGCACGTCGAGTCCGGCAGCTCCGGTACCGGCCGACCCGCGAAGCACGGCAGAGACGGCGCGTCGGTCCGGTGACTCGACCGGAAGGGCGTGCGAGAAGCTCTCGAGCCACGCCTGCGGATAGGCGGCCACCGGCAGCGGGGTGAAACGCGTCTCGGTGAGCCGGGACGCGGCGGTCGCGGAGAGCTCGAGCCTTTCCGGCTCGGTCGGTCGACTCCCGAATCCGGCCGTCGCACGCCATTCGTTCTGTTCGTTCTCAGCCGTTGCACGCCGCCACTGTCCGGACAGATCGAATCGCCCGGAGGCGAATGTAAGGCTCGCGGCATGGCTCAGCCCCGAACCGAAGGTGCCGTAGGTCGAGCGAAAGGTGTCGCGCAGGGTGAGCGAGAGCGGGGACAGGGGAACCCGCAGCTCGTGGCGGACCTGGGTGCCCGTGCCGTTCGGGTAGTCCTGGAGGTCGAGCCCTATTCGAGCGTGTACGCCGAGTACGTCGGCGCCCAGGTCGGTCGAGCTCTCGAGCCCTGAGCGGGTCGGGCCGGCGTCGCCCGCGTATGAGGTGGTCTCGAGCAGGAGGCGCTGATCGAGCGACACGTTGGAAAGCAGGTCGAGATCCCCAAGGTTGACCGTGACGTCCGGCCGAACTCCGAGCTCGAGCTCCGCGATGGCCCCGGCGGTGGAGCGCGGGTCCCACATCGACATCTCGTCGATCAGAATCTCGCCCTCGGACGCGCCCTCGATCACCACGTCGATCGTGGTGATGATCGCGCCGGCGTCGGCCGGTATGGGTACCTCGAGCTCGCGCCACCCGGCGGCCACGAGCGGGACGCTGCCTTTGGCGACCGTGGATGCGTCGCTGCGCGCGCGCAGGGTCAGTCCGGCGGTCTCGGGCCACGTCTTCGAGAGATCCGCAGGGCGGTAGTAGAGGCGCAGCGCTCGATAGTCGGCGGCGGGCACTGCCGCGGCCCGGCTGATCGTGATCTGTTCGCCCGGCGCGAGATCGAACCACCTGACCGAGAGCAGGTGCGGGTCGACCCCGGGTTCGCTGAAGCGCGAGGCGACCTCGGGGAAGGCCTCCGACAGCGGCGCCTCGTCATCGGCCGGGTCGCCGTGTCTGCGCTCCCGCACGTACACGCGCGCGGGGTCCGGACGATCGACGGGATGCCGCACCGAAAACGCCGACCCCTGCGCCTCGACCGCGCCGACGAGCACCCTGCCCGACGCCGCCTGTCCGTCCGCGGAGGTGAGCAGGAATCGCACCGCGCGGGTCTCCTGCAGCTGCCGCGCCTCGGCGGCGGTGATCTCGAAGATCGCCGGTTCCGCCCAGCCGCCGGGCGTGGCGACGGGGGAGATCTTCCTGGTGAGCACCATGTCCGCGAGCTCACGGTCGAGTACGCCGGATCCCGTTGCGTCCTCGGTGTAGGTGACCCCCGGCGGCGGGATCGTCCCGGTGAGGAGCGTAACGCCTGCAGCCTCGTCACGAAAGGGGAGACCGCGTGAGCCCACATCGATCACGCCGTCGCCGTCGAGGTCCTCTCCAATCGCGCCGATCTGCAGATGGAGCTCGCTCTCCCCCGTCGCTTCGAGGACCCGGTAGGGAACGATCAGCGTACGGGTGGTCGAGAGGTCGGTACCGCGACCGCCGTCGACGCGAAGGAGGCCGGCGACCCACGTATGGGCCTCGTCCATCTCGTACTCGAGGACGGCCGCCGTCCCCGAGTAGTCATCGTCGGTCGAGAGAGCCGGGTAGGGGCCCGTGCGTCCGCCCTCGTCGTAGGGGAACCGTGACGGCAAGGGGTCGAGGTCGTACGGGAGCAGGGTGCGACCGCCAACGAGGGTCGTGTCATAGAAGTCACGGTAATAGAGTCTCCCGCGGCGCGAGGGAGCGAGGGGCTGCGACGGACCGATCGGGTTCGTCACCGGAGGCGGCGCGGCGAAAAGCGCGGTCGGGACGATCGGGATCATTCGGCTCGCCTCATTCATCCCCGCGATCCGCAGCGCGCCGCTCGTGTCCGCGGAGGAGAGCGACACGGCGCCGCGGAGCTCGGCGCGGAGCTCGCCGCGGGGCGCGCGAGGCGGGTCTGAGCCCCACTCGCGGCTGTCGGTGCGGATCGCGCCGGACAGCGTCAGCGTTCCGGGGTATTCACCAGGCCGCGTTGAGAACTCCTGTCCCGGCGGCGTCCACCGACCCCCGAGCGCGAGCTCGGCACTGGTTCCGGGAGCGAGACGAAAACGGTTGCCGATCGCGAAGAGCAGATCGCCGAGCTCGGCGGCCGAAGCGGCTCGGTACTCGACGACCACGACGTCGTCGGCCTGCAGAGGGCGGTCGAACACGATTTCGCCGTCGCTACGGACGCTGAAGGCGGTCTCCCTCGTCCCGTTGCGTGTTATGCGCACGCTTCCCGGCACGAAATCACCCGGCAGCACGATGCGCGTCGTGGGGCTGACGCTTCGCAGGACCAGCTCCGGAGTCCGCGGGGGGGTGGTCGGCGCCGGGCCGTAGAGTCGAGGCACCGGGTTCTCAACGCGAGCGGAGGCGAGCGGGTAGCGGTTCTCGAAGGCACGAGGATCCGGGTCGGTCCCCTGCAGGATCACCTGGTTCCGCGTTGCCGCGCGGATGAAACGCAGTGCTGAGTCCACCGGCCGGCCTTCGGGTGTTTCAAGGACGATCGTCGCAGGAATCTCCTCACTGCGATAGATCGCGGCGACCGCAAAGGGAGCATAACGGCCCGGTTGGTGCAGCAGGAAGCCTTCCTCCCCGTCGATCGTGACGGTGAAGTCGCTCGAGAGAAAGTCGCCGTGAGCTCCGTCCGGATCGAAGATGGGGGCGTAGGTGCTGTCGAGCGTGGCGTACGAGAAATCACGCCGGTCACCCGGATCGGGAGTCCCGTCGGCATCGAGGCCGAAGAATGCTCCGGACCCAAGGCTCGGGTCACCAACCGGGACACCGCCGGACTCGTAGTAGACGACCACCCGTGTCCCTGGCGCCGTCTCGAAACTGAGGGTGCCGTCGGACAGCGAAAAGCTTGCCTCGCGGTGCAGGTCGAGCGTGCGGTACCGTCGGCCGTCGCTGCCGAGTCGTCCGCCTTCGCCGGTCTCGACGTACACCTTCAGGAAGTCGAGGTTGCCGTCCGGCAGGACGAAGTGCTGGTCCTGCTCGTAGTCGATCGCCGCGATTCGTGACTCGCTCACGATTCCGCCGCCGGCGTAGCGTATTGTCGCCTTTTCGGCCGCAGCGAACAGGACCATGAGCTCATGCTCGCTCCACGGCGTCTCGAAGGCCGCGCTCATCCCCGGGGCATTGCGGCCGCCGGCCGGGTCGACATCGCCGAACCCCAGATACGGGTACCGGCCGATGCCGATCCCCGTGTTTCCAATGAGTACCGATCGAACGCTCTCCCCCTCGCGGCCTTCGTATCCGAGAAGGATGGTGGACTGGTCGAGATCCTCGGCGATCGAGGTCTCGAAGAAGTAGCGCTCGAGGAGCCAGAGCGACAGGGTCATGTCCGGACGGTTGAAGTAGGGGATCGGCTCGAGACCCGGGAACTGGTAGCCGGGGGTCACCGTTCGTTCGGGCGCGGTCCGACCCGAGACGATCCACCCGATTCCGGGCGCGATGCCGGTGGTCCATGACCCGAGGGCGTAGAACGACACACCGGCGTCGCCGATTGAGAAATCGAGCAGGGTTGCGGGATCCTCCTCTTCCAACGGGTCCGGGAGCGGCTGGGACGCTGCGTTGCTCGCCGTGAGGAGCGCCAGTGCGAGGAGGGCTATGCGTGGTGACACGTGGGGTATACTATTGCGGCGCCATAGTCATGGAAATGCGGGACATTTCCGAGACTAGAAGGAGGTGAGAACCATGAGTACTGGCGGTGGGATCGCCCATCGTCGGAACGTCGCACGATGAGAGTCTATCACACCCGATCGGGCCTCTCAGCGGGAGGCAGGCACGGCGCGCGATGCAGGTTCAAACTTTTCGATATTGGCGATAGGATTCCGGACGAGCTCTATATCCATGACTACGGAGAACGGGTGGTGAGATGAGTAAGACACGCGCATTCCTCGAAAACGTCGTCATCGTCGCGATCATGCTGGTGCTCATCCAGTCGCTCGTTGACGATGTCGCGGTG
>SKZO01000136.1 GCA_007127335.1 Spirochaetales bacterium | reverse complement strand
TATTCGCGAACGTCACGCTCATCAACCTGGGGTACAACGTCCATGCGTACCGCAACGTGTCTGACCCCTACTTCGGCGAGTTGGACTTCTCGCGGCTCGGTACCGGTCCCGTGTTCACGTTCTTCGTCGGACGGAAGAACGGATTCTACGCTCAGCTTGCTCCGTTCCTCGCCACGGGGGAAGCGGTCGCCTTCACCACGGGCCGCACGGTGTATTCCTACCGCGACACGGCTCTGACGGGGGGCGGGCTCAACCTGGTTCTCGGCTACGGCCGGGACATCAACTTCGGGAAGATGGGGATCCTCCTGGGGGCCGGGTTGTTCGGCTCCGGGTACGTTCTGCTCGAATCGTATTACGGCGAATGGGAGCCTCTGTTCCTTCTTGCTGCACCAGTTGGAGCAGGAGCGGGCGCCCACTTCTATTTCATGCCCGGCACGGGTCGATTGGTGCTCAACGCCGGTGTGGACCTTGCCTGGCGGCCCTTCAAGGTCGGTGATCCGGACTGGGGATCCTACCGCGGCGGCCCCAGCATCGCACCGAACGAGTACAACGTCAATCTCAACGCGGGCATCGGGTTCCGGCGATAGCGACGTCAGTCCCCCCACGGGACGAGCATCGGTGCGAGCGATACCCGGGGAACCGGGAGGAGGTTCAGATGAACAAGGTGCATCCGGCTTTGGCCGGCGCTCTGGTTGTGCTGCTGCTCGTGTTCCCGGTCGCAATCGCGGGCGCCGGGGGTGCGGCGGAGGAAGGGTCGGGCGCACGGGCTGAGTACCTGGCCGGGCGGGGCATCATCGTTCAGCCGCGCGACATCCAGGTGAGCCAGTTCATCTCAGCGATCGACTACGGCTACCCGGAACCGGAGGGCGCGGTGGGCGTCTACGCCTACCCCGGGCAGTATCAGGTTTCCACAGCGCGGCAGGAGTTCGTTGTCTCGATCGGGGTCCAGGCGGCCCGGCGCGCGGCTGAGGACCTGCCGCCGCTCAATATCGCGTTCGTCGTGGACACGAGCGGCTCCATGAGCGCGGCGAACAAAATCGACTGGGTGAGGGATTGCCTGGAGGTCTACGCGCGCGGCATGCGCGACGGCGACACCGTGTCGCTCGTCTCCTTCGATACGCAGGCCCGCGTGCTCATGCCGACAACCCGTATCCGGGGCCCCGAAGAGCGCAAGAGGTTCCTCGCCGCGGTCCGCGCGCTCAGGGCCGAAGGATGGACCGACCTCTACGGCGGGCTGGAGCTGGGATTCGCTCAGCTGCTTGCGCATCTGAGCTCGGAGAACGTGAACCGCATCGTGCTCTTGAGCGACGGCCTGCCTACCCGGGGAGTGCAGGACCCGCAGGCGTTCCGCGCGCTCGCGCAGGCCTATCGCGACGTCGGTGTTTCCATCTCCGCAGTCGGGCTCGGCACCGAAGCGAACCTCGCTCTCATTCGCGACATCGCGCACTGGAGCTCCGGCACCTCGCGGTTCGTCAACGACCGCCGAGCGATGGAAGGGATCTTCGGCAGCGGCCTCGGCCGGCTGATCGTGCCGGTGGCCAGAGAGCTCATCGTAGAGGTCCGGCTCGCGCCGGGCGTGAGGGTCGTGGACACCTGGGGCTACGACCACCGGATCGCCGGCTCGACGGTCACCTACACGATCCCGGCGCTTCACGACTCGGACTACGAGACTCTCGTCGCGCTCCTCGACGTCCCGCGCGCGGCGCGCACCGGGGAGCAGCGGATCGCCACGGTGGAGACCACCTACCTCGGTGAGGACTCCCGGCTCCTGCGGATGGCTCCCGTGCCGGTTGCCGTGGCGCGGGTGGAGATGGAGTACCCGGTCGTCGGGGTGACCGACGCGATGGCGCTTCGCGCGGCGACGATGCTGCGCTACGGGCAGGTGATCGTGGAGGTCGGACAGCGCTACTACGACCAGCGATCCCGCGCTCCGGAGGGAGGGCTCTCGGCCGGCGTGGCCGAATCGCTGCTGGGACTGGTCAGCGAGTTCAAGTTCGACGTGGAGAACGCGGCGCTGCGTCTGGACGAGCCGGTGTTCGCGAGGGAGCTCGGCGTGCTCTCGAGCTACCGGGAGATCCTGGCGCAGGAGCTCAAGATCGCCCACGAGCTCCGTAGCGCACGCTACGACCAGTATCGCAGGCACGCTCCGGTCCCCGGCCGAGCGGTGGAGCAGCACGTGGAGGCGGTGGTCACCGAGCTTCGTCTCTCCATGCGAAACATGCCGCCGGGAAGTATCGCGGTTCTGGGAGTCGCCGGGGTGGGAGAGCTCGATCCGGATATGGGCGCCCTGGTCATCGCGCGAACCTACTCGGCGCTCAGTCGGCTGGCCGGCTTCCCGGTCACGCCGGCGGAGACGGTCTCGTCGCTCCTGCAGAGCCGCAGGGTCGTTCCGGCGGACCTTGCCGACGCGAGGCGGGCCGCGGAGCTGGGGAGGGCTCTGGGGGTGGAGTACGTCGTTACCGGGGTGCTCGTCGCCTCGCCCCGGACGTTCCACTTCTTCGAGCGGGTGATCCGGACGTCGGACGGCGAGGTGCTCTCCGCCGCCCAGGTGATGCTGCCGCGGTAGTGGGGCGGCATGCGAAGAGTCGTTGCCGGCCATCGCTCGAGGAACGAAGCCACGATGATCAACCGGAGGTGTCCTTTGAAAACGAACCGTCGAGTCGCAGCACGGATGCGAGCGATCGCGTCAGGAGCGCTGCTTGTCTTCGCACTGCTCTCTACCGCATGCAGCCTCGTCAGACCGGGCAACCCGTGCGATGCCACTGCCGTTACCGCGGGGCAAGACCACTCGATCGTGCTGCAGAGCGACGGCACTGTCTGGGCCACGGGCGATAACCACTGGGGTTAGTTGGGCGATGGCACGATCTATCAAGCCTACGATGAGTCCGGGCGAGAACATGCGTGTCTACCGTGAACTGTACGGAATGACCTGCGCTGAAGTCGGTGCGAAGCTGGGTGCCTTCACTCGCCAGAACGCCTCCAACATGAAGAATGGACACCGACCTATCATCAAGGCCGCGGCAAAGCTGCTTTCAGTACTGTTCTATGTCTCCGTGGAGCAGTTCATCTGAAGAGGCATAGCCAATGGAGTGCGACACGGGGAATGTCGACGAACTCACGATGGCCTTGCTGTACCTGACAACACACGAGAAAAACCGTTTAGCGCGCTTTTCTCACACGTTCTAACTTTTGAGAGTGAGTCTGCGCTTTTCGGTGGTACCGAGCGCAGTACCGATCGATTATCCGTGTCTTGATGCCGGGATTCAGCATGATTGGGGTC
>SKZO01000369.1 GCA_007127335.1 Spirochaetales bacterium | reverse complement strand
ACCGTCTACCTCTTCGGATCGCTCGCCGCGGGAGAACCGCGGCGGCTCGATTTCGACATAGACCTCGCGATCGAAGGAGGCGACGTCTACGCCGCGGAAGCCGTCGCCGAGGCGGCGACCGGCGGGGAGTCGGCCGTCGCCTGCGATATCGTCTCGCTCGAGCGATTGCCGGAGCACGTGCGCGATCGCATCCACGCGAGCGGTATCGTGCTCTACCGGCGCGGACATCCCGTCACCCAACCACCCGCATCGGCATGAGCGGCTTCGCGGGGTCGATTTCGAAGTCGACCTCGATCCGGTCGTCGCCGTGGCCTAAGCGCATCTTCCCGGTGTTCACGAGGGCATGCGCATTCGGCGACTCGTAGAGCGGCCAGGAGTCGTAGTCGATGGACTCGCCGTCCACGCGGTGCGCTCCGTCGTACTCCAGCTCGAGCATGCTGCCGCCGGTGGATGGAACGCGTACGACCGACCCGTCCGGCCATCCTGAAAGGTCGGCGTCGGCTGAGGCGCGGCGGTCGCACCAGGCGGCGAAGGCGCCTGCATCGTCGGCCTCCACCGCCTCGAGGACGAGCCCCGCGTGCGCGTCGAGGATGCGCAGCAGCCAGGTGTCGATCAGGCCGCCCTCGCTCACCATCGTGCTGTCGTTCGACGACTCGCGAATGTGCTCCCAGATGTAGCGCCCTATGGGACGTATGCCGACGTAGAACCCGTCGAGCTCCGCGAAGAGCCATGCGCCCTTCGCAACCCATTCGGCGCTCATGGGCAGGTAGAGGTTGACGAAGGGCGATTCGTCGTCCGGCGGGATGCGGTAGAGAACGATCACCGTACCTTCGTGCTGCATCATCCGCTCGTACGGTGACGCGCCAAAGAGTCGGTCGGGGCGCTGGAGGTACGGTTTTCCGCCGCCGATCGCCCGTCGGGCGTCGCGCGGAAGCGGGTTGAGGAAGGCGCTGAAACGGCCCGGATCGAGATAGGGATGGTTGCAGCCGATCTTGGCCTCGTGCTTCTCGCCGTGCCAGGTGAGATCCCACGAGACGAGGTCGATGGGGCCGGCCGGGGCGCCGGGCAGTCCCAGCTGCGACGAGCCGAGCGCGAAGGAGCGGCTCATCCAGGTGTACTTGCGCACCGGTCGGGCTTCCCGTTCGACGTGACGGAAGATCGTCCGCGGCGCCTTCGTCTTCTTGACCGCATGAGGCGTCGAGCGGTCGAGCGCGATCTCCGCGAGGAGCGCCGGCGGCCGGTAGGAGGAGACCGTCGCGGGCACTGCAAAGCCGTGGAGATGGACCTCCGGGTCGAGCGGCTCGCCGCCGAAGTAGAGGTACTGCAGCGTCTGAATGGGGCCGCTTCGCGTCCACGTGTTCTGGCGGTAGCCTTCGCGGCTGTGGCCTCCGGCCCAGGAACCGCGGTAGTATTCGAGCGCCATGTCCGCGACGAGCAGCGTCAGAACCCGTTCGACCTGCGCACGCAGCTGCGGGTCCTTCGCGTGCTCGTACAGACCCACCAGGGGCGCCATGTGCTCGATGTGATATCCGGGCGAATCGTACTCGTGGTGGCCGATCCGGGCGGTGCGCTCGATCGTACCCAGTATCCACCGCGTCGCCTCCGCGTGCACCGCCGCCGGCGGCCGGCCGTTCCAGAAGAGCGGCTCGTCGGCCCACCGCTCTGCGGCAAGGAGGTTGCCCGCATAGAACATCAGCCAATGGTTCTCCGTGTTGCCCCGCTCGAGAACGCCCTGGGTGAAGAAGCGTCGGATTATCTCAACGGTTTCCGAGTCGAGCTCGTCCTCCCAGCGGCAGAGGAGGAGCATCGCGGGGAGCACCTGAAAGGGGCCGGCGCCTGAAAGGCCGAGGGTGAATCCCCCCAGATCGCGCCGGACTATCTCACCAATCCGATCGTGACCCCGTCCTACCGACAGCAGCGCGTGCGCGGCCCACAGCGACTCCGCCTTGCGCTCGGCCATCGCGCGCACGATCTCCTTCGCGCGTCCGTCCACCTCACGGCTGTAGCTCTCCTGGTTCATGCCGACGCCCTCCGTGCGATCGTTCGTACCGAATGGAAGCCGCTCCTTCGCCAGCACGCCCCACGATCATCCGACCACCACAGTCCACCTGGATTCGCGCCGGCAAGCCAGACGCCCTCGGAGGCCCCCACGGAGCGCACCCGAAGCGAGGGGCCAAGGGGCCGCCAGTGTCCCTCGCCGTCGCCGACAGCAAGCCCTCCCTCGAGCCCGGCCAGAAGCGAGTCGCCGGTCCAGGCAAGCGCGTAGACGGTCGCCTCGTCGAGTCCCGTCCCGGCACGCCGCCACGAGACGCCGTCGTCGCTTCGCCAGACTCCGGCGCCGTCGGTGCCCGCCCAGTAGGCGTCCGCCGCGGAGCAGAGCGCACGCACCGGGAGCCGGGATAACGAGCTGTAGACCCACTTGTCATCCGCGTGCTCACGCACGAGCACTCCGGCTTCCGTCCCAACGAGCCAGCGAAGCGGATCAGACGGGTCGGCGAGTATCGCGTTACTGTAGCGCGCGTTCACCGGCAGTCCGTCCGAGTGCCAGCGCCACCGCAGCGTACCGGCATCGTCTTCCTCCGCCGTAGCCACGCCAAACGCCGACGCCGCGACCACGCCGGCGCCCACCGGCGCCGACGCGACCGCCATCACGCTCGTGAGCGTCTCGTCGTGCCACTGCACCCACCGGCCGTCGGCGGGCGCGAACCAGCACCCGCTCTCGGAACCGAGCACGAGGCCGGAATCGAGCTCTGCGATCCCGTTGATGCAGTACGCGTAGGCGCCCGCCTGCGTCCAGCCGCCCCGCGGCGAGCCGCGATACAGCCCGGTCTCTCCTATCAGCCATTCGTTGTCCATACGTCGCCTCTTCGCTTCGAAGGCAGATCGTGACAGATAGGCGGATCGTGGTCAACGAAGGGAGCGGGGAAGGCGTTCCTGATCGGGGCTCGCTTATGCATGCTTGACATTACTAATGTGAGGCATTACTATGGAGCATGATTCGGTCTTTTGGATCGAAGCTGACCTCTTCGATTTGGGTTGGCCGGCAGTCACGGTCAATGTCTCGTGATTTGCAGGACCGAATCAGGCGAAAACTCAGGATGCTGAACAACGCCGGCGTTCTGCAGGACCTTCGAATACCACCGAACAACCGGCTGGAGAAACTCTCCGGCAGTCGAGCAGACCAGTTCAGCATACGCGTCAATGACCAGTGGCGGATATGTTTCCGTTGGGAAGACGGCGATGCATACGACGTCGAAGTCGTGGACTACCATTGAGGAGTGT
>SKZO01000129.1 GCA_007127335.1 Spirochaetales bacterium | reverse complement strand
GCCTCGCGCGCGAGCGGCAGGATCTGCTCGAGCCAGTGGCCGCTCACCGGCAGGTGGCGGCTCGCGTACGCGGCGGAGCTGTTGCCGACGACCTCCGGAAGGATCGCATCGATGCCGGCGCGCTTCATAACGTCAAACCGGCGCTTCCACTCGTCATCAGGCGTGTTCACGTCGGTCGTGATCCACGTCCAGTGTGTGTACCGTGAAGCCATGCGTACCTCCCCCGGCGCTCGCGGGCGACATGCGCGGGATCCCGCCGAAACGCAGGAGACCCGCGGCGCAATGGACACCCGGTCCACGCGCCGCTATCATACGACATCAGCATGACACCTTCCACCGTCCCTCCGCCGGTCCGCAGCCGCCTCGTTTCCGAGCTCTTCCTCGTGCTCGCGACGATCATCTGGGGCGGCACCTTCGCGGTGACGCGCGCCGGGCTCTCGCACATCAGCCCGCTTCTTCTCATCGCGGTGCGTTTTCTGGGCGCGGCGGCGATCGTGGGACCGGTCCTTGCGTGGAGGGGCCGACGCTGGTGGCGCGGCGCGGGTCGCGGCGTACTCCTTGGCCTGGCCGTGTTCGCAGGCTACACGATGCAGACCGGCGGGCTCGCCTTTACGACGGCGGCCCGTTCGGCCTTTCTGACCTACCTCTTCGCGGTCTTCGTGCCGCCGCTCGCACGGATCTTCTCGCGCAGACGGCTCAACCCGGCGAACGTGGTCGGGCTCGGCATCGTGATCGTCGGCGCCACGGTCCTGACGCAGCCGTGGGCGGCCGCCGACTGGAACGTCGGCGACCTCATCACCGTCGGCTCGGCCGTGGCGTTCGCCTTCTTCATCGTGCTCGTCGACCGGTTCTCCGGCGACCGCGACCCGATCGACTTCGTTCCCACGCAGTTTCTCGTCGCCGGCGTCCTGTCGCTCGTCGCCGCGTTGGTCTTCGAGCCGTTGCGATTCGAGCCGGGCCCGCGGCTCTGGTTCGCACTCGCCTACCTCATGCTGCTCGGAACCGTGGGCGCGCTCGGGCTCCAGACGATCTTCCAGGCCGGCACGACTCCCATACGGGCGACCACGATCTACGCGCTCGAGCCGGTCTTCGCCGCAGCTATGGGCGTCGCCTTTCTCTCGGAGCACCTTGCCGCGCTCGAGATCACGGGCGCCGCGATCATCCTGGCCGGAGTGCTCTTCTCCGAGCTCGCCCTGCTGCGCCGCCGGCTCCCGCCGCGTGCTACGGCATCTCGACGGGCACCCACCGCCAGGCGCCATCGTGAGGCACGACCCGGCCGAGCCCCGGGAACGGCGCGAAGTGCTGGAACAGGACGAGCCAGTCCAGAGCGGCCGCCTGCCGGGCAATCCGGCGCTTGGTCGCGTCGGCGGCCACCGGATCCACGTCGTAGCGATCCGGGGTCCAGTCGGGATGCTCGAGATGGATCGGGAACACCACGGCGTCGGCCCCGAACAGGAGCGTCGACGAACCGGAGGTGAACGTGACCATGCTGTGTCCAGGCGTGTGACCCCGAGCGTCCACGAGCGTAACTCCGGGCACGATCTGCGTATCAAGCTCAACCAGCGCGATGCTCGATTCGAGAGGCCGAAGCTTCGTGCGTGCAAGATCAACGAAGGCCTGCGGAGCCTTTGTAGCCGCGTCGTCGGAAAACCAGAACTCCCACTCGAGTCGCGGGATGAAGTGGCGGGCGTTCAAGTACTGCGGTCGGCCCTCCGCGTCGAGCAGCCCGCCAATATGGTCGGGATGTGCATGGGTGAGGATCACCACGTCGATCGCTTCCGGCGGGACACCCGCCTTGCGGAGGTTTGCCGGCAGCATTCCGGCCGACGGGAGGAATCCACCGGCGCCCGTGTCGACGAGCACCTGATGCTCCGCGGTGTTCACCGTGGGAAAGGTGTAGGGCGTGGTCAGAAGCCTGCTCGTGATGCCGAACCGCACGAGCGCGGCGCGTATCTCTTCCGGCGACGCGCCGGTGAAGAAGTCGGCCGGCTCGTACTCATGCCATCCGTCACTCACCGCGACACACTGAAACTCACCTACCAGGAACCGGTAATAGTCGGACATCGTACCCCCAGAATCGATCGAAGCGTCTACACACCGGCGGATTGCCCCGCAGATTGCGCAACAACCTGCTCGGCATACTCCGGGACCGATTTCAGGCCGGTCTGCAGGAGATAGTCCTCCGGCCTCATCCTGAACGCCTGCGCGGTCGCGTATGCGATCTGGAGCGTCGCAATGCTCTCCTGGATCTCATCGTCTGCCGCGGCAAGCTGCTCCTGAAGCGACTCGACGGGTATGTGCTGTACATCCCATTTCCGTCCGCTGCGCTCCTCGAAGATAGCAACGACATCGAGCGGCGTGAGCGCTTCCGGTCCGCCCACCGGAAGCGTGGCGTTTCTCGCCTCCGGGCGCGATGTCGCCTCACAGGCGGTTCTGGCAACATCAACATAACTCACCCAGGACATCGGGTTCGTTCCGTCACCGTAGATGGTCACCGACCCGGTGGTGTAGTCGAATCCAAGCGCCGGGCTCAGCCACACCTCCGTGAAGTAGTTCGCGGCGAGGATTGCGTACTCCATCCCGCTTCGAACCAGGTGCCGCTCCGCTGCCGCCTTTGCTTCGCCGAGCCGATACGTCGGCTCCGGTTCGTGCGGGAACGAGGTGTGGACGAACCGCCTGACACCGGCCTGTTTCGCCGCGTCGATCAGCCGGATCGTACCGTCGCGATCCACATCGCCAATAGTATTCCCCTCCTGCCAGCTGAAGGGCATGGCGGATACGGTCGTCACGACAGCGTCGACACCCTGACAGGCCGCGGACAGCGACTGTCCGTCGCGCAGATCGCCCTCTACGACCGTCACGCCCGACGCCCTCAGCGCCGCGACTTTCGATTCGTCGGCGCTACCCCTGACGAGCCCTCTGACCTCGTCGCCCCGGGCGGCGAGCTGGCGGGCGACCTCACCGCCCACCATGCCGGTTGAGCCTGCTACCAACACTCTCATGTTTCCTCCCCGCGGGACAGGTGACCTGTCAGTTCCTGACTTGTCAGGTCCCACCACTTCAGTCATGATTGCATCATGATACCCGCGGATCGTTACGAGTTCGTTACGGATCCAGCTCGAGGCCGTGGCTTTCCGGCCCGATGAACGTAACGGCAGCGTTCCACGTGCGGCTGCTCGGCCCGCCCGCAATCGAGTGCGGCGGAAAGGCCGCACGCGTAGACACGCGAAAGGCGATCGCGCTCCTCGCCCTGTTGGCCGTCGAGCGGCGCAGCCACGCCCGCGCCTC
>SKZO01000084.1 GCA_007127335.1 Spirochaetales bacterium | reverse complement strand
TCGATCGCCTCCCGCGTCTCCTCCACTCCGCCGAGTCCGCGGATGAGGTTGCCGACGTCGTAGACCATGAAGATCGGCTTCCCGTCGATCGTGTAGTACGAGGGGTGACCAAAATACCGGTGGATGAGCCGATCTGCGACGCGCTCGAACTCGGCGCGATCCACCGCGCCGTCCCATATCGTGTTCGACTCTTCATGAGAGATCCGTATGTCCCAGATGTTCTTCACGTCGTGGTTCGCCCACATCAGGTAGAACTTCACCCGGTCGTTATTTCGCGCCTTCAGGTATCCGTCGTTGAGGCAGTTCTCCAGGAAGGGGCGTCGGTCGTACCAGTACCAGTCGTAGAGAAAGACGTTGACCCCGTGCTCGGCCGCGACGTCGATCTGCATCTCCATGACGTGCGGGTCGGCCTCGTTCACGTAGCCCCACAACGGCTTCCGCGGCCAGCTATGCCCGTCGAACTTCCTCACCGCGTTCCTGACCGATTGCCACTCGCCCATGCCCTCCGGCCAGAACATCCGGGTGCGTTCCTCGTCACCGGTGTAGGCCGGCCAGACGTATGCCGCCACGTCGTAGTGTTTCATACGGAATCATATCAGGACCCGGCAATGGCGGGAACTGTGCCGGCACGACCTTGCGTGCGGCGCACCGGTGAGAGTACCATCGGTCCTCGAGGGGTACGGAATGGCCAGGGCGCGTATAGGGGTAATAGGAACCGGGTGGTGGGCGACCGAGGCGCACATGCCCGGGGTGCTGTCGCATCGCGATGCCGCCGCACGCCACGCACTACGAGATAACGCGAACCTGCCTCACTCACGGGCTTCACTTGCTCCTTGAGAAACCCATGACCCTCAGCGCGGTCCACGCGAGGTCGCTCGTCGATCTCGCCGGAGAGAACAGCGTCGAGCTCCTCATTGGCTATCCGTACCACTACCGGTCGGCAGACGCCGGCGGTGCGGGCATCGATATCGCAGAGCTCTATCACTGAGTACCGGGGAGGTTTCCTGTGAAGATAACTGAGATCAGCGTGGTGGACGTATCGCTTCCGAAATCGGAGTCGAAGACTCAGCCTCGTCGGGCCTCATGGGCGGCGGAGGCCGAAGTTGCGAACCCCATGTCGCGGTACTCAAAGGTGAAGCGCCATCGGAGTCTCTGGCTCCCGGCCTGGGAGGGGGCCTGGGTCAGGGTCACCGCGGAGGATGGGACGTACGGTCTTGGCACGCTCAATGGCGCTGCCGTATCGAGCCCCGTGGTCGAGCACCTTGCCGGGCAGCTCGTGGGCGAGGATTGCATGGCCGTTGAGAAGGCGGCCGACATGATGTTCCGGCTCACCAAACCCTACGGCACCGTCGGCCTTGCCTCCTACGCTATCAGTGGCATTGATCTGGCATTGTGGGACCTCAAGGGCAAGCTTCTTGGACAGCCTGTCTACCGCCTCCTTGGCGGCCCGCAGAAGGACCGGGTCTTCTGCTACGCCACCGGGAACGACTACGACTGGTACAAGGAGCTCGGGTTCACGGCGTTCAAGCTTGCCTGTCCGTACGGTCCGGCCGACGGACTCGACGGTCTGCGGCGAAACGAGGCCTTTGTCGCGAAGGCGAGGGAGACGATCGGTGACGAGTGCGAGCTCATGCTCGACTGCTGGATGGCGTTCGACGTGGAGTACACCGTCCGGCTCGCCGAGACCCTGCGGCCGTACCGACTGAAGTGGATGGAGGAGTGCCTCATTCCTGAGGATCTCGACGCCCATGTCGCGTTGCGCGAGCGCCTGCCGTGGCAGACCCTCGCCACCGGAGAGCACTGGTACACGCACCTGCCCTTCGGGTGGGCCGTGCGTCACGGCGTCGTAGATATCCTGCAGCCGGACATCAATTGGTGCGGCGGTATGACGACGGTGCAGAGGATCGCGGCGGCCGCCGACGCCGGCGGCGTACAGGTCATGCTGCACGGCGGTGGAAACTCTCCGTTCGGCCAGCACTTCACCTTCGCGACTCCCTCCTCACCGTGGGGCGAGTGCTTCGTCGCCTCGCCGCCCGGAGTTCCTCCGGAGGAAGCCGCACGCATTCCGGGACAGGCGGTTCCCCGCGACGGGTGGCTCGTGCCGTCCGACGAGCCGGGCTTCGGGCTCGACATACCGCCGCAATGGATCACGCCGCGATGATCATCGACAGCCACTGCCACGCCTGGGCCGCGTGGCCCTACGGCCCGCAGGTCCCTGACCCGGACTCACGGGGGAGGGTCGAGCAACTGCTCCACGAAATGGACCTGAACGGGGTGGACCGGGCCCTCGTGGTCTCCGCGCAGATCGATCACAACCGGGACAACAACCTCTTCATCAAGGCGTCCGGCTTCTCCTACGCGAGTGAGTCGACCTGGGACTTCCCCTTCTCCGACGTGCGCCGGATCGTCCGCGCGCTCTACGAGCACTTCGGTCCCGACCGGCTCCTCTGGGGCTCGGACTACCCCGTCGTGCGTGGCCGGATGACCTATCGCCAGTCGATCGAGGCGGTGCGATCACACTGCGACTTCGTTCCGCCGGCGGACCGAACGTCGATCCTCGGCCCGTCGCTCGAGCGACTCCTTGCGTACCTGAGATAGCGCGGGGTTCCACGCCCCGTTACCGCAACGGCGTCGCGAGCCCGAGGGCGCGCGCACAGCGGTTCATCGCTTCATCGTGTGAGAAGAGGAGGAGCGTCTCCTGTGATTCGGAATCGGCGTATTGTTCTGCGTAGACGAGCGCGGAGGCGAGGTGGAGCGCATCGAGCGTCTTGACGACAACCGGAAATGCCTCCATCGCCCGCTTCTTCACCCCGTGGGTGAGCGCGAGGAGCGTGACCCCGGCGAGGACCTGGTCGAGTCGTTCAAGGGCCTGCGGGAGGCTCTCATCGTCGAGGTCGCCGTTCAACCGGTAGCGATGCAGTATGCGGCGGCACTCTATCTCGAGCAGCTCGCTCGCGACGACTCGCTCGACCGCGAAGGCATGTTCGATCGCAATCTCTCCAAGCAGGATGTGGCGGAGGACCACCGAGGAGTCCAGGTACGCTACCATCGCTCAGCCCGCTCATCGTTCAGTGCATCACGCGGGTCTGTTGCGGTAAGCGGACTCAGTGCCGCGGGCGTGTAGGTCGCGGTTGGCTCGCGGAGGATCATTGACTCACCGCCGTGGGGCCGGATGAGCGCAACCGGCCGCCGGTGCTCGAGGACAAGCACCTCTTCGCCCGCCTTCACCGCCCGCAGCATCTCGCTGAGGTGTGCCTTCAGATGGGACACGGAAGTGGTCTTCATGTGACTA